>NZ_CP032364.1:2498169-2810441 GCF_003589745.1 Lachnoanaerobaculum umeaense | reverse complement strand
TGTCAAATGTTTCATCCTTTCACTCATCTCATCAATACCGTTGATATTTTTCTTCAGCAATTCCATATTTTCTATTTGAATTAAATTTTTTGATATTGCCTTTTGAATATTTCCAACATTATTTATTATAACGGTGAGAGGAGTTTTCAGCTCATGTGATGCATCGGAGATAAATTGACGCTGCGAAGTAATAGCATCACTTACAGGTCTTATACTCTTTTTAACAAAGTATTTTGAAAAAAGTATAATCACAGTAGAGAGCACAAAGAATAGCAGTACAAGCAAAACTAAAAGATTGTTTAAGTTTTTTATTTCCGTACTGAAATCCGTCACTGCAACACGATACAAAGTGGGTGGTCCGGTAAGATTGTACGGCTTTGATTTATTCTCTGAAGAATCTATATTTATATCTGATTTATCTGTTTTATTATGAGGTCCCCTTTCTTCATCATCAAAGCGATCCGGTGGAGCTTTGACTTCGCAGATATATTGAAGCTTTCCACCATTTATTGATGAATAAAACCTGCTTGAATTTCTATTTACTTTGTTTAATGCATCTGATATTAAATCCTGTTTTATTTCGCTATCAAGAAAAAAATCAGCTCCATTTGTATCTATGATATTTCCGTCAGAGTCAAACAACATTTGAAAAACAGCATAGGATCCGGATACTGAGTCCTGATACATTGGAGTATTCATAGATTCAGAAAGTGTGGCTCTCATATCGCTGTAAATGCCGTTTCTGTTAAAAAGAAAAGGGAATATAAGCATGAAAACAAGTAAAAAAATACTTACAGAAGATAAAAGCAATGTAAGTTTTTTTTGTAGTTTCTCAATCATTCATCACCTCTTATTTCCAAATGATATCCAAGACCTCTGCTGGCCACGATTGATATATCTGATGACAATGTCTTAAGCTTCTTTCTTAAAAAACCGATATATACTTCCACATTATTTTCTGTGGCATCACTGTCATAGCCCCAGATTTTTTCAAGGAACAGAGTTTTTGAAATATTGTTTTTGCCTTCCTTTAAAAGTAGTCTCATCATTTGAAACTCCTTGGAGGAGAGGCGAATGGAGTTATCGCCGGATATAAGTTCTGAGGAATCTATATCCAAAGAGGTATTACCAAAGCTTACCTGATTTACTTCTTTTCCTTGTCTGCGAAGTAGAGCATTTATACAGGCTAATAGCTCTCTTCTGTCAAAAGGTTTTGTAAGATAATAGTCTGCACCCGAATCCAGTCCTTCCACTCTGTCAAGGATATCTGATTTGGCAGTCAATATCAAAATAGAAAGTCCGTTTTTCTCTTTCCTGAGAGTTCTGGCTACCTCAAAACCGTTCAATTTTGGTAACATTAAGTCAAGTACAAGCAGATCAAAATGTGAAGACCTTGCAAGCTCCAGACCTTCCATGCCGTCATACGCACATTCTACAGTATGTCCGCATTCTTCTAAAATTTCTGTAAGAGATGAGGCAAGCAACACTTCATCTTCAACTACTAAAATATTCATATATATTCCTTATTTAAAATCTATTCTGTTTATAGCCATTTTTAAAAAATTATCGCATATATTAGCAAGCAAGCGATGAGAGAAGAAAATATTTGGACTTCTCATATTATAATAACCTAACATATAGGGTTTGGAACTCACCTTTATTTCATTTGACCAATTAATCTCTTTTAATGGATTGTTCAAATAGAATAATCCATCTATACCGCTGATGCCCATATTTTTTAGAGTCGTTTTCATTAAAAGCTTTACACCGAGCTCACCTACACTGTCAAAGATTAAACATCCACCTTTATATCTTTTAGCAAGTTCAAGTATTAATGATTTAACTTCTTCTATTTTAAAATAATGAAAAACTCCGGCCGCAAAGAAAATTACTCCTTTAGAATTATCAACATGTTTCATCCAGGAATAATCCTTTAAATTACAGGAGATATTTATTTCGCTATCTCTGTTTGGAATAATCTTTTTTCTAATTTCTATAATATCCGGAAAATCCACATTTACTATTTGACATAGACCATTATCGCAGGCCTTTCCGGTTTCATCTAAGCCACATCCGAGATTTACAATGGTTGCTTTTGTATGTTTTTTTAAATAGTCTTTGATCTCTGATATAATATCCAGCTGTCTCATTGCAGCTTCAAGAGCCCCGAATTCATACAGAAAGGAATTGCTTTTTTTTTCAATTTCTGAAAAATCATAATCCAATCTTTCACATAATTCTTTGGCAGAATTATCTTTATACAGATCAGGGAACTTCTCAGAACACATTTTTCGTCCGTATAATGGAATGATCAATGTTCCTTGAACGGTATTTTTTTCTATCTTGATTTTATCCATATATGAAACCTCATATGCTGTAACCTAAAAAACTATATTTGTATTGTAACATAAATATAGTTTTTAAGTGTTTAATTTATATCACAGACTTGTATATATCAAATTATTTTAACAAAAGATTTCCAAACACTTCTTACCATAAAAACAGCTAAAGCAAAGGAGAGTACATCTGACAAAGGCTGCAGCAGGTATATTCCATATTGGGATAATAAGCCGGATAAAATATAAAGTAGGGGTATAAAAAATATTCCTTGGCGTGAGATGGAAAGTATGGAAGCCATAAGGTATTTTCCTATATTTTGTAAAAGCATACTACTTACCGCAAAGAAACCTACAAAGGGTAGGGTTATACACTGCATATGTAATATCTGTACACTGATGGAGATAACCTCACTGTCAGCAGTCATAGTTTTAACAAGTTCATTTGAAAAGACATATAAAAATATCGCAGAAAAAATCAAAAATATACTGCCTATAATGGCAGTAAGCTTAAAAGCCTCTTGTACTCTACTATATTTCTTTCCCCCGTAATTCATTGCACAGATTGGCTGAAAGCCTTGAGACCAGCCTATCATTATCATATAGGCGATTGCCGATATTCTTGAGCTTACTGTCAAAGCCGCCAGAAGTGAATCTCCATATTTTGCAGCAGTAATATTCAGTAAAATCAGAGCAATACTTGTAATGGACTGTCTGGAAAAATTCGGCATACCGCCGGCCAGGATATGATATATTCTCTCTTTATTAAAGCTTAAATTAAAAGATATATTTCCTGATTTAAAAGAGAAATATGTCAGTACAAAAGAGCCTACTATCTGTCCTGTAAGAGTGGCGTAGCCGGCTCCGATAAAGCCAAGTTTTAAAGTAAACATCATTACAGGATCCAGTATCATATTTGTGATCATTCCAAAAAGCAGTCCGGTCATCCCTTCTTTCACATTTCCGCATAGTCTGAGCTGATTATAAACAGTAAGTGAATAAAGACCGAAAGGTATACTTAGAATAATTATTTGCAAATATTTTACAGTAAATTTAAGCAAATCATCTGAGGCATTACCACCTAAAAACTTTGAGAGTGGAATAATAAAAATCAGTGATAAAAGGGCGATAATTAATCCGGTTGATACTGCAAAGAATATCCCTATGGAAGCCATATCTTTAGCCTCTTTATCATTTTGCTCTCCTATTTTTTTTGACATTATATTGCCACTTCCATATCCAAACCAAAATCCCAGTGCCTGTATAAAACTCATAAAGCTAAACACTATACCGATTGCTGCAGTCATAGACTTATTGTTACAGATACCTACAAAGAAGGTATCTGTAAGATTGTAAATGACCATTACCAGCATACCGATAATAGTGGGAATGGAGGTTTTTATAAGTAGTGGTAGAAGAGCATCATTTAAAATTGCCTTTCTTTTCATTTCTTTATCCATATCATAAACCTCGTACGGTTCCTTCATCACCGTCTACTTGAAGCATATCACCATCCTTATATTTTGTTGTTGCAAAGCCTACTCCAAGTACCGCCGGAATACCGTATTCTCTTGCAACTATTGCAGCGTGACTTAGAGCCGCTCCGGTATCAGCCACCACTGCACTTGCCAGTTTAAAAAGCGGAGTCCATTCAGGATCTGTCAGATGACATACCAAAATATCACCTTTTTGCATTTTATAAAATTCCTTTGGACTGTGAATAATACAGGCCCTTCCTACTACTTTGCCAAAACTTCCGCTTACACCTTTTAAAATATCACCTTTCGCATCAAAGATAAGCAACTTTGATGCTTGCCATACTTTTATTGAGAGTGGAAATTTTTCATTCCTGTTTTTGATATTTTCAAGGTCTTTCTTATTCAGATATCCTCTCTTCATAGCTTCTATCAGTTCATTAAAGAAAAGATTGGATATACCGGTTTTATAATTTTCATTTTTAAGTAGAAGCATATTTACTTTAGTCACACATTTTCTGACATAGTAAAATAAGCTTTCCCATAAATACTGACTTTCTTCTCTAACCACATGGAAATATCGAAGGCTATTAATATCGGCTTCTATGTGCTTATATTTATCGCCATAAACTGACTTTAGCTTCAGCATTAAATCATCAAAACTTTCTTTTTTTTCATTTTTGGTAAAAGTAGAAGCCAATATAGGTTTTAAAATATTAATGAGCCTGTCAGGATCTTCTATAAATGTTTTCGCCTCCAGACAGTAGCAGTTATAGTCTGATTTGAAACCGTTTTTTTGAAAAAAGTCATCAGTTATAGATTTAAAATCATCAAACTCATTATATAAGTTTTTGTAGCTTTCTCCTGAAAGAATGGCTTTCTTTAATTTATTGTTTTTTGATATTTCTCCTGCTATTTTGGAGATATCATTATTTACAGTTGAAGTCTTATTATCCAAGTTTTTATAAAGGTCAAAGGCAGTGTAATCATGATTTATTTTTTTTAGGATTTTACTGTATTTATCAAATACCAGCATTGTAGGAAAGAGAGCATATTTGAATCTGTCATAGGAAAGATCCTTAGTCAGTTTATAACTGTACTCTAAAAACTCTCTGCACTCTGTCAGGCTCATATTTTCAAAATCTTTGGATTTTAGTATTGAAATATCTTTCTCATATCTATCCATAAACTTCTCACAGATTTTGGTACAACTATTAAAGTCTCTGATTTGTTTTATGACTTTAAATATATGAAAAATATTTTTGGTAATTCCCTTTTTACCTTTTGGCAGGGTCTGTATGCCGTCATTATCTATCTGTGGATCGGTATCAAAGATTATGCCTCCTTCTGCAAATATTTTGGACTTTTGATCATTGATTGCCATTATAAAATCATAATCCAGAACTCTGTAGGCAAATGGCATTTTTTCAAGTTGAAATGCCATGTTTTTACGCATACTCTTACTTGGCTTTGTGCCTTTTATGTAACTATCTATAAGGGCTTTTTCATCATCATTTTTTAATGTGGTGATAGCCCTTGCCTGCAAAATATATACTTTGTTATCTTTGATAGCCCATTCGATATCCATAGGGATACCATAATGCTTTTCTATTTTTAGTCCACAGTTTAAAAGCCCCGATATTTCATTATCATCTAAAACTCTCTTTTTTCGCTCCTCTTCATTTACAGCTATTTCTACAGTATTCTTATTTCCATAGACTATCTTTGTTTCCTTAGAGCCTATGGTGGTTTCAATAAGTTTGCCGGTTTTTCTTACAATATAGCTGTCCGGAGTTACTCTGCCGCTTACAACACTTTCTCCCAAACCGTAGCTTGCATTTATTTGCATTTCATCTGCTTTTTGACTTAGCGGATTTATTGTAAAGAGTACTCCGGATTTTTCACTTTCCACCATTTCCTGCACAATTACGGCAATAGACACACAAGTTTGATCATAGCCTTGGTGAAGCCTGTAGCTTACAGCTCTGTTACCCCAAAGTGAGGCATAGCATTTAAGTATTTTAGAGAGAACATCATCTATACCCTGTACATTTAAATAGCTTTCCTGTTGTCCTGCAAAACTGGCATCAGGCAGATCCTCAGCGGTAGCAGATGAGCGGATTGCAACTCTTATATTTTCTCCAAGACTCTTATATTTGTCCTCTATAAGTTTTTTTGTTTCAGAGGAAAAATTCCCTGATCCTATAAGCTCACGAAAGTAGTCAGCAGCTTTTAAAAGTTGCCCTTCATCACCCGATACTTCTATTAGCTTATTTCTAATAATTTTTTCTATGCCGTTTTCTTTTAGGAAAGTTTTATAGGAATCGGCTGTAATTACAAAGCCTTTTGGAACATTTATATTGGCAGAGATAAGCTCTCCAAGATTTGCTCCCTTTCCGCCGGCAAGTGATACATCTTCTTTTTTTATATCAATAAAATCAAGTACCATATCTCCCCTTTTCATTTAAATAAATGATCTTTACTGTATGCACAAAATATATAAAACTTTAAAATATCATAGCTTAATATATTTTTTGACTATTCCTGATATATATGTTTCAAGTACATCTTCAAAATATTTCTCATCAAAGAGATGGTGTTCCAAACAAAATAAGAAGCTGCCTATAAAAGCATTGGAAAGACCTTTCTCATCAGCAGATTTTATAGCTTTATTTTCTCTCCAGTAAGATACAAGTTTTTTTAAAAACTCTCCATACAGCCATTCTATTTGATTTACTTCATCAGTTTTTTTAACCTTCAGTATTTTAAATGCTTCATCATATATAGGCTGTGTTTTTATCTTTATCATCAAATCAAGAGAGTATTTATAGATGACCTCAGTTAAAAAGCCTATAGGATCATCAAGTGAACTTGAAAAATTCTCTTCAAGAGCTTTTAACTTTTGTCCTGATCTATATGCCGCCAGGTCAATGATAAGTGAATCCTTATCCTTCCAAAAATTATAAAAACTTCCCTGTGCAATACCGACTCTTTTTGTCAAAACTGAAATACTAAGTGACTTTGTGCCATTATCATGAAACAGCTCAAGAGCCGTTTCCATAATAGCTTCTTTTATATTTTCCTTTTCTTCTTCACTAAATGCCTTTCCCATACTCCTCCTTTTAAATCAATAATCTATGAATATCAATATACTTATTCATAGATATTATAATTCTAATATAAGGAAACAACAATGAATATAGTACAAAATATTCACAGTTTTGCTTTATCAGAAATGTATATTTATATGAGTTCAAAGCTTTTATAATAAAGCATATGCTTCAAAAAGAATTAAGCAAAAAGTATATTATATATAAAGAAAGACTGCTGCACTTATGGAGTAAAATGTGTTTAATATTGATAACTGGGTAAAGTTGTGGGATAATAAAAAAGTTAGGAGATGTGAATAAGTAGAGATTATATATTGATAGTGTAAGATATTCATGAGTTTACCAAAAAAGAAGAGGTGAGAATGAGTACGCAGAATAATAAAGGCTGGAATGCTATTAGAGGTTATGTAGATTATATTTTTGATGAAACCGATATAGGAAACAATGCAAAGAAATTTGCAGATAAAGTTGTTGATAATCTTAAAGAAGTAGATATCTCAAAGAAAAATAAAGTAAATGATGATAATCAGGCTGCAAAATCAAATAAAAGATCAAAGGCTTATTTAAAGACAAATAGAGTTGCATCAACAATAAAAATATGGGTAGGTTTGCCAATGATGATAATGTTTGCAATTCCAATAATCATACTGACTTTAACACTTTTGCCATTTTCATTTATAGGTTGGTTGATACCGATTATTCCACTTGCGACATTTTGTATAATTGGAGGTATTCTTTCTATTCCGGCAATATTTCATATTAGTTTGACAGATATAGCACAGAGATATTATCGTATTATGAATGATAGAACTTATATGAATATAGAAGATATGGCAATTATGGCAAATGAAAGTCCCCAATTTGTAGAGAATAATCTTAAAAAGATGATAGAAAAAAAGATTTTTATACAGGGACATTTGGTAGATAAATGCTTTATACTGACCGATGATACATATAGAGAGTATTTGGCAATAGAGGAGCAAAAAAGAAGAAATCAGGTAGATAATAAGAACAATATAAGAGATGATATAAAAGAGAGTGGGCTTATATCTGAGGGTAGAGAGTATGTAGCTACTATTAGGAAATTACACCAAGAGATAAATAAGGAGCCTATGTCATCTAAGTTGACAAAGCTGGAGACTGTTCTTATAGCAATATTTGACAGAGTGGGAAATGAGCCGAAGGAAGAAGAAAAGCTTTATAAGCTTATGAAGTATTATTTGCCAACTTCTATAAAGCTTATAAATACTTATAAGGATTTTGATAATGTAATATCACCGGACAGCGATATTTTAAATACTAAAAAAGAGATTGAACTGACGATTGATTCTATAAATGAGGCTTGTGAAGAATTTCAAAATAGACTTTTTAAGAATTCGGCCTTTGATGCTGATACAGATGCGGCACTTTTAAAGGTGATGCTGGCTAAAGATGGATTGATAGGCGGAATACAGGATGAAAACAATGGGAGATAGAGAATATGAATGATAATGAGATAAAAATGGATAATTTAGATGATATGTTAAAAGAAACACCAAGCTTGACATTTGATATAGAGGAGGAATCGAATAAAGCTGTAGTGGAGGAGGTAAAGTCAGATACTACCCCTCAGATAAAATTATCTCCTGAAGAAGAAAAAATGGTAGAGGAATTTGCTTCGAAAATAGATATCAGCAATTCACAGGCTGTACTCACATATGGTGTGGGAAGTCAAAAAAAGATTGCAGATTTTTCTGAGAATGCTCTTGAAAGAGTAAGGACTAAGGACCTTGGTGAAATAGGTGATATGCTTACCGGAGTGGTGGGTGAGATCCGTTCACTGGAAATTGATGAAGAGGACAGGGGATTTTTTGGACTGTTCAAAAAAGCCGGAAACAAGCTTGCAAATATGAAGGCAAAGTATGATAAAGTAGAAGTCAATGTAAACAATATTTCAAAAGCTCTTGAAGATCATCAGGTAACCTTGATGAAGGATGTGCTGATGCTTGATAAGATGTATGAGCTCAATATGAATTACTATAAAGAACTTTCAATGTATATTCTGGCAGGCAAGAAAAGGCTTGAAAGAGCAAATAATATAGAACTGCCTGAGCTTATAAAAAAAGCTGATGAAACCGGACTTCCTGAGGATACACAAAAGGCCAAAGATTTTTCACAGATGATAAACCGCTTTGAGAAGAAGATATATGATTTGGAACTTACAAAGACGGTATCATTACAGATGGCACCTCAGATAAGACTTATTCAAAATAATGATTCTATTATGTCTGATAAGATACAGTCCACCATTGTAAACACTATTCCGCTTTGGAAAAATCAAATGGTAATAGCTATAGGATTAAAGCATTCCACAGATGCAGCTAAGGCACAAAAGGCAGTATCTGATATGACCAATGAGCTATTAAAGAAGAATGCGGAAAGCTTAAAGACGGCTACTATAGAAACTGCAAAAGAGTCAGAGCGTGGTATAATAGATATTGAGACTCTAAAGAGTACAAATAAGACCCTGATAAATACTTTTGATGAAGTGATAAAGATACAGGATGAGGGCAGACAAAAAAGAAAAGAAGCAGAAGCGGAGCTAAGGAATATAGAAAATGAAATGAGAGCAAAGCTGCTGGAAATCAGTAACAGACAGGCAAACAGCAATAAATAGATAGGAAAGAAAAATGAATAATTGGAGACAAAAATATCATATTGAGCCAAAGAGTGGTTGGCTAAATGATCCTAATGGACTTTGTTTTTTTAAAGGATATTATCATGTGTTTTATCAGTATGCTTATGAACCGGAGGGCGGCAATAAATACTGGGCACATCTAAAGTCAAAGGATTTACTACACTGGGAAGAAGCACCTATATTTATGGCTCCGGATCAGGAATATGATAAAAATGGTGTGTACTCAGGTTCAGCTCTTATAAAGGATGATACCATGCATATCTTCTATACCGGAAATGTAAAGCAAAAGGGAGATTTTGACTATGTATATGCAGGTAGAGAGCATAATACTGTCCATGTAACAAGTGAGGATGGAATCAATGTAGATTCCAGAAATGTTGTTATGTACAATAAGGACTATCCGGATGGACTGTCCTGCCATGTAAGAGATCCCAAGGTATTTGAATATGAGGACAAATATTATATGGTAATCGGTGCCAGAACTATGGAAGATAAGGGAGAAGCACTGGTTTTTGAGTCTGAAGATTTGGATAACTGGAAACATATCCGTACATTTGAAACCATGGCAAGAATAGGATATATGTGGGAATGTCCGGATCTTTTTGAGATAAATGGACAGTGGATCTTGATGGCCTGTCCACAGGGGCTTGAGGGCGGAAAGTATGAATTCCAGAATATTTACTCCTGTGGATACTTTATTATAGAGGGTGATTTTAGAAGCAATGGTTTTATAACAGAGTATAAGGAGGCAGACTTCGGCTTTGACTTCTATTCACCACAGAGTTTTGCACATGATGGAAGAAGACTCTTGCTTGGTTGGATGGGCATGCCCTATGCTAAGTATACAAATCCTACTGTAGAATATGGATATCAGCATTGTATGAGTGTATTTAGGGAGCTTGACTTTGCCAATAATACATTGTATATGAAGCCTGCTAAAGAACTGGAATCTCTTAGAAAGTTCTCGTTTGAGTATGGTGAAGAAAATACAGAATACAAAGTTTTGGATGAAAAGAGAGCATTTGATTTGGAACTTCAAAACTTTGGTGATAAGCTTGAGATAGAAATATTTGATACTCTAAAGCTGGATTTTGATGCAGGCAGGGGTGATTTGGAACTCTCATTTATTGCAAATGGATATGGAAGAGATAAAAGATTTTTAAAAATTAAGAGTATAGAAAATATAAGACTTTTGATAGATGCAAGCTCAGTGGAAGTATTTGTAAATGACGGCAAACAGGTGATGTCTACTAGGATGTATCCGTCAAATTACAGTAATATAAAAGTATCAGGAAATATCAGGGGAAAACTTTATAGTTTGGATATATAATACTTGTATTTTGTATATCTTAGCAATCTTCCTGAGATATCATTTGAGCAGGCCTGGAAAGCCTCAGGCTTAAGCAGTTCATTAGATGATTATTTTTCTGAGGAAGATGCAATACTTGTAGATATAAAGTAAAAAAGGACTTAATGTGGAAATGCTTTAACAGGAATTTCCACCACATTTATAGAAAAAGTGATTTGTTAATGATATTATTTGACAGATTAAAAAATATATTTGGTTTTAATAAAGATAGAAAAGAAAGCAAGATGAAATTAATAGTTGGTTTGGGTAATCCCGGAAGAGAGTATGTAAATACAAGGCATAATGCGGGCTTTTATGTTGTGGAAAAACTGGCATATGAGCTTGGAGAGGATATATCCGAAAGAAAATACAAAGGTCTTTTTGCTAAGACTAGGATCGGGAATGAAAAGGTAATTATTTTAGAGCCGCAGACATATATGAACAATAGTGGAGAATCCGTGAGAGCATTTATGGATTATTTTAAGATAGAAGCGGAAGATGTAATTGTTGTTTATGATGATATAAACCTTGAGCCCGGAAATTTGCGTATCAGATTAAAGGGAAGTGCAGGAGGTCACAATGGTATAAAGTCATTGATTGCACATATGGGAACATCAGATTTCCCGAGAGTTAAGGTGGGAGTAGGTGAAAAGCCATCTAAGATGGATCTGGCAGATCATGTACTTAGTAGGTTTAGTGATACCGATAAGAAGCTCTTGGATGAATCGGCATCTGATGCCATAGAAGCAATAAAGCTTATGGTGGACGGCCGGTACGATATGGCAATGAACAGATACAATACTAAAAAGACAAAGTAAGGAAGAATATGAGTTTATTTGAAAATCCCTTAAAAAGATTAGCGGATTTTGAATCTTTAGAAGAAAGTATAAAAAAAGAAAGATTCCCGGTGCAGGTCAGTGATATGTCTGAACCGGGAAAAGCACATCTTATTTCCGAGCTTATGAAGAAAGAAAGAGCTTGGAAACTTGTTATATCATATGATGAGGACAATGCGAGCAGGCTATATGAAGATATAGGCTGCTTTTTGGGCGGGGTCTACCTCTATCCGGCAAGAGATCTACTCTTTTTTACAGCAGATATAAGATCTTCACAGATAACAGCAAAAAGAGTGGAAGTCTGGAAACATCTAAGAGAAGATGAGGGTGGAGTCATTGTTACAACCATAGATGCTCTTATGGATAAGCTTGAAGACTATCAAAAGTTTTGTGAAGCTACTTTGGAGATAAAAAAAGAAGATATTATCGATATAGAAGATATATCAAAAAAGCTGACGGATATAGGCTATGAGAGAAGCTTTGAAACAAGCAATCCGGGCCAATTTTCTATAAGAGGAGGAATAATAGATATATTTCCACTTACAGAAGAATATCCTGTAAGAATAGAACTTTGGGATGATGAAATAGATGCTATGAAAAGTTTCGATCCAGCAAGTCAAAGGTCAATAGATGAGCTTGAATATGTAAATATCTATGCAGCAAGAGAGAAGGTTCTTGGTGGGGAGCAGTCATTTTTAAGATATTTTGATTATAAGAATACTCTGATATATATTGATGAACCCGCAAGAACCATGGACAAGGCAAGAAGAACAGAAGATGAATATAATCAAAGTGCGTCCGGAAGAATAGAATCGGGGCAGTACAAAAAAGAGGATATTCCTGATATATTTGGTGCAGAGGAGGTGTTTTACAGTTTAAATAAAGCTCCAAGTATCGCTCTTACCGGTCTTGATAATAGAATAAAAGAATTGGAAGTAAAAGCTGTATACTCTATATTTTCAAGAATGAGTGGGGTATACCATGAAGATTTTACAAACCTTGTAGATGATTTGAAGAAATATAAGTCTGATAAAACCAGAGTTGCTCTTATTTGTGCATCAAAAACCAGAGCAAAAAGACTTGCTGATAGCTTTAGAAATGACTATTTCCTAGATTCCATATTTTTAGAAGATGAAAGAAATATAAATATTGTACCGGGACAGATAGCTATATTTGTTGGAAATATCCATTCGGGATTTGAGTATCCGGCTTTAAATTTTGCCTTAATTTCAGAAAGCGATATATTTAAAAACCAAAAGAAAAAGAAGAAAAGAGAAAAAGAATATGAGGGAGATAGGGTAACATCTCTTAGCGAACTTTATATAGGTGATTATATAGTGCATGAGGACCATGGTCTAGGAATCTATAGGGGTATAGAGAAAATAGAAAGAGACGGAGTCATCAAAGACTATGTAAAGATAGAGTATCAAGGTGGTGACAACTGTTTTGTGCCGGTTTCAAAACTTAATAGAATACAAAAATATGGCGGTGGAGAAATAAAAAAGCCTAAACTTAATAAGCTTGGAGGCGTAGAGTGGAGTAAGACAAAATCACGAGTAAAGAGTGAAGTTGAGGAAATGGCTAAGGAACTTGTGGAACTGTATGCCAGCAGGCTGAAAGGTCAGGGGGTGATCTATGGAGAGGATACTCTTTGGCAAAGAGAATTTGAAGAAATGTTTGAGTATGAGGAGACATATGATCAGATAAAAGCCATTGAAGATGCCAAGAGAGATTTGGAAACAGGAAAGATTATGGATCGTCTGATATGTGGTGATGTAGGATATGGTAAGACGGAGATTGCTCTAAGAACCGCATTTAAGGTAATACAAGAGGGATATCAGGTACTTTACCTTGTGCCGACTACTATTCTTGCAAGACAGCATTACAATACATTTATTCAGAGGATGAAGGATTTTCCGGTAAAAATAGGATTGCTATCCAGGTTTAATACAAAAAAAGAACAGAATAAAGTTATCGAAGATTTGGGAAAGGGACTTGTAGATATAGTTATAGGCACTCATAGACTTTTGTCAAAGGATGTAGTGCCAAAGAAACTGGGTCTTGTTATAGTGGATGAGGAACAAAGATTTGGAGTAAGGCATAAGGAAAAGCTAAAGCAGCTTTGTGAAAATGTAAATGTACTAACACTTACTGCTACACCTATACCAAGGACACTTCATATGTCACTTTCAGGAATTAGAGATCTATCTGTTTTGGAAGAGCCTCCTGTGGACAGAAAACCTATACAGACTTATGTTATGGAATATCATGATGAAACTGTAAAAGAGGCTATAAGAAGAGAGGTGGCAAGGGGAGGCCAGGTATATTATCTTTATAATAGAGTAAATAATATTGAGGAAGTGGCTGCACATATCAGTGCACTTCTGCCTGACATAAATGTTGAATATGTACATGGCAGAATGGATGAGAGGCGTCTAGAAGCAAGAATGGTAGACTTTATAAATGGAGATGTGGATGTGCTGGTTACTACGACCATAGTGGAAACAGGTTTGGATGTACCTAATGCAAATACTATAATAGTTCATGATGCGGACAGACTGGGACTTTCACAGCTTTATCAGCTAAGGGGTAGAGTTGGAAGAAGTAAAAGAAGTGCCTATGCCTTTCTTATGTATACCGGGAATAAACTTCTGTCTGAGGAGGCTTCAAAGAGACTCAAGGCAATTAGGGAATTTACAGAACTTGGGTCAGGTATAAAGATTGCAATGAGAGATCTTGAGATAAGGGGAGCCGGAAATGTACTGGGTGTAACTCAACATGGACATATGCAAGAGGTAGGATACGATCTGTATGTAAAGCTTTTAAATACAGCAGTTAGAGCTTTAAAGAGTGGTAAGCCTGTTGAAGAAGAGGTAGAAGCAAGCGTTGAGATAGACAGCAGTGCATATATACCAAGTGAGTACATTTCAAATGAAGAGACAAAGCTTGAAATATATAAGAAGATTGCTTTGGTAAAAAGTGAAGAGGATTTCCTTGATATGCAAGATGAGCTTATAGATAGATTTGGTGAGCTTCCAAGAGCGGTGAGTAATCTTTTGTATGTTGCAAGGATAAAGGCTCTTGGCAGCAGTATGTTTATCACTGATATTATTGTGAACAAATTGCAGATAAAGTGGACAATGAGAGAAAATAAGCAGATAAAAATGGATAACTTTGATGCTTTCATAAAATACTTTGGAAAAAATATGACTGTGAAGTATGACAAGGTATTAAATTGGGAGTATAGAGATAGGGAGAAGATTTCAACTGAGGACAGAATGGAGTTTGCTGTGAACTTATTTGAGAAAATGAAAGAGGAATTGTTTTAGTACATTTAAAAATCATTTGACAAATATAGATAAATGCAAGTATACTTGTTAATGCACAGCCGGGAAGATAGCGGTGTCCTGTACCTACAATCCGCTTTAGTAGGGGTGATGTCTTGCCTAGGGTGTTCATTTGCTTAGCAGTCTGAAGCAAGTGGTGTTGAAGTGGGGGTCCCCACGCAATGGAAACTTTCGAACCGTGTCAGGACAGGAATGTAGCAGCACTAAGGAGGACCTTTCATGTGCCGTGAGATAGCCGCCATGGAGCTAACTACTTTGGTAACGTTTGTGAATGGCATTCGAAGCAAGACGTGCATATAAAGGGCATTATTAAGAAATCTGTTTAGATTTTTTGATAATGCTCTTTGCATTTTATAAAACAGAATTCGTTAATTCTATGACAAGGCTATTGAAAAATGTTTTTCATTAATATAAAACCTGACTTCCGTCGTTTCTCTCAAAACCTAGTACTTTAGGTGTCCAAGAGCATACAGTTTTGAAAGAAATTGTCGACTTCAGCTTTGGTTAAATAGAGGGCATCAAGGTTACTAAAACCAACCAGTTTTTTAACCTTTTCGTTAACAGATTGGTTTCTTGATATATTGATATATGTATCATCACCTTTATTTACCACCCTAAAATCACGCATAAAGTTGATCAAGTCATAAGAGTTTATTTTATTCTTGAAACACTTGATTTCTAATACTCTTAAAAGAAACAAGCTAAGGTAGCATATCAAAAAATGCCCATAGATTGTTTCTTTTTTCTGTAAATAAACGGGTCTTGCATCCAGGTATGATTTTGTAAGTCTAAAAGATTCTTCGATCTTCCATAGGCTATGGTATGTTTTATATACCTGTAATGGCTCCATATCTATTTCGGATGTCACTAAAAGATTATATCCTGCATATTTAAGATCTTCATCAATCTTAGATTTATTTAAATCTATTATAGGCTTTATTGTCTTGCCTGTACTATCTTTAGTTATAATGTCTACATATTTAGCACAATCTCCAAGTTCATCTTTAGCGATATTTTTGTATGTAGAAAACTTTGAAGCTTTATCGACCATTTTCATTATTTCAAGCCTTTGTTTCTTTGCAAGGTTAGGATTATAAGAGACGATACGCTTTTCTTTTACAGAAAACCTTGTAACACACTCTTTTCCTGTTTCCGGATCAATCTCTTTAAAACTGTAATCAAAGCTGTCAATACAGGATTTAAGACGAAAAGATATATTACCTCTTTCATCAGTGTAATTAGAAAAGACATTTGTATCATTCTCAAGTAGAACCCATTTCTTTTCCTTTTCACTTAGATTCTTACCATGTATTGATTTTGAAAATATATAGCCGTCACTAGCTTCTTTAACTGCAGCATAAATATTTCTTGCACAATTAAGGCCTTTATCAGCCACCTGAATTGTCTTGCCTGATACGCTGTGTCGTTGCTTCATTTCTTCAATAACTTTTCTAATATATGGCTTTTCCGATTCATTTCCGGGATACATTTGCATGGAGACAGGTACTAGATCAGCATCTAAAAGTAAAGCCTGCCCTATTATCGGAGAGTGCCTATTCTCTTTTGAAGGTCCCTTTTGCTTGTCATCGCTAGGAAGATCAATTTCAAAGTAATAATTAGTACAATCGAAAAATACATTGCTTAAATCTCTTTTAAAATACTTTTCATAAGAGTGATTAAACAAATCAATGTACTTCTTATAAGACTCTCCTATGAAAGAACACCCGTCATATACTTGGTCTTCAGAGATTGTAGAGCTGCCGTAAATGTATGGAAAGACATGAGAGGCTGTCTTTGACTTAGAGCATGGTGATATAACCCTTGCATAAATAAGTTGTGTAATTAAGTCAAATACAGAGAACTGAAAACGCATTTGAGAAGCAAGTATATCAATAGTTTCCTTAACATCAAGCTCATCAATCAATGAGTAGAGCAAGAAGTGTCCTATATTAAGTTCAACAGGAGTGGAAAATGCACGAGGACGGGATTCTTCAGAAAGAACTTTTGTTCTATTCTCATTTTGCTCTTTTACATAATCGCTATAAAATTTAATCGGATCCGGAATCTCATCTGAAGTCAGATCTTCAACGTAACCAAAAGATTTTACATTTCTTGTTCTTGGTTGCTTTTTATCCTTATCCCAAAATGATTCATACATCTGAAGATAAGTACCTTTTTTCTTCTTTTCTTTTCTCAAAAAATAAGCCATAAACACCTCTAAAAGTAAAGTACTATGAAGTACTATGATTATAACATGCTGTAAAAATTTTTTCAATTTTTTCAAATTATTTTTTATGTAAGAAAAGCCTTTAAAATAAAGGGTTTAAAAGAATTGTATAAAATTAAATAGTTTGCTAAAAATTTGAAACGTCGGAAATTTCATAGTACTTCGACGGAAGACGGGACTAAGGAGGACCTTTCATGTGCCGTGAGATAGCCGCCATGGAGCTAACTACTTTGGTAACGTTTGTGAATGGCATTCGAAGCAAGACGTGCATATAAAGGGCATTATTAAGAAATCTGTTTAGATTTTTTGATAATGCTCTTTGCATTTTATAAAACAGAATTCGTTAATTCTATGACAAGGCTATTGAAAAATGTTTTTCATTAATATAAAATAATGTAGAATTCATATGAGCAATGCTTATTATGATTTATATAAAACTAAGTTGAATAACATATCCGTTTTGATAGGAGGAAATATATGGCAATAAAAACTATAGGTATACTTACAAGTGGTGGTGATGCTCCGGGAATGAATGCAGCTATAAGAGCTGTTGTCAGAACAGCAATACACAATGGATTGAATGTAAAAGGAATAATGAGAGGCTATGCAGGTCTTTTACAGGAAGAAATAGTAGATATGGACAGTACATCTGTTTCAGATATAATTCATAAAGGTGGTACAATACTTTATACAGCTAGATGTCAGGAGTTTACTACAGCAGAAGGCCAAAAAAAGGGAGCAGATATCTGTAAGAAGCATGGTATAGACGGAGTGGTTGTTATCGGTGGTGATGGTTCATTTCAGGGAGCAGGAAAGCTTTCAGCACTTGGTATCAATACAATAGGTATTCCGGGAACAATCGATCTTGATATAGCTTGTACAGACTATACTATAGGATTTGATACTGCAGTAAATACTGCGATGGAAGCTATTGACAAGGTAAGAGATACTTCCACATCACATGAGAGATGTTCAATAATTGAAGTAATGGGAAGGAATGCAGGTTATATTGCTCTTTGGTGTGGATTTGCAAATGGAGCAGAGGATGTACTTTTGCCGGAGAGATATGATGGCAATGAGCAGTATTTGATTGATAGAATTATAGAAAACAGAAAGCGTGGAAAAAAACATCATATTATAATAAATGCTGAGGGAATAGGACATTCGACTTCTATGGCAAAAAGAATTGAAGCAGCTACAGGAATAGAGACAAGAGCTACAATTCTTGGATATATGCAAAGAGGTGGCGCTCCTACATGTAAGGACAGAGTATATGCTTCAATTATGGGTGCTAAGGCAGTAGAACTTTTGATAGAAGGTCAGTCAAACAGACTTATGGCATATAAGAATGGTGAGTATGTGGACTTTGATATTCAGGAAGCATTGGCAATGACAAAGGATATATCAGAAGATCAATATAGAATAAACAAGCTTTTGGTAAGATAATATGTCTGAAATGATAAATGGGTATGATTTGGATTGGACAAAGAGTGAAGATATTGTTCTTTGCGGTGCAAGTTCATATGTACAGAAGTATTATTTTAATGAAAAGTTTAATTTGTTGCCGGATGAAATAAAAAATGAATTGAAAATAATATGTGTATCTTTTGCTGAGGAGGCAGGAGGTATACTTACTATGGAATTTGATAAGTCCGGCAATCTGAAATTCTGTGTAAGGGTTGATGACGGTGATTTTTACTTTGATGAGATAGAAAGTGGATTGAAGATAAGCTCATATCAAAGAAAGAAAGAGGAACTGCTTTCACAACTGGAACTGTTTTATAGATTAGTGATTTTGGGAGATAGTGCAGAATAATTATGCTTGAAAGAATATCATACTATATAAAAAAATATGAGGGCGTTTTGCTATATCTTATCTTTGGAGTGTTGACTACAGTGATAAATATGGTGGTGTACTATATTTTATTTGCAAGTCTTCTTCTACCAAATTTGGTCAGCAATGCTATTGCATGGTTGGCAGCAGTTGCATTTGCCTTTATAACAAATAAGATATGGGTATTTAAAAGTAAAAGCTTTGAATTAAAAATTGTAATAAAGGAACTTTTTGCATTTATTACAGCGAGATTATCTACAGGGATTTTGGACATGGCAATAATGTATGTGGGAGTGGATGTACTTAAAAGAAATTCTTTATATGCGAAGATATTTGCCAATGTGCTTGTGGTAATTTTAAACTATATTTTTTCAAAGTTGTTTATTTTTAGAAAGAACAAGGAATGATACTAAAAGGTTTTAAGATTGGAAATATAAATATAGATGGCGGTCTGTGCCTAGGACCAATGGCAGGTGTAAGTGACTTGCCATTTCGTCATTTATGCAAGGAAATGGGAGCATCACTACTTGTAACAGAAATGGTGAGTGCAAAGGCAATATATTTTAAAAATAAAAATACTGAGCCGCTTATGAAGATAGATAAAGTAGAGCATCCTATTGCATTACAGCTTTTTGGCTCTGATCCGGATATAATAGCCAGGATGGCGGCAAGTATAGAGGATAGAGAATTTGATATTTTTGATTTTAATATGGGCTGTCCGGTACCAAAGATAGTCAACAATGGTGAAGGCTCTGCACTTATGAAAAATCCCAAACTTGTGGAGGAGATACTTTCTAAACTGGTAAAGAGTGTAAAAAAACCTGTTACATTAAAGATAAGAAGAGGTTTTAATGAGGAAAATATCAATGCAGTAGAGATTGCTAAGATAGCAGAGGCCTCAGGTATAAGTGCTATTGCAATACATGCCAGAACAAGAGAACAGTATTACTCCGGTAAGGCGGATTGGAGTACTATAAAGGAAGTAAAATCTGCCATAGGTATTCCGGTAATAGGCAATGGTGATGTGGTAGATGGAAAAAGTGCAAAGGAAATGTATGAATACACAGGATGTGACGGAATAATGATTGCGAGAGCTGCAAGAGGAAACCCATGGATATTTAGAGAGATAAGGGGATATTTGAGTGGCGAAACCGTAGAGAAGCCATCTAAAGAAGAAATAGTAGATATGATACTCAAACATTGTAGACTACAAATGGAATATGATGATGAGATTATGGCTATTAGAAAGATGAGAAAGCATGTTGCCTGGTATACGCATGGCATGAAAGGATCATCTTTACTTAGAGAGAAGGTAAATCACATTGAGAGTTATGTTGAATTAGAAAATTTGTTATCAAGTTCTTAAGATTTGTATGTGCAGGATAACTTACTATTATTTAAAATTTTAATACATAAATATAAAAAATATGTTACAATGGCAACAGAGAATGTGAGTGTAATATTTAATCTCATTATATGTTATTAAGTTTTATTATAAAGTAGGTTGATATGGCTATTTTACATCTCAAGTGGAGGAGATATGAATACAAGAGAACAGTATAAGCGAGTTGTAAAATTTGGCTCAGCAGCGGTCATATTGCTGATTGAAGTCGGACTTTATTGGGCGCTGTGGCAATTTTATCTAAATACAATAATAGAAGAGAGATTCTGGAGGAGAGGAATCTGGCTATTGGCTGCACTTTACGGGGTGCTTTTGATTTTTTTTCTGCAAACATATGGTGGATTAAAAATAGGATATTTGAAAAGAGGAAATATAATATATTCACATATACTTTCTTTGGTGATAGTAAATATAATAGGATATCTTATATTGGCTTTGGTGGATAAAAAATTTCATTCACCTACTTCATTTATACTTTTGACATTGATAGATGGCATAATAGTATTTGCTTGGGTTTTTTTATTTCAATGGATATATGGTGTGTTATTCCCACCAAGGCGACTGCTTATAGTGTATGGTGAAAGACCGGTATTTTCCATAATGGAAAAGATAGGTGCCAGAGATGATAAATATATTATTTGTGACGATATAAGTATAGATGTCGGTATTGAAAAGATAATGAAAAAGGCTGAGGAATTTGAGGGGATTGTGTTGGGAGATATACCTTCACATGAGAGAAATCTTATATTAAAAAAATGCTATGATGCCAGTATAAGAGTATATATGATACCGAAAATAAGTGATATTCTGATAAGGTCTTCTACTAATCTAAATTTGTTTGATACTCCCATACTTCTTTCCAGAAATGAAGGGTTGCAAGTAGATCAAATGATTGTAAAAAGATGTATTGATATTGTGGTTAGTGTAATTGGAATAATCTTTTCTTTACCGCTATTTGTTATGTTTGGTGCAGCAATACATCTTACAGATAGAGGTCCTATTTTCTATAAACAAACGAGATTGACTTTGAATGGAAAGCTGTTTGAAATATATAAATTCAGAACCATGAGAGTGGATGCAGAAAAAGACGGTATAGCAAGACTTGCCGGGGATGTAGATGACAGAATTACAACTGTTGGAAAAGTATTAAGAGCTACAAGGATGGATGAGCTTCCTCAGTTGTTTAATATAATAAAAGGCGATATGAGTTTGGTTGGACCAAGACCTGAGAGACCTGAAATAGCCAAGGAATATATGAAGGAGCTGCCGGAGTTTTCAATGAGATTGAAGATGAAGGCGGGATTGACAGGATATGCACAGGTACATGGAAAGTATAATACAACTCCATATGATAAATTAAAATTAGATTTACATTATATAAGAAATTATAGTATATGGATGGATCTTGTTTTGATTGTGTTGACTCCAAAAGTCTTATTTATGAAGGAGTCTACAGAGGGTGTAGGAGAAGGTGAGACCAATGCAAATAGCAAGGAGAAGTAATATATTGAAACAGGATGCATAAGTTAATGCAATCCTGTTTTTTTTATGATACAATAAGTTCACATGGCGGAGATTCTATTTTATATATTGTAGTTACAGTTCAGGTAGCCACTTTATTGTTTTACAATTCTAATCGCAACTCTTTCTTAAAACTTCGCAGGATTTTACACAGTCTGCAAAAACTCGTTTGTTCGCTTGGGGAACAGCGAACTGCACTCAAATAAGTCACAGGCTGCTTAATTTGAGTCTAGTGTTTATGAAGAGTTAAACGCTACAAGGATTGTAAAATTAAGTACCTGAACTGTAACATATTGTAAAAGATTGATTTTCAATTCTATTATATCTTTATTGACAAATAAAAGAGAAGCGTATACAATAAAACAAGAACATACATTCGATGGAGGCTGTTATGAAGAAGGATAAAAATTCCAAAGCAACACAACAGGTAAAAAGAGTAACAGAACAAGGTGATAAGCAAGCGGCTCTTGAATCCGCTTTGACACAGATAGAGAAGGCATATGGTAAGGGATCAGTGATGAAGCTTGGGGATGGAAATGTGCATATGAATGTAGAGGCCATTCCGACAGGTTCACTAAGTCTGGATATAGCTTTAGGTGTAGGCGGTATTCCCAAAGGAAGAATTATAGAAATTTATGGACCTGAATCATCCGGTAAAACTACAGTAGCACTTCATATGGTTGCAGAAGCACAAAAGCTTGGAGGTATCGCAGCATTTATAGATGCAGAGCATGCTCTTGATCCGGCATACGCAGAAAAAATAGGAGTAAACATTAACGAGCTGTATGTATCACAGCCGGATAATGGAGAACAAGCACTTGAAATCACAGAAACCATGGTTAGATCCGGTGCTATAGATATTATAATAGTAGACTCTGTTGCAGCTCTTGTACCAAAGGGTGAGATAGAGGGAGATATGGGCGATTCTCATATGGGCTTACAGGCAAGACTTATGAGCCAGGGGCTTAGAAAGCTTACAGGTATAGTAAGTAAGAGCAATTGTATTGTTATATTTATAAACCAGCTTAGAGATAAGATAGGTGTAATGTTTGGCAGTCCGGAGACTACCACAGGAGGTAGAGCTTTAAAATTCTATGCTTCTGTAAGACTTGATGTAAGAAAAGTTGAGCAGATAAAGCAGGGTGGAGAGCTGATAGGAACAAAAACTAGAATTAAGGTTGTTAAAAATAAAGTTGCACCTCCATTCAAAGAGGCAGAGTTTGATATAATGTACGGTCTAGGTATATCAAAGTCCGGAGAGATACTGGACTTGGCAGTTGCCAGTGATGTTATTGACAAGGGTGGAGCTTGGTATTCTTATGAAGGAAATAAGATTGGCCAGGGTAGAGAGAATGCAAAGAAATTCCTGATGGATAATCCTGATATTTGTCAAAAGATAGAGACACAGATAAGAGAAAAGTTTAAGTTTGCATCAGAGAATGGGGAGAAGTTGGTAGATTATGATCCTATTGATGGAGAAGATGATGAAGAATTTGATGGCTCACCTATAGATAATGACACAGAAGATACCGGTGTTATAGAGCTTGAGGAAGAAGATTGATTGTAAGAGAAATTATTCCTATAAATACTAAAAAAAGTAAAATTATTTTTGAAGACGGTGATATCCTGGCTCTATATAATGGAGAAATTAGAAGAATGGATATCACTGTCGGAAAAGAAATAGATGAAGAGGAATATTATATAAATATATATCCTGTTTTAAAAAAGCGAACCTTTGCAAGACTTTTACATATATTAGAAAGGTCGTTCAAATCAGAAAAAGATATAGTCAGAAAACTAAGGCTCTCATTCTATCCTGATGAGGCAATAAAAGAGGCAATAGATAAGGCTAAGAAGTTCGGTTACATAGATGATGAAAGATATGTTGAACGATATATAAATACTTATAAAGATAAATATAGTAAGCTTAAGCTAAAGTATAAATTAATGGAAAAGGGCATAGATAAAGAAATAATAGAAAATGCGTTGGAAGTATTTTCTATTGACGAAGTATCTATGATAAGAAAGCTTTTGGATAAAAAGAATTATTTTGAGTTGGATGAAGCAGAAAAAAAGCAAAAAGTAATAGCTTCTATTATGAGACAGGGATTTAAATATCAAAAAATTAAAGATGTAATAAATGACACTTGTATAGGATGACAACAGCTATATGAGTGTCTTTTTTTATGAGATTATTGCAGAGTTGTGCTAGTTAAATAACAAACATGCCTGTTAAATAAAATACTTTTCAGAAAAGTATTATCAAAAAACTAAAAAAAGTATATAATAAATACATAAAGTTCGTATCGGATAAATATAAAGATATGTGCTCTTATTATTTCATGAAATATACAATTTTAAATTCATATATGTAAGATAATTACATATATAAAAATGCCTATAAAAGGCTAAATAATTCTAGGAGTAAGAGGTATGAGTAGATTAGAAATAGTCTCCCCAAGTAGAGCCAGAATTGTTATGGAGGAGCTTTACAAAAACTTGGAAAGAAGAATCGAGGCATCTCCTCCGGGGCTATGCCCGGTAGATATGTCCAGAGCTTTCCTGGAACTGGCTCATGCTCAAACTTGTGGTAAATGTGTACCATGTAGGATTGGGCTTGGACAACTTGAGAAGCTGATTGAGAATGTGCTTGACGGCAAGGGCAGTATGGCGTCTTTGAAATTGATGGAGAAGACCGCCCTAAGCATAATGGAATCAGCAGATTGTGCCATAGGCTACGAAGCAGCTAATATGGTTTATAAAGGTATTATAGGATATAGAGATGACTATATCGAACATAT
This sequence comes from Lachnoanaerobaculum umeaense, assembly GCF_003589745.1. Lineage (GTDB taxonomy): Bacteria > Bacillota > Clostridia > Lachnospirales > Lachnospiraceae > Lachnoanaerobaculum > Lachnoanaerobaculum umeaense. The sequence goes on along the minus strand of NZ_CP032364.1, from coordinate 2,785,527 downwards.
AGCACATGGCAGATGTACATGCTCATATAACCAGCCGGTGCCTTGTGTTAATTTATGTCCTGCACAGGTGGATATACCGGGATATATCGCTTTGATAAAAGAAGGAAGATATGCAGATTCTGTCAGATTGATAAGAAAAGATAATCCTTTCCCTACTACATGTGGTTTTATATGCGAACATCCTTGTGAAGCGAGATGTAGGAGAAATATGGTGGATGACTCTGTAAACATTCGTGGTTTAAAGAGAGTTGCTGCAGATTTTGCAGGAGAAGTTGATCCGCCAAAATGTGCCCCGTCAACAGGTAAGAAGGTCGCAATACTCGGTGGTGGACCGGGCGGACTTAGTGCGGCGTATTTCCTTCAGCTTATGGGACATCAGACTACAGTATATGAGATGTTACCGGAACTTGGCGGTATGTTGAGATATGGTATACCAAATTATAGATTGCCAAAGGATAGACTTGATGAGGATATCAGAGCTATATTAAAGACCGGAGTAAAGATAAAGCATGGACTCAAAATCGGAGAAGATATTTCAATAGACGATCTGAGAAATGCTTTTGATGCTGTGCTTATTACTATTGGTGCAAGTACAGATAAGAAACTTGGTCTTGAGCATGAAGATGCGAATGGCGTGGTTTCTGCAGTAGAGTTCTTGCGTGATGTAGGTAAGAATATTATAAAAGACCTTACAGGTAAGAATGTTTGTATAATAGGTGGTGGAAATGTGTCCATGGATGCAGTTAGAACTGCAAAGAGAATGGGTGCAAAGAAGGTAAGCATTGCCTATAGAAGAAGAGTCGCAGATATGACAGCTTTACCTGCTGAGATAGAGGCGGCAGTTGCAGAGGGTGTTGAGCTTAGAACTCTTATGGCACCATCAGCTATAGATGTTGATGAGAACAATAATATAAAGGGAATATATGTAAAGCCTCAAATGATCAGCTCTATCAAAGATGGAAGAGCCAGTGTAAAGGCTACAGGCGAGGAAGATGTTTATATTCCTTGTGACATACTTGTAGTAGCAATCGGACAAAATATAGAGACAAAGCATTTTGAGGAAGCGGGAATCCCTGTATCTAACGGAAAAATAATTACAGATTCTACAGGCGCATTCAAAGATATGCCGGGTGTATTTGCAGGAGGAGACTGTGCAAGCGGACCTTCTACAGTTATAAAGGCAATCGGTGCGGCAAAGGTGGTAGCGGCAAATATTGATGAATATTTGGGATATCATCATGAGATAAGTGTGGATGTAGTAATACCTGAGGCCGGTCTTGAAGATAAGAGTCCTTGTGGTAGAGTAGAGCTTACAGAAAGAGAGGCTAGTGAACGAGTTCTTGATTTTGAAGGCGTTGAAAATTGCATGACAGAAAAAGAAGCAAAGCAAGAGGCGGGCAGATGTCTAAGATGCGACCACTTTGGCTTTGGTATTTTCAAAGGAGGTAGGGAGAGTATATGGTAAACTTAACTATTGATAATATACCTGTTTCCGTAAAAGAAAATACTACAATTATGGAAGCGGCAGCCGGTATAGATATAAATATTCCGAAATTATGTTTCTTGAAGGATTTGAATGAAATAGCGGCATGTAGAGTATGTGTTGTTGAATTAAAGGGTAAAGATAAACTTATCACATCATGTAATAATGTATGCGAAGAAGGAATGGAAATCTTTACAAATAGTAAGAAGGTAGTCAGAGACAGAAGAAAAACTGTTGAGCTGATACTTTCACAGCATGATAACAGATGTGTAATATGCGCCAAGAGCGGCAACTGTTCACTTCAAAAAGTTGCCAATGACTTAAATATACTCGAGATACCATTTGCTGTTGAACTTGAAAAACAGCCGTGGAACAAGAATTTCCCACTTATAAGAGATTCATCCAAATGTATTAAATGTATGAGATGTATACAGGTTTGTGATAAGATGCAGACTTTAAGTGTTTGGGATTTACATGGAACAGGAGCAAGAACTACTGTAAATGTAACCGGATATAAAAAGATTGAAGAAGCCGACTGTTCACTATGTGGACAGTGTATAACACATTGTCCTGTAGGTGCATTGAGTGAAAGAGATGATACTTCAAAGTTCTGGGATGCTATAGCTGATCCTGAAAAGACAGTGGTTGTACAGATTGCACCGGCAGTTAGAACAGCTTGGGGAGAGGCTTTCGGACTTAAGGACAAGGATGCTACAGTTGGAAAAATTGTCGATGCATTGAAGAAGATGGGTGCAGACTATGTGTTTGATACTTCTTTCTCAGCAGACCTTACTATTATGGAAGAAGCAAATGAATTTGTGCATAGATATACCAGTGGTTTGATTGGTAATAGACCTATGTTTACATCCTGCTGTCCTGGTTGGGTAAGATTTGTAAAGTCTCAATATCCAAGAATGGCAAAATCTCTTTCTACTGCCAAGTCACCGCAGCAGATGTTCGGTGCGGTAATGAAGTCTTATTTTGCTGAGAAAATTGGCGTTAAGCCTGAAAACATGGTGTCTGTTTCTATTATGCCATGTGTAGCTAAAAAAGGCGAAAGAGAAATGGAACTCTTCCATGGAGAATATGCAGGACATGATGTAGATATTGCACTGACTACAAGAGAACTTACTCGAATGATAAGAGCATCTCATATTGATCCAAAGGGCTTGCAGGATGTAGTAGCAGATAGACCTATGGGTGATTATTCCGGAGCAGGAGTAATATTCGGTGCTACCGGTGGAGTAATGGAAGCGGCACTTAGAACAGCATACAGTATAATAAAGAAAGAAAACCCACCGGCAGATGCATTTAAGCCTGTAAGAAGTAAGGCGTTCCAAGAGAATGACGGAACAGTAGAGGCTAAGTTTAATATTGATGATATAGAATTAAATATTGCTGTAGTCAGTGGACTTGGTAATACAAGAAAACTTTTGAATAAGATCGAAAGAGGAGAGGCGAAATATGACTTTGTCGAAGTAATGGCATGTCCGGGAGGCTGCGTAGGCGGTGGTGGACAACCTGTAAAGGATGGCTATGAGCTTGCATTTGACAGAGGAAAGAAGCTTTATTTCTTAGACGAGAATTCAGAAATAAGATATTCTCATGAAAATAAAGATATTATATCCTTATATGAGGAATATTTTGATAAGCCGCTTTCACATAAGTCTCATGCATTACTGCATGTACATGAGTCATAGTATAGTGATTTTGAAACTGTAATTTATATATCAGTATAATTGTGTTAAATAATTTTTCTAAGGAAGTGTTTTTACATTTCCTTAGAATTTTTGTATACAGTATGATCAAGATGGAGATTAGAGTATGTTGTTTAATATCTTTAACAAAAGAAAGCCTGAGTGGGAACTTGATGTTGACGGAGAAGAAAAGGGCGGATGTACAGCACAAGAAGTTGAAAGTCTGTTGGATTCTATAGGAAACGGAAAGATATATTTTATTGTCTTGACTCCGGCAAAAAAGATGGATGTAAATAACAGAAGATTGAATTTCGTACAGATATGTAAAGATGAAGATGATGAGAATTATCATTTTGAAGTAAGTACATCGGATGTTAATGACAACGACAACATTGTTATCTATGGAAAGGGAGGATTCGCCAAGGATAAGGTAACGGATATGGTTCAACTCCTTATGAAGGATAATATAGTTCCTGATTGTTCAGGCTGTGAAGTTGTATTTGACAGTATTGATGTCAAGATAGCTAATGTGGAGGTCTACAAAGAACTTGTAAAGACCATATCGGATAATGAAGATTTTTTACAAAATATGGACAGGTGTTTTTGTTATCCGAGAGAATACTTTAAAGATAATGCGGACAGGTATGAGGATAGGGGTATTACAGACAGAGATGCTATAGATACCTTTGTTTGGATTGCCATAGCGGATGAGATGCTTGAGAGCGGTATTGCAATAGAGCTTGATTGGAAAGAGGAAAAAGATGAATTCTTATCAAGTATAGAAGAATTGGCAAATGAGAATAATCTTGTTGTGGATGACAGTATACTTGATGATGAAGGAGATATTCCGTCTTGGTGTAAAGAATTGGATAATAAATGGACGAAAGACGGGTATTGTGTGGCAGGTATTGATATAGACAGCGACAGTTATGTATTATTCATATGTAAAACAGATGATTTAAAGAGTTTAACAGAACTTGCTAAGAGTATAAATCACAGGATTGATTTTGCACAAAATATGTAGTTTATTGATTTGACAAAAATGAGATAAAAAACTTTAAAAAAGTTATTGACAAGATTAGAGTTATTCTTGTATAATGTCTAGGCATTGTGAAAGCAATCAAGGAGAAATACTCAAGAGGCCGAAGAGGCGCCCCTGCTAAGGGTGTAGGTCGGGCAACCGGCGCGAGGGTTCAAATCCCTCTTTCTCCGCTTCTTGTCAAAGAAGTTAAAAAATATTCTTGACAAGATAATGTTGATATGATAGAATATCAAAGTTGCTCCAAAAGAGCAAAAGCTCAAAAGAATCTCGAAAATAACTCAGAAAAGTTGTTGACAAGATGAAATGAGTTTGATATAATAGCCAAGCTGTTTCAAACAGCGAAGTAATGAACCTTGATAATTTAAGATTAAACAGTACACACAACCCTGAAAATAACTTGATTATTTTAAAATAATCGATGAGATTTCAGTAAAAACAACGTTTAGATTCGAACAGAATTTAAAACCTTAAAAAACAGTAGATCTGTGAAAACAGATGATGCAAGCTAGCGAGAAGGCTAGATTAAACTTTTATATGAGAGTTTGATCCTGGCTCAGGATGAACGCTGGCGGCGTGCTTAACACATGCAAGTCGAACGAAGCTATTAAAAGGAAGTTTTCGGATGGAAATTTAATAGACTTAGTGGCGGACGGGTGAGTAACGCGTGGATAACCTGCCTTATACAGGGGGATAACGGAGAGAAATTTCCGCTAAGACCGCATAAGACCACAGCACCGCATGGTGCAGGGGTAAAATATTTATAGGTATAAGATGGATCCGCGTCCGATTAGCTAGTTGGTGAGGTAGAGGCTCACCAAGGCGACGATCGGTAGCCGGCCTGAGAGGGTGAACGGCCACATTGGGACTGAGACACGGCCCAAACTCCTACGGGAGGCAGCAGTGGGGAATATTGGACAATGGGGGGAACCCTGATCCAGCGACGCCGCGTGAGTGAAGAAGTATTTCGGTATGTAAAGCTCTATCAGCAGGGAAGAAAATGACGGTACCTGACTAAGAAGCCCCGGCTAACTACGTGCCAGCAGCCGCGGTAATACGTAGGGGGCAAGCGTTATCCGGATTTACTGGGTGTAAAGGGAGCGCAGACGGCGATGCAAGTCTGAAGTGAAAGGCGTGGGCTCAACCCATGAACTGCTTTGGAAACTGTATAGCTTGAGTGTCGGAGGGGTAAGCGGAATTCCTAGTGTAGCGGTGAAATGCGTAGATATTAGGAGGAACACCGGAGGCGAAGGCGGCTTACTGGACGACAACTGACGTTGAGGCTCGAAGGCGTGGGGAGCAAACAGGATTAGATACCCTGGTAGTCCACGCAGTAAACGATGAATACTTGGTGTCGGGGAGGAAAACTCTTCGGTGCCGCAAGCTAACGCATTAAGTATTCCACCTGGGGAGTACGTTCGCAAGAATGAAACTCAAAGGAATTGACGGGGACCCGCACAAGCGGTGGAGCATGTGGTTTAATTCGAAGCAACGCGAAGAACCTTACCAAATCTTGACATACTCTTGAATAGTTTTGTAATGAAGCTAGTCCTTCGGGACAGGGGATACAGGTGGTGCATGGTTGTCGTCAGCTCGTGTCGTGAGATGTTGGGTTAAGTCCCGCAACGAGCGCAACCCTTGTCGTCAGTAGCCAGCAGTAAGATGGGCACTCTGACGAGACAGCCGGAGATAATCCGGAGGAAGGTGGGGATGACGTCAAATCATCATGCCCCTTATGATTTGGGCTACACACGTGCTACAATGGCGTAAACAAAGTGAGGCAAAGCTGCGAAGCCAAGCAAATCACAAAAATAACGTCTCAGTTCGGATTGTAGTCTGCAACTCGACTATATGAAGCTGGAATCGCTAGTAATCGCAGATCAGAATGCTGCGGTGAATACGTTCCCGGGTCTTGTACACACCGCCCGTCACACCATGGGAGTCATCAATGCCCGAAGTCAGTGACCCAACCCACACTGGTAAACATAAAGCTGTGATAATGATACGAAGTAATAAACCGCTAGGTTTATGGATGAGTATCATTATATTATATAAAGAATAGCAGTAAGTTATGTTTAGCAGTGTGGGAGGGAGCTGCCGAAGGCAGGGAGGATAACTGGGGTGAAGTCGTAACAAGGTAGCCGTATCGGAAGGTGCGGCTGGATCACCTCCTTTCTAAGGAAAAAGTAGGGGTTGTGAGTACTGTTTAGTTTTACATTATCGAGGGTAAAACTAAAACATAACATTATTGGTGTCGATGCGTCTAGGGGACACACCCGTTCCCATTCCGAACACGATGGTTAAGACCTAGTCGGCCGATGGTACTATACTGGAGACGGTATGGGAGAGTAGGTGGATGCCAATTTATGGGGGTGTAGCTCAGTTGGGAGAGCACCTGCCTTGCAAGCAGGGGGTCAAGAGTTCGAATCTCTCCATCTCCACTGTTAAAGCGACAAGCTTTAACTAAATGTACCTTGAAAACTGCATACCAAACGAGAAATTATATAAATATTTTATAATTAGACATCCGAGGTATTAATTGCTTTAAGTAATTAATATTTTAATGCATTATTTACTTAATGAAAACGAGCGTAAGCTTGTTTCAGATTTTAGTAAATAAGCAGTTTTTCATACGAACGAAGTGAGTATGAAAACACAAAAGTAATAAATTTTTAAACATAGTGTATGATACACGCTAGTGTCATACATGAACACTAAATCTAAATGATTTAAGAGGTTAAACATAAAGAGCGTAGGGTGGATGCCTAGGCACTGACAGCCGAAGAAAGACGTGACAAGCTGCGAAAAGCTGCGGGGAGAAGCACATATTCAGTGATCCGCAGATATCTGAATGGGGAAACCCACTTGGAAGAACTCCAAGTATCTGTACGCCAATACATAACGTACAGAGGGGAACCCGGTGAACTGAAACATCTAAGTAGCCGGAGGAAAAGAAAACAAAAGTGATTGCGAAAGTAGCGGCGAGCGAAATTGTAAGAGCCCAAACCGTGGTGCGTGCACTGCGGGGTTGAGGACTGCGACATGAGTAAGATACATTACCTGAACCGTTTTGGAAAAGCGGGCCAAAGAGCGTGAGAGCCGTGTAAGGGAAAATGTATTTAATCTAGCAGTATCCAGAGTACCACGAGACACGAGAAACCTTGTGGGAAGCAGGGGGGACCACCCCCCAAGGCTAAATACTAGTCAGTGACCGATAGCGTATAGTACTGTGAAGGAAAGGTGAAAAGAACCCCGGGAGGGGAGTGAAAAAGAACCTGAAACCCTATGTTTACAAACTGTGGAACACCGAAAGGTGAACCGCGTACTTTTTGTAGAACGGTCCGGCGAGTTACATGTACAGGCGAGGTTAAGTATTAAAGATACGGAGCCGAAGGGAAACCAAGTCTTAATAGGGCGAATGTAGTCAGTATGTGTAGACCCGAAACCGGGTGATCTATCCATGTCCAGGTTGAAGTTCGCGTAAAAGTGAATGGAGGACCGAACGCACATCCGTTGAAAAGGGTGGCGATGAGGTGTGGATAGGGGAGAAATTCCAATCGAACCCGGAGATAGCTGGTTCTCCTCGAAATAGTTTTAGGACTAGCCTCGTTATTAGTCTACCGGAGGTAGAGCACTGAATTTTTGCGGGGGCGTCAAAGCCTACCAAGAGATATCAAACTCCGAATGCCGGATAGATGATTAACGGGAGTCAGACTACACGAGATAAGTTGGGTAGTCAAAAGGGAAAGAGCCCAGACCTACGGCTAAGGTCCCAAAGTGTGTGTTAAGTGGAAAAGGATGTGGGATTTCGAAGACAGCTAGGATGTTGGCTTAGAAGCAGCCATACATTAAAAGAGTGCGTAACAGCTCACTAGTCGAGAGGTCCTGCGCCGAAAATGTCCGGGGCTAAACACACCACCGAAGCCTAGGAATGTAGTATATACATTGGTAGAGGAGCATTCTTAGAGGCGTAGAAGCCATACCGAAAGGAGTGGTGGAGTAATAAGAAGAGAGAATGCCGGAATGAGTAGCGAGAAAGAGGTGAGAATCCTCTTGGCCGAATATCTAAGGTTTCCTGAGTAAAGCTGATCTACTCAGGGTAAGTCGGGGCCTAAGGCAAGGTCGAAAGACGTAGTCGATGGATAACAGGTACAGATTCCTGTACTACATATAATCAGAACTGTGGGGACACGGAGACTGAAACCGAACCCGGGAGGACAAAAACCGGGGCAAGCGAAGTACCTGTATGGGAGGAAAAGCCACCATGCAAAGGGAAGACGTGATGCGTACCGAAAAATAGTAGGGAAGTCGGTTAGGGAGCCGTCAAGAAAAGCCGCTATTGTATTATATGTACCCGTACCGCAAACCGACACAGGTAGATGAGGAGAGAATCCTAAGGCCGGCGGGAGAAGCATTGTTAAGGAACTCGGCAAAATGACCCCGTAACTTCGGGAGAAGGGGTGCCACTAGAAATAGTGGTCGCAGAAAAAAGGCTCAAGCAACTGTTTAGCAAAAACACAGGTCTATGCGAAACCGCAAGGTGAAGTATATGGGCTGACGCCTGCCCGGTGCTGGAAGGTTAAGAGGAGAAGTCAGGAAACGAAGCTTTGAATTGAAGCCCCAGTAAACGGCGGCCGTAACTATAACGGTCCTAAGGTAGCGAAATTCCTTGTCGGGTAAGTTCCGACCCGCACGAAAGGCGTAATGATTTGAGCGCTGTCTCAACAATGCACCCGGTGAAATTGAAGTACCAGTGAAGATGCTGGTTACCTGCGCCAGGACGGAAAGACCCCATGGAGCTTTACTCCAGTTTGGTACTGGGATTCGGTAATACTCGTACAGGATAGGTGGGAGACTAAGAAGCATGGACGCCAGTTTATGCAGAGTCGCCGTTGGGATACCACCCCTGTATTGCTGGATTTCTAACCTGCACCCGTTATCCGGGTGGGGGACAATGCCAGACGGGGAGTTTGACTGGGGCGGTCGCCTCCGAAAGAGTATCGGAGGCGCTCGAAGGTTCCCTCAGAATGGTCGGAAACCATTCAAAGAGTGCAAAGGCAGAAGGGAGCTTGACTGCGACACCGACGGGTGGAGCAGGTACGAAAGTAGGACTTAGTGATCCGGTGGCATAAAGTGGGATTGCCATCGCTCAACGGATAAAAGCTACCCTGGGGATAACAGGCTTATCACTCCCAAGAGTTCACATCGACGGAGTGGTTTGGCACCTCGATGTCGGCTCATCGCATCCTGGGGCTGTAGCAGGTCCCAAGGGTTGGGCTGTTCGCCCATTAAAGCGGTACGCGAGCTGGGTTCAGAACGTCGTGAGACAGTTCGGTCCCTATCCGGCGTGGGCGTAAGATATTTGAGAGGAGCCGTCCTTAGTACGAGAGGACCGGGACGGACTGACCGCTGGTGTACCTGTTGGAGAGTAACTCCATGGCAGGGTAGCTATGTCGGGACGGGATAAACGCTGAAGGCATCTAAGCGTGAAGCCCCCCTTAAGATGGGATATCTCATGTGAAAACAGTAAGACCCCTTGAAGACTACGAGGTAGATAGGGCCAAGATGTAAGTACAGCAATGTATTAAGTTGATGGTTACTAATAGGTCGAGGGTTTAACCAAAAGGATAGAAAATTTATAACATATAATCGGATACATCATCAAATGCGCAAGCGAATTTGAGATGTACTTTCTTACTAAAGCTCAAACGAAGTTTTTGCTAAGTAAGAAATGCAGTTTGGTAGGCAGTTTTGAAGGCACATTTTCTTCAAATATGGCCCGATGGCTCAGTTGGTTAGAGCGCCGCCCTGTCACGGCGGAGGTCGTCGGTTCGAGTCCGATTCGGGTCGTTACTTAAAGATTTCCAGTCTTTAAGTTTAAATATGGGATCTTAGCTCAGCTGGGAGAGCATCTGCCTTACAAGCAGAGGGTCACAGGTTCGAGCCCTGTAGGTCCCATTCATCTTTTAATAAGGATGGTATTGACATTGTATTAGTGTTATGCTAGTATTATGTAGATGCCGATATGGCTCAATTGGCAGAGCAGCTGATTTGTAATCAGCAGGTTATCGGTTCGAGTCCGATTATCGGCTTTTACTCTTAGGAGTAAAGGTAAAGAACTTAATAAGTTATGGGGGAATTCCCGAGAGGCCAAAGGGGACAGACTGTAAATCTGCTAGCACTGCTTTCGGTGGTTCGAATCCACCTTCCCCCATTGTTCAGTCACTCTTTTTAGAGTGAGTTTTATTCTGAATATAGTTGTCGCGGGGTAGAGCAGTCTGGAAGCTCGTCGGGCTCATAACCCGGAGGTCGCAGGTTCAAATCCTGTCCCCGCAATATGCCTTGATAGCTCAGTTGGTAGAGCAGAGGACTGAAAATCCTCGTGTCACTGGTTCGATTCCGGTTCAAGGCATTTATTCATTTATGGGATACTAGCTCAGGTGGTAGAGCACTTGACTTTTAATCAAGTTGTCCCGGGTTCGAGTCCCGGGTGTCTCACTAATTTAAAATGGCGTATATAGGCTAGAAATGGCTTATATACGCAATGTCATTAACTTAACGTTTGGAGCATACTCTTGCAAATAAGGGTATGCTCTTTTTCTTTCACTTTTACTATTATTAGCTTAAAAAGAGCATAGTTCACCAGTTTAAATCGAAATACTTATTCAGTTTAGAAACTTCGCTTATTTGTATTCGAGAAATTTGCTGCAAGCTGTCCTTTAGTTCTGTGATAATGTCTATCATGCCTTATCGGCACTACATTTTTGCTTATTTCATCATACAATGCCTGTAGTAGCGCTACTTTTTTATTTCCATCTTTTTCTATAAGAATGTATATTAGGTCATTTTTCAGAAGTCCGATACTTAGGTTTCGGTTTAACTGCATTGTATGTTTATAATCATTCTTTAGGTGCTCCTGGCTACTTTCTTCTATATCACAGATTATATCTTCTGCAAGATTGCTAACATAAATAGTGCTGTTAATGTCCTGCTCAATAAGCACTGATTTTATCCCTGTGAAATTTTCGATTTTTAATCTGTCTTTCAAAACTTCATAGGCCGTCTCTATACCCCAGCGCATATGATACAGTTCTGCAAAGCATTCCTCTGGAAATTTATCCCGTGGAAGATTAGTAGCGAAAATTTCTGACTTTCCATCATCTAAACACACCTTTACAAATCTCATTGAAAAGGAATCTCTGCTCATCATAATAGTTTCTTCTTTTTTGCCAATATAATTTCTCCTTCTAGCCTTTGTTAATGTTATGTCGACATCCTCATCATTTGATTTTAATTCTTTCTGTTCAGCCTTATAGTCACTTGTTTTTAGTCTTGCTACAAAATACACTCCATCATCTATAAAATTCAAAAATGCCGGTGTCGAAGGATAACCTCTATAAATAACAACAAGATAGGGATATCTGTTTCCAATTGTATCCTTTATTCCTTTTAACTGTTCCTGGGCTACTCGCATCTCATCAAACTTTACGGTATTAATACTGCTTTCCAGAATAAAGCGATTAAGAACGTCGTAAATACATCCCAGCCCAATCTGAGCACATGGTTTTCCTCCTCTCACTGAGGCACTTCCGTATTTCTCGATGGTTTCATCAGTTGTAGGAATATTTATATCAGATCCATCTGCAGCTAAAATAAGGAATCCTTTATAGGTATATGGTTCTACCTCTTCATCCTGGTAAAAATTTTTATTATGTTCCTGATAAAGAAACTTAAATGCGTCTGGATTTAATTTCATCCTTTGCTTTAGATAACCTGGTTTAGATATTTCTGTTCCCGGATGTGTTGTTTTCATATAATTTCGCAGCTCCATTTTGAGAGTAAGGCCTTTGCGATTAATCATAGAATACACTAAATCTTCTAGTGGCATCTTTCTAAGTCTGACAAGAGTGTTTGTTTTGCCACCACGACATACCTCAAGAAATACATCTGAAAGAATATTATTCTGATCTTTTAATAGTCTATTCTGTGATTTTCTCACTACAGCCCTCCAATTATTTAATCCTCATCATAAACAAGACGAGGTTTCTTCTTAGCATAGGCTGCCTTCAAATATGGAATCTGCTCCCCAGTAACTGCACCCAGATTCGCTTTCACTGTCTGCACAACCTTGCCATCAATACGTTTATTTTCAACAAGGCTGGCATAATAATACTTTTCACCTTTATATTCTTTTGTAAGTATTTTTATAAACATGCTACACCTCGTGATTTTTCTCACTACAAGTATAGCATAATTATCTTTTTTAAACTATCTTTTTGTAATATTTTTCTCACTACTCTTAAGTTAATGACATTGTATAAATACAAGGTTTCAAGCCACTTTTCCATTCCCAAACTGTGAAGATGGGATAATATCAAGAAAACTCTATATCGTCAAGTTGTGAACGTGATGCTGGATAGCGTTACTAGATGTAGATGTCGGGATTTTGCCACCAAAATAGAAAAAATATTAAAAATTGTTTTATTACGGCCTGTTCGCGATAGGCTTTGATTTTAGTAATCAGCACCATCTCATACCCCCTTACTGCCTATGATGTAAAATAATACCGCCCCTAGTATGGTTACCGCGTATATATATTGCACCTTAGTAGCGTAGCCTTTATATGCGGTTCAATAATTTTTGCTGATCCCAAGCTGAGAAATGATCTCAATCCCGTCAACGGAAAAATGATATTCTACAATTCCGGTACGAACAGACTCGTCTAAAGTCCTCCGCTTTTTTAATATTAATTTTTGAACATGATTTACATTAACCGCGAGGAGAAAGACGATAATCCCGAACACCAGATAAATATACCATATCAATGTTAATTAAAGCTTTCTTCTTTTCATCTCTGAAATCCATATGATATATAAACACAAAGCTATCTCATTATTTGCTTGTTATAGTTCTATAAATCTAGTATTTATACCTAATCTAAATATCCAAAAACTCATAAGGCTTTTCCGAAAGAGAAGATTCGCAGCACTCGGAAAGGTACGCATCCTTCTCCTTTAGGCTCTCTATGTCCGGATATACGTTTAACACTCTGTCCCCCAGATTCCAAAAATCATGTGACCAAGACTGTGGGTTTTCCCATACGTGTGGATTTCCTTTCGCCCAATTCGGAAGCTCCTTGCGAACCTTGGTTGCCACTGCAAGTTGCCCTTTTGCAGTTTTATAAATCGTGTCAATCCTTATTCCACCGTCTATCGGACGTTCTACACGAGTAATCTCCATACCATAGAACATTACCTTTCTTCTTGCCCCTTTTTCATAGAGGTTTAACTCAATCTTGTCATATCCTTCGCTTTTGTTGCGTTGAACACTTAGAAAGTCCTGAAGTGCCTGTATCACAGCGGCAGAAAGACTTCCGGCGTACTTGGCAGCATCATCAAATAAGTGTAGATCTGCTTCTGCAACATAAATATTTTTTGTGGCCATAACCATACCTCCTTATTTTTGTAACTTGTATCTGAAGTTTAGTATCTATATGATTATGAACATAATTATAATCATATAGAGGTATTTTGTCAAGATAGACTTTCTTTTCATCATTATGATTTATAAGCCATAAATGATAAAGTCCTAGTATACCACAAATAAAAATGTCCCACTTATGGTAGAATACTATTTTGTATATTCTAACACTAGGAGGAACTGACTTATCAGAAAGGTTATTTTATCAATGGATGAACAAAGAAAGTATGAAGTTATCAAAGGTCTGGTAGATCACCCCGATACAGCTAATAAGGATAGAGCTGCTCTTATCCTAGGATGCACCAAAAGGCATATAAACCGTATGATACAGGGTTATATTAAAGATGGTAAGGCATTCTTTATTCATGGTAACAGAGGTAAGAAGCCGGCTACCACTATTCGCACTGATATCAGAAGTCAGGTTCTTGATCTATACAGAACTAAATACTACGAAGCTAACTTTGAACACTTTACAGAGCTTCTAAAAAAGCATTAAGGCATAAGCATCTCTTCTTCCTCTGTAATGAGTATTTTGGAGTCAGAGTACATTCTATCTCCAAAGGCTACAAAAGCTAAGCGTAGACGCATTAAGCAAGCTCTCAGAGCTAAAAAGGAAGCTACAACATCAAAAAAGGAATTATCACAGATACAAGCTAACTTATTAGCAGTTGAAGATGCTCACAGTCGTCGTCCAAGATGTGCTTATTTTGATAAATTGCTACAGATGTATGCAACTCCTTATGAATGGGTATCGGGACAGATATGGCATCTACATTTGGCTATTGATGATGCCTCAGGTGTTGTCACAGGTGCATTGTTTGATACTCAGGAGACTCTTAATGGATACTACCATGTATTTGAGCAGATTCTTACTGATTATGGTATTCCTTATAAGTTTCTTACTGATAAACGAACTGTATTTACTTACAAGAAAAAAGGTGCCTTATCTGACGACAAAGACACCTATACACAGTTTGCATACGCCTGTAAGCAACTTGGCACACAGCTTGAATCAAGCAGCGTACCACAGGCTAAAGGACGTATAGAACGATTGAATCAGACTTTACAGTCACGCCTGCCTATTGAGTTTAGACTCGCAGGCGTAACCGATATCCATAAAGCCAATGAATTCATTTACCACTACATAAAAGAATTCAATGAGAAGTTCTCACTTCCGCTTTATGGTATCAAATCTGTCTTTGAAACGCAACCATCTAAAGAAAAAATAAATCTTACTTTGGCAGTTTTAACTGAGAGAACTGTTGATGCCGGACATGCGATTCAATTCGAGAAGAAATTTTATAAGATGATAGATAATAAAGGATTGCAGACCCATTATCGAAAAGGTACCAAGGTTATGCTTATCAAGGCATTTGATAAGTCTATGTTTGCGTGCGTAAATGACAAAGATATTTATGCACTGGAAGAAATACCGGCTCATGAGCATAAATCTAAGGACTTGGACGCTGACTACAAACAGCCAAAGCCTAGAAAGCCTTATATACCGCCTATGAACCATCCTTGGAGATTGGATGCCTTTAATAAATTCGCACACTCACAGCCACACAGAATTGAAGAAGACATAAAAAGTGCATAATAAGAGCCCCTTTGTGGGGGCTTATAAATTAATTATTTTGGGACATAATCATTTATGCTTGACACAGAAAATCAACTTTAGCTTATATGAATTGAGTTTACCCGATGACGATCCAGTCTATACCCTAAAAAAGTTATGGAGGATTTAAATTTTTCCGGACTGTTAGCCAATTGTTCGGATAAGGTAAGAACAGGGTACAACTGGGTCATGATGTATGCAGTTATTACTTATGCAAATATGCGAGGAATACGTTCTATTGATCGTATTGTAGATTTATGCGAAAGGGATATTGCTTTTATCTGGCTTACTCAAGGGAGGAAGCCTAAAAGAGATGCTTTTTATGATTTTAAAGGTAAGAAACTTACTTCAAATATCCTAGACGACTTAAATTATCAGTTTATGAGACGATTACAAAAAGAAGGTCTTGTGACATTAAAAGAATTGTTTATTGATGGAACAAAAATAGAAGCTAATGCTAATCGTTATACTTTTGTATGGCGTGGAAGTATTAATTATCATCTGGCAGGTCTTCTGGATTCTATCGATAAGCTTTATTCAGACTATAATTCTTTTTTACAAGATAATGGTTTTGGGGAGAAGTACGAGCTTGGAAATGCACAAATGTTTGTAATTGACGGAATTGATAAAGTTAGAGATGTTATTGAAAAGAATAGAAAAAGAAAGATTACAAAACATAAAAAGCTATCTAATAACCGTATTATAGAGATTGATAACTGCTCGCCTCTTGAAATGCTTAAGCTACAGAAAAACCTTATGGCTATTGCTGACGGAGAAGGTATTGTATTTGTTAACGGAAAGGGTAAGAGAAAGCCAAAACTTCAACAACTATATGAAGAACTTGAGCATTGTGGACAGCGATTAATGAGCTATAAAGAATGCTTTGAAATTATGGGAAAAGATAGAAACAGCTATTCCAAAACTGATTTGGAAGCAACCTTTATGCGAATGAAGGAAGATCATATGTTGAACGGACAGCTAAAGCCGGCATACAATGTACAGATAGCAGTAGAGAATTATTTTATTGTACATAGTTATGTAAGTAATGATCTTACAGATTATAATACATTGATTCCGGTTCCCCCAAAGCATAAGGAAGCATTTGGAGAAGTACTTGAAGAAGTGACGGCAGACAGCGGCTATTGTAGTGAGAAAAATCTCTTATATCTAAAAGAAAATAAGATAGATAGTTATATAAAACTACAGGATCATGAAAAACGAAAAACAAGAGCATACAGTAAAGATATAGGTAAATACTACAACATGAGGACAATGGTATTTGAGGATGAGCAAGTCTATATCTGTCATGACGGCCGTGAACTGAGACATATCAACACAGAAAAGAAAGAACAGAACGGTTATAAACAAACATATGAAGTATATGGATGTTCAGACTGTAGTGGTTGTGAACATAAGTCTAAATGCTTATACAAATATAATCCTAATAAAGATATTGATAAGAACAAAGTGATGAAGATCAATGAAGTATGGGAAGAGCTCCGAGAGAAGTCACATGCTAACATACAGAGTGAAAAAGGTATTCTGAAACGACAGATACGCTCTATTCAAACAGAAGGTCATTTTGGAGATATTAAAGAGAATGAAGATTTCCGACGCTTTAACTATCGTACTTCAGATAAGGTTTATAAAGAATTTATGCTTTTTGCAATAGGAAGAAATATAAATAAATATCATCGTTTTCTCTATGCCAAACTAAAGAAATTTGAAGGAAAACTACAGGAGAAAACAGCATAGTAAAAAATGCAAAAGCAAAATTTCAGCCAAGGGGGTTTTACGCCCCAAAATAGCCAGCATCATAGAAAAACAAAATATCCTGACAAAGTCACAAAGCCAAAATGCCTTGTATTTGTCAGGATATTTCTATTTAGTTCTATAGGGATTAAAATTACTTATTTCCCGACAATCCCTTTTCTATTATTTAAGTCATATGATTATTATTACCCCAAGGCAATCTGGTTGTGCCGGTATCTATTATTTTGTCAAAGAAATTGTTGACGTATTCCTGACGTTTGCTTAAATCAGTATTTTCCAATATTTTATCTAATAGATGATTAAACTTATTGGCATCTTTATTTACATTTGAAACAGCCTCAAAGCTTGTTCCAATGCATTTCCAGTTTAATATATCATGCTGTAAGAAGGCCAGATTATCTGCTTTTACAACTTTTATATTCTCTGTATTATTGAAAATCATACCTACTATACAAAAGTCAGGAACTATTTTTATGATCTTATCCTTTATAGCCTTCATCACATCCGTATTGATTACCTCATCACAAAGATCAGGACCATCATTGTTATAGATAGTGTTAATTTTATTTTGAAATACCTCACTACACATAGCACTAGAGTAAATAGCTAAATTCCCACCCTTACTATGACCACCTACTATAAAGTTGGTATTTGGATGCTTAGCAATAACTTTCTTTAGAAAACTGAGAGCAAATCTTTGTGCCGGAATAACAGAAAAACTCATCATAAAGTCTTCTTTCCAAGCAATAATACTGTCATCAGTTCCTCTAAATGCAAGGTACATTTGATTGTCATTATATAAAAATCCTGTTGAAGAAAATTGATATTTCTTTTCATGATATAAATCTGCATAATCAAGTATCAAAACATTTTTAAATCTATTTGAAGAGGAAAGAGCATCTAAAAAATCGGCAGTTATTTCACTCATATATCCATAATGATAGCCATGGGTTATTAAATAGTGGCAGGTATCTTCCAAAGAAATTCCATTTTTATTTATCTCTAGTTGTAAATCTTTCAAATTAAGATAGGAGAATAATGAAAAAACTGCATTATCAAGTTCATTAAAGGGAGAGATATTAAAGGATAAATCCCCACGCCATTTTACATAGTCCACAATATTTGCCATTATAACCTCCTTGTATATATTTGCAGAAAATATTGCTGATTAAATATACAATAATATAAAAATAATTTATTGTAAACATATATAGACTAAGATATGTATCAAGAATGAATAATTAGTAAATAATGAAAGATATGAGATTGACGATACAAAAAGACTATATATCTTAATTTAGTAGAATATATAGTCTTTAAAGTGCATTATCGAAATAATGTATTATATATGTTAGGGATTACAAATTTGACAAGGTCTATAATTTTTTGAAATAGCCTCTTCCCTTGTACCGCTAAAAGGTATTTTATTACGTTCACTCATTTTTTTTACAGACGTACAACTTGAATAGTGAAATACATGTGTATTTTTATTTAGTATATAGTCGGTTGCTCTATTATTTACAACTGTTGTATCAGTTGATGTATTTGTAGATACAGCAGTTGAAGTATTATTTGGTATATATGCACCATCTGCTCCTATTTGATATCCTTCAATAGTAGTGTTTGTGAGCATGGCACCTGTAGGTCCTAAATAATAATTTCCAAACCACTGATTAGATAGTATATATCCTTGTTCATTAAAGTAATACCAAGAGCCATCTACTTGCTCCCAGTTGGATTTGGGGAAGCTTTTATCATCTCTTTCATACCACCAACCTATATCGTCTTGCTTCCATGTTCCTGCAAATGTAGGCATTATAAGCACTGTACTGAGAGCAATAGTGGATAATGCTAGATAAAGTTTTTTCTTCATATTTAACTCCTTAAAATATAATATCGAAATTTATTAATAAATAATTATAAAGATAAATCTAATTATTAATTAATATTATATAATATTTACGACGCTTGTCAACTTTTAGCATATTATCTAAATGTAAATTTTATCAAAAAATCTTGTTGGCAAATAATGAAAACTTTTATATAATAAATAATACGTTAATATTTTACGGGATGTGGTGCAGTTTGGTAGCACACTTGACTGGGGGTCAAGAGGTCGCAAGTTCAAGTCTTGTCATTCCGATATTTAAAAAGTGGCTGAAAACCTTGATTTTAAAGGGTTTGAGCCACTTTTCTTTGTTTTTATATTACCTTTAGTTGTTTGCAGGCGTAAGCGAAATGTGTATAGGTGTCTTTGTTGTCAGATAAGGCACCTTTTTTCTTTTAAGTAAATACAGTTCGTTTATCAGTAAGAAACTTATAGGGAATACCATAATCAGTAAGAATCTGCTCAAATACATGGTAGTATCCATTAAGAGTTTCTTGAGTATCAAACCAGGCACCTGTGACAACACCTGAGGCATCATCAATAGCCAAATGTAGATGCCATATCTATCCCGGCACCCATTAATAAGGGGTAGGCATCCATCTGTAGCAATTCACCAAAATAAGCACATCTTGGACGACGACTGTGAGCATCTTCAACTGCTACTAAGTTAGCTTGTATCTGTGATAATTCCCTTTTTGATGTTGCAGCTTCCTTATTAGCTCTGAGAGCTTGCTTAATGCGTCTACGCTTAGCTTTTGTAGCCTTTGGAGATAGAATGTACTCTGACTCCAAAATACTCATTACAGAGGAAGAGGAGATGCTTATACCCTCATGCTTTTTTAGAAGCTCTGTATAGTGTTCAAAGTTAGCCTCGTAGTATTTAGTTCTATACAGATCAAGAACTTGACTTCTGACATCAGGACAGATAGTGGTAGCCGGCTTCTTACCTCTGTTACCATGAATAAAGAATGCCTTACCATCTTTAATATAACCCTGTATCATACGGTTTATATGCCTTTTGGTGTATCCTAGGATAAGAGCAGCTCTATCCTTATTAGGCTGTATCGGGGTGATCTACCGGACCTTTGATAACATCATACTTTCTTTGTTCATCCATTGATAAAATAACCTTTCTGATAAGTCAGTTCCTCCTATTGTTAGAATACACAAAATAGTATTCTAACATAAGTGGGACATTTTTATTTGTGGTATACTAGGACTTTATCATTTATGGCTTATATCATATAAAACTTAAATGAAAATTAATTTGTATAATTTGTATGATATGATAAAATATATTCAAAGTAGCTGTTAAAAGCAAGCATAATAGAGAGGAGATAGAACGAAATGAATAGAAAGAATGATTTTTATTTGTTTTTCTGGGGAGGACTTATTATGATGGTAGTAGGTTTGTTCTTCTTATCACAAAAGGTAACTGTGACAAATTCCTTCTGGGGCGGCGGTATGCGTTTGATGGGTATGCACATTAATTCAGGAATGGTAATAGTACCATTGATCTTTTCTTTAGTTTGGCTGTTTGTCAAACCTAATAAGGGTTCTAAGATAGCCATAGTGCTAAGCGTTATTTTAATTATAGCGAGCCTTATCCAGTCAACCAGGTTTTATATCCAGTATTTAACACTTTTTGATTGGGTTATAATGTTAGTACTTATATTTGGAGGGATGGCATTCATCGGAAAGAGCCTGCTCCTCAAAAATTGATAAAAATATGTATATAAAAATGAGCTGCTGTTTTTAAACAGCAGCTCATTTTAGTTTAACAATATTATTCTTCACAAGCCTTTGATTTATGTCCTGCAACCATAGCATGACCTGTAATCATACACATTACCATTCCAATAATTGCTACAACTGCCCAGAATTGATGCTTCTTTAACATATAAAACTCCCCTCTAGTATGAATATTTATTGAACCCAAACACCATCTTGATTTATATTAAATCCATCAATGATAGTATTTGTAACCATTTCACCATTGGTGTTAAGATAGTACCAAAGTCCATTATACTCTATCCATCCTGTTTTATAAAGTCCGGATTCCTCAAAATAATACCATTTATTATTTATAAGTGTCCAACCTACAGACATATCACCATTTGGTTGATTTAGATAATATCTGTATCCATTGCTATTGTCAGTAATCCACCCAGTTTGCATATTTCCATTAGCATCAAAGAAATACCAGTGATCATTTACTTTAAACCAATTTGTAGCATAAGTTCCATCTGATTTTCTGTAATGCCAAGCTCCATTAGCCTGATACCAATTATTGCTACTTGTGTTGTTTGTAGAAGTATTATTTGAAGTGGTACCAGTGTTTGAGTTACTTCTGCTCTTTTTAAAAACAGCTATTGCCTCTGCTTCAACAGGCTCAGCGGGTGACTCTATAGCCATGTTAGGACCACCCTTTAATGGATAAACCTTGAATTTATAGCTTCCGGCACCATTATCAGCAATAAGTTTTGTAAAGTCATACTTTGTACTGCTGGTAGTATTGTTACCGCCTATCTTCTTAGTGCCCTTATATAATTGTACCTTATATTTTGTCTTGTCTTCAGCTTCATCCCAAGTTGCATATGCCCTGTCTCCAACATCCCATGACGCATCACCAATAGTATAGTCAGCTGCTAACACTGACATGCTCATAAATAATGAGAAGATTAGTGATAAAATTAAAATTAGTTTTTTCATAAAAATCCTTTCTTTTATGTAAGTTCTTACATGTAATATAGCATATTATTATTCTAATTGTATCACATAAATTTATTACTTAGTATTACTTTTAGTTAAAGATAATCTATACTTTTTTGAATTAAATTTGTTATATGTATTTTCTGAAAATTCATATCAAAATTTTAAATTAAAATATTAATGCATATTGCACAGAAATATACTAAAAATATTTATAATAAAGCTTTTTATTAAACAACATTGACAATGAGCTAAAATAGTGATAAATTATTCCTATATCAATAGTTGGATAATAAATTAATATTTAAAAACTTTTGTTAATTAAGTGTATCCATTATAAAAGATACACTAATTATCTACTATTTAAAGGGGATTGTAATACCGTCCGCCAGTCGTTACTTACGATGACCGGGGTATCAAAATATATTTTTATACCTTGGAGGTATTAAAATGGAGTATGAGAAGATGTTAGGTGTAGAGGCACCAAAGTCATGGACACATGTAGTTAGGGAAGTTCCGACAGTTACACAGGAACAAAGAAAGAAAGCCCTTGAAATGACTCATTATAATGAGTTTGCTTTCCCGGCAGGTCTTTTATATATAGACTGTCTTTCTGACTCAGGTACTACATCAATGACAGATACACAGTGGTCAGCTATGTTCCTTGCAGATGAATCCTATGGAAGAAACAAAGGTTACTATGTGCTTTTGGATGCATTCAGAGATGTATGGGAAAGAGGAGATGATCAGAAGAGACTCATCAACTACATCAAAGAAGGTGTTGATAAGGATGATGTAGAGAAGATGATGAATGAAGTGTACTTGGTTGACTATGAGGGTGGCTTTATCAATGGTGGTAAGTATCAACTTTCAAGACCTAACACATTTATTGTTCCACAGGGACGTTGTGCAGAGGCACTTTTATTTGATGTATTAAAGCCATTATTTGCAAAGAGATGGCCGGGAAAGGTATTTACTATTCCATCAAATGCACACTTTGATACTACAGAGGGCAATATCAAACAGATGGGAAATGTACCTAGAAATCTTTTCTATAAGGATATTTTGTTTGAAGTGCCTGAGGGTGGAAAGTATGAGAAGAATCCTTTTAAAGGGGATATGGATATTGACAAGCTAAACCAGCTTATTGAGGCTGTGGGAGTTGAAAATATTCCTCTAATCTACTCAACAGTAACTAACAACTCTGTATGTGGACAGGCAGTGTCTATGGGAAATATTAGGGAAGTTTCTAAGATTGCACATAAGTATAATATTCCATTTGTTATGGACGGTGCAAGATGGGCAGAAAATTGTTATTTCATAAAGATGAATGAAGAGGGTTATGCTGATAAGTCAATTTGTGAAATAGCAAAAGAAATGTTCTCTTACTTTGATGTTGTTTCTGCATCATTAAAGAAAAACGGACATGCAAACATGGGTGGAGTTTTAGCTTTTCGTGACAAAGGACTTTTCTGGCAGAAGTTCTCAGATTTTAATGAGGATGGAAGTGTAAAGACTGATATTGGACATCTTTTGAAGGTTCGACAGATATCTGCTTATGGTAATGACTCTTATGGTGGAATGTCAGGACATGATATTATGGCACTTTGTCAGGGTATGTATGAAGAAGCAAGATTTGATTATCAAGATGAGAGAGTAAGACAATGCCAGTATTTGGCAGATGGACTTACAGCAAATGGAGTTCCGGTTGTGCAGCCGGCAGGTGGACATGGAATCTATGTTGATGTAGACAAGTTCTTTAACTACAAGAGAGGACATGAAAGCTTTGCAGGTCAGGCACTTTCTTTGGAGATGATTCATCGTTATGGTATTCGTTGTTCAGAACTTGGAGATTTCTCTATGGAGTATGATTTGAAGACTCCTGAGCAACAAAAAGAGGTATGTAATGTTGTTCGTCTGGCTATCAATAGAAGTCAGTTCAGCAAGCAACATATGGACTATATAATTGCTGCATTGACACAACTCTACAAAGATAGAGATACTATTCCAAACCTAAAGATTACTTTTGGACATACATTGCCAATGAGACATTTCCATGCTTGGGCTGAGCCTGTTGTTCCATCTAAAGAAGAAATGTGTGATGAAGAAAATTTCAAATATTGGGAAAACAAATAAGAGGTATCTGCAGCCTGATCTGATATGAGGTTGGGCTGCTATCCAAAAAAGAAATTTACATTTTTCGGAAAGATGGAGGAAGTTTATGAGTTCAGATAATAATACATCTCTAAAGCAGGATGGTTTTAACTCACAAATTGGTTTCATCATAGAATGTGTAGGTTCAGCTGTGGGTATGGGAAATCTGTGGAGATTTCCGGTGCTAGTGTCAGCTTGGGGGGGTATGACTTTTCTGATTCCTTATTTCATATTTGTTATATTGATAGGAAGTACAGGAGTAGTAGAAGAAATCGCACTTGGAAGGAGCACAGGTAAAGGTCCCATAGGAGCATTTGGTGCAGCCATGGCATATGCAGGTAAAAGTAGAAAAGTGGGTGAAGGTATAGGAATCATACCTACTATAGGATCTTTGGCACTTGCTATAGGTTATTCCTGTGTTGTTGGCTGGATATTCAAATATGTAGTAATGGCATTCACCGGTCAACTATTTGCAATGGGTCAAGATATGAAGACTATTGGAGATACTTTTGGTTCTACAGCCGTTGCATTTGGAAACAATACTTGGATAATAATAGCACTTATTGTAAACTTTGCTATTATGGCATTTGGTGTTGCAGACGGTATCGAAAAGGCAAATAAGTTTATGATGCCATTGCTTTTTGTAATGATGATTGGACTTGCAGTTTATATAGGTGTACAACCGGGTGCAGCAGATGGATATAAGTATATATTTACAGTTAATCTTGCGAGATTAAAAGATATAAGACTTTGGATATTTGCATTTGGACAGGCGTTTTTCTCACTGTCTATTGCAGGAAATGGTACAGTTATATATGGTTCATATCTGAGCAAAAAAGAGGATGTGCCTTTCTCAGCAATGAATATAGCTGTATTTGATACAGTTGCAGCTCTCTTGGCAGCACTTGTTATTATACCGGCTATGGCTACATCAGGTGCAGAGCTTAGCGCAGGTGGACCGGGGCTTATGTTTATTTACCTTGTAAATATCATGAATAAAATGCCGGGTGGTATGATTGTAGGAATTATATTCTTTGTATGTGTTACATTTGCAGGACTTAGTTCCCTTGTAAACCTGTATGAAGCACCTGTGGCTACATTACAGCAGCAGTTTAGACTTAGTAGAATACAGTCTGTAGGAGTTATTGGAGTACTTGGTGTAGTTGTTGCAGTATTAATACAGGGAATAGTAGAAGGTTGGATGGATGCAGTATCCATCTATATTTGTCCGATAGGTGCGGTACTTGCTTCGGTAATGTTGTTCTTCATGTTTGGAAAGAAATACACTATGGAGGCAGTGAACACAGGGGCAAAGAAGCCAAAGGGAGACACTTGGTTCTTCCTTGGTAAATATGTGTATACCGGACTTGCATTATTGGCACTTATAGCAGGTGCAATCTACGGTGGAATCGGTTGATTAGCTATAAGCTATAGAGAGAAAATGTTTTTAAAAACTCCCATACCTGAGAGAAGGTTGGGAGTTTTTGTTATCTAAAGTAAGCTATAATAAAAAAATTAAAAAAGTTATTGACAAATCCTTGCATATAGAATATAGTAGCTAATATAAATTAGCACTCTATATAAATGAGTGCTAACAAATAAAGAAGGGAGGGGCGAATGGATTCAGAGGACAGGAAAGCGATTATTTTAAAAGCTATTATAAAGAATTATATGGAAACCGGGGAGCCGGTGGGTTCAAGAACTATTTCAAAGCTCCCTGAATTAAATTTGAGCTCTGCTACTATAAGAAATGAAATGAGTGATCTGGAAGATATGGGTTATATTTTACAGCCTCACACTTCGGCAGGACGTATTCCTTCAGATAAGGGATACAGATTTTATGTAGATGAGATCTTGAGAGAAAAGGAGATAGAAACTGAGGAGTTTAAGGATCTGATGTTCAAAAAAGTGGATAAATTGGAAACGGTCTTGAAGCAGTTGGCAAAGATTATTGCAAGAGACACCAATTATGCCGCGATGATATCAGGGCCTAGTATACACTCCAATAAAGTAAAGTTTTTGCAACTCTCAAAGATAGATAAGTTCAAGCTCCTTTTGGTGACAGTTGCTGAAGGTAATATTATCAATAATAAGATAATAGATATCGACAGCGAAATATTAGAGAGCGAAATCTTAAACTTGAATCTACTTATAAATACTTCATTAAACGGACTTACTGTGGAAGAGATAAACTTAAGCATTATGAATAAGCTAAGAATGGATGCAGGAGTTTATGGAGATATAGTGGATAAGGTTTTACGAGAAGTAGCAGCGGTGTTTGAAAGTGCTACTAACAATCTGGAGATATATACGAGCGGTACTACAAATATTTTTAAGTATCCTGAGCTCTCTGACAGAGAGAAGGCGAGTCAGCTGGTAAATGCTTTTGAGGAAAAGGATAAGCTTAAGGAAATACTTGCAGGGGTAAATGATAATGATAATGACGGTATCAGAGTATATATCGGAAATGAAGTGCCGATTTCAGATATGAGAGATCTTTCGGTAGTTACAGCCAATTATGAGATAGGCGAAGGACTTAGAGGATCTATCGGTATAGTGGGACCAAAGAGAATGGACTATGAGAAAGTATTAAAGACTATAAAGACTGTGATGGCATCGCTGGATGAGCAGTTTAATAATGATGAATAGAGGAGAGGGCTGTGAAAGAAAAAGATTTAAAAAGAGAACATGATGAGAACAAAAAAGTTACAGAAGGCGAAGAATTAGAAGAGCCTGTTGTCGAGACCGAGGAAACACCTGAGGAGGCAGCGGCAAAGGCGGCAGCTATGGAAGCCGAAGTAGAAGAAGCTTTTGGTGATGAAAACATTGAAAAGGCTGATAAAAAGGACATTGTCATTGCAGATTTGACAGACAGACTTAAAAGAAGCATGGCGGAGTTTGATAATTTCAGAAAGAGAAGTGAAAAAGAAAAAGCTACCATGTTTGATATGGGAGCAAGAAGTGTGGCTGAAAAACTTTTGCCGATAGTTGACAATTTTGAAAGGGCAATGACTGCAACACCTGCAGAGGGTGAAGGCAGAGCTTTTGCTGATGGAATAGCAATGATATACAATCAAATGACAAAGACTTTTGAAGATTTGGGAGTTAAGCCGATTGATTGCGTAGGGAAAGAGTTTGATCCTAACTTACACAATGCAGTTATGCATATAGAAGATGAGAATTTAGGCGAAAATATTGTTGCAGAGGAACTTTTAAAAGGATATATGTACAAGGACGGTGTTCTTAGACATAGTATGGTAAAGGTTGCAAATTAATTTTTGAGACTATATTTTGCTTTGTAAAGACAAAGTGAGATATTTTATATAAATTTAGAAAATACAAATTTTGATTTATTAGGAGGATAAAATAATGGGTAAGATTATTGGTATAGATTTAGGTACAACAAATAGCTGTGTAGCAGTTATGGAGGGTGGAAAGCCTGTAGTTATTCCAAATTCGGAAGGTTCAAGAACAACACCTTCAGTTGTAGCGTTCACAAAGACAGGTGAGAGACTTATAGGTGAGCCTGCAAAGCGTCAGGCAGTTACAAATGCAGACAGAACAATCTCTTCAATCAAGAGACATATGGGTACAGATTATAAGGTAACAATAGACGGTAAGTCATACACACCACAGGAGATATCAGCTATGATTCTTCAGAAGTTGAAAGCTGATGCAGAGAGCTATCTGGGTGAGAAGGTTACAGAGGCTGTTATCACTGTTCCTGCATATTTCAACGATGCACAGCGTCAGGCTACAAAGGATGCAGGTAAGATTGCAGGTCTTGATGTAAAGAGAATTATCAATGAGCCTACAGCCGCAGCTCTTGCTTACGGTCTTGACAATGATGCTGAGCAAAAGATTATGGTATATGACCTTGGTGGCGGTACATTCGACGTTTCAATAATTGAAATCGGTGACGGAGTTATAGAGGTTTTGGCTACAAATGGTGATACACATCTTGGTGGTGACGACTTTGACAATAAGATTACAGATTGGCTTGTAAGTGAGTTTAAGAAGGCAGAGGGTGTGGATCTTTCAGCAGACAAGATGGCACTTCAAAGACTTAGAGAAGCTGCAGAGAAGGCTAAAAAAGAGCTTTCAACAGCAACAACAACAAATATCAATTTGCCATTTATAACTGCAACCGCAGAGGGGCCAAAGCATCTTGATATGACTCTTACAAGAGCTAAGTTTGATGAGCTTACACTTGACCTTATTGAAAGAACAGCTATTCCTGTACAGAATGCTCTTAAGGATGCAGGTATTACAGCAAGCGATCTTGGAAAGGTATTACTTGTAGGTGGATCTACAAGAATGATCAATGCACAGGAGAAGGTAAAAGCTCTTACAGGTATGGAGCCTTCAAAGAGCATCAACCCTGATGAGGGTGTTGCAATCGGTGCAGGTATTCAGGGCGGTAAGCTTTCAGGAGAAGGCGGTGCAGGAGATGTATTGCTTCTTGATGTTACTCCTCTTTCACTTTCAATCGAGACAATGGGTGGTGTAGCTACAAAACTTATCGAAAGAAATACTACAATTCCTACAAAGAAGAGCCAGGTGTTCTCTACAGCCGCAGACAATCAGGAAGCTGTTGACATCCATGTAGTACAGGGTGAGAGACAGTTTGCAAGAGATAACAAGACTTTAGGACAGTTCAGACTTGACGGTATTTTACCTGCAAGAAGAGGTGTTCCACAGATAGAGGTTACATTTGATATTGATGCAAACGGTATCGTTAATGTATCTGCAAAGGATCTTGGAACAGGTAAGGAGCAGCATATCACAATTACAGCAGGTTCAAACATGTCAGACAGTGATATAGAGAAGGCTGTAAAGGAAGCTGCTGAGTTTGAGGCACAGGATAAGAAGAGAAAAGAAGGCATTGATGCAAGAAATGAAGCTGACTCTATAGTATTCCAGACTGAGAATGCATTAAAAGAGGTTGGTGATAATCTTGATGCAAATGATAAGGCAGCAGTCGAAGCAGATCTTGCCACATTAAAGGAGGCTATCAATAGAGCACCTATCGATGCTATGACAGATGATCAGATAAATGATATCAAGGCGGGCAAAGAGAAGCTTATGGAAAGTGCTCAGAAGCTTTTTGCAAAGGTATATGAGCAGGCAGGTGCAGCACAGAATACAGGTGCAGCAGGTGCTGACACAGCAGGAGCACAAGAAACTGCTACATCTTCAGATGATGATGTAATTGATGGTGATTTTAAAGAGGTATAATAAGGAGAAGTAACTGATGGCAGAGAGTAAAAGAGATTACTATGAAGTACTTGGCGTTGATAAAAATGCTGATGACTCTGCAATAAAAAAGGCGTACAGATTGCTGGCTAAAAAGTATCATCCAGATTCAAATCCTGATAATCCTGAAGCTGAGAAAAAGTTTAAGGAAGCTAGTGAAGCCTATTCAGTACTAAGTGACCCTGACAAAAGAAGACAGTATGACCAGTTTGGTCATGCTGCCTTTGATGGTGGTGCAGGTGCAGGTGCCGGAGGCGGAGGATTCGGAGGCTTTTCCGGATTTGATTTTGGCGGTGAGGATATCTTTGGAGATCTCTTTGGAGGTATGTTTGGCGGCGGCGGAAGCAGAGCCACAAGAACAGGTCCGATGAAGGGAGCAAATGTCAGAGCATCAGTGAGACTTACATTTGAAGAAGGGGTTTTTGGATGTAAGAAGGAAATCAAAGTAAACTTCAAGGAAGAATGTGCGACATGCCATGGTTCGGGAGCTAAAGCAGGAACTTCACCTACCACTTGTCCAAAATGTAATGGCAAGGGTCAGGTAATATATTCACAGCAGACTCTGTTTGGCACTATGCAGAATGTAAAGACCTGTCCTGAATGTAACGGTACAGGAAAGATCATTAAGGATAAATGTCCAGATTGTAATGGTAAGGCATATATTCAAAAGAAAAAGAGTTTTGAGGTTGATATACCTGCAGGTATAGATAATGGTATGTCTATAAGAATGGCAGGAGGTGGAGAGCCGGGAATAAACGGCGGTCCAAGAGGGGACCTGCTTGTAGAGGCTATAGTAAGTCCACATCCTATATTTAAACGCCAAGAAACTAATATTTTTTCTACAGTGCCTATAAGCTTTGCAAAGGCAGCACTGGGTGGAAGTATCAGAGTAAAGACTGTAGATGGAGAAGTGGAAGTAGCTGTAAAGGCAGGAACACAGACAGATACAAGAATAAGGCTAAAGGGTAAGGGAGTACCTTTCCTTAGAAATAAAAATACTAGAGGTGACCACTATATAACATTGGTGGTTTCAGTACCTACAAAGCTTTCAAAAGAACAAAAGGAAGCACTGGAAGCATTTGATGCAGCAATGAATAAATAAAATATAAGAGAAAGCCACGATTTGGTGGCTTTTTTTGCGTTCATATTTGACGGAAATACTACTGTGAAGTATAATTTAGAACAGAAAGAAAGCTAAAACAGCGAGGTGTATTAATATGGGAAAAATCACATTAGAGAGATGCGAAATAGAGGGGTTATGTGTAATTACTCCTACAGTGTTTAAAGATGATAGAGGATATTTTGTAGAAACATATAATCAGAATGATTTCAAAGAGGCAGGACTTGATATGGTTTTTGTACAGGACAATCAGTCAAAGTCATCTAAAGGAGTACTTCGTGGATTACATTTCCAAAAGGAGCATCCACAGGGAAAGCTTGTAAGAGTATTAAGTGGTGAAGTATATGATGTGGCAGTGGATCTGAGAAAGAACTCAAAGACATTTGGAAAGTACTTTGGTGTACTTCTTTCTGATGAGAACAAGAAGCAATTCTATATACCGGAAGGTTTTGCACATGGTTTTGTGGTACTTTCAGATGAGGCGGTATTTGCATACAAATGTACAGACTTCTATCATCCAAATGATGAGGGTGGTCTTATATACAATGACCCTGATATAGGCATTGACTGGCCTATAGAGGGAATTAATCTGATAATGTCTGAGAAGGATACAAAGTGGAAAGGTCTTAAAGAAACATTTAAGTTTGATTGATTTTAATGATGGAATCCTGTGAATTCACAGGATTCCTGATATATTTGTCAATAAAACTTTATAATAAATAATGAATGGAAAAAGATATGAATATAATATCGCTTATACGAGAAATATTAAAATCAAGAGCAATCATATGGGATTTGGCAAAGGCTGATTTTAAGAAACGCTTTGTTGGGTCCTATTTTGGTATTGCATGGATGTTTGTTCAGCCGGTAGTTACTGTACTTATATATTTCCTAATCTTTCAAATGGGATTTAAGAGTACACCGCCTGTACCGGGAGTTCCCTATGTAGTATGGCTGGTTCCGGGTATTGTACCATGGTTTTTCTTTGCTGAGACTCTAAATTTGGGAACGAATGTACTTTCAGAATATAATTACCTTGTAAAAAAAGTAGTGTTTAATGTATCCATATTGCCTGTTATCAAGGTGATTTCCTGCCTTATAGTACATGGGATCTTTGTAGTGATAATGATAACCATGACTTTAGCATTTGGTAGATTACCTATGGTAAGTTGGATTGGAATAGTGTATTACAGCTTCTGTTTGTCAATATTTGCACTTGCAATAATATATATAACCTGTGCAATCAATGTATTTTTTAAGGATATGGCACAGATAGTGGGAATTGCATTACAGTTTGGAATGTGGATGACACCTATAATGTGGGATCCAACAATGTTCTCATATTTCCCGGCAAAGGTTGAAAAGATAATGAAATTAAATCCTGTATATTATATTGTGGTTGGATATAGAGACAGCATACTCAGAGGAGATTTTTTCTTTGAGAGACCGGGACTAACAGTATATTTTTGGGTGGTTACTGTAATATTGTTACTTATCGGACTTAGAATGTTTAATAAGTTAAGACCACATTTTTCAGATGTATTATAAGGAGAAGTATGCAGAGCAATTTAGCAATAAATGTCTGTGATGTTACCAAGATCTACAGACTATATGATAAGCCTATAGACAGGTTAAAGGAGAGTATTTCCCTTACACATAAAAAATATCATAAGGAATTTTTTGCCTTGGATAAAATATCCTTTTGTGTAGAAAAGGGTTCTACGGTGGGAATTATAGGAACAAACGGCTCAGGAAAGTCAACGATATTAAAAATCATAACCGGAGTATTAAATCCCACTACAGGAAGTGTGGAAGTTGACGGAAACATTTCCGCACTTTTAGAGCTTGGTGCGGGCTTTAATATGGACTATACCGGCATTGAAAATATATATATGAACGGAACTATGATGGGCTTTAGCAGAGAGCAGATGGAGGCAAAGCTTCCTGAGATCTTAGAGTTTGCTGATATAGGTGACTTTGTGTATCAGCCTGTAAAAACCTATTCATCAGGTATGTTTGTAAGACTTGCTTTTGCACTTGCAATAAACGTAGAGCCTGAGATTTTGATAGTGGATGAGGCACTTTCAGTAGGAGACGTTTTTTTCCAGGCCAAATGCTACAGAAGAATGGAAGAGATAAGAAAGACCGGTACTACCATATTGATGGTAACCCATGATATGGGAAGTGTAATAAAGTACTGTGACAAGGTAATACTTTTAAACAAGGGAGAGTTTTTGGCGGAAGGTCCTGCAGGAGAAATGGTGGATTTATACAAGAAGATCTTAGCAGGCAGAATGGACGATCTGGAAGCTGATCTTGCAAAGAGGCTGGACAGTAATTTTTCAGATATGATGGAATTAAACAATGATATAAATAAGACACATGCAAAAGAATATAATGGTCTTATGAAGGAAAAGATTTCCATCAATCCGAATAAAACAGAGTATGGTGACGGTAGGGCTGAGATATACGATTTGGGACTTTTAGATTCTAAGGGAGAGCTTACCAATCTTTTGCTGAAAGGAGAAGAGTTTACCATCAGAGAAAAGATAAGGTTTAATGCAAATATAGAATCTCCTATATTTACATTCACTATTAAAGATAAAAAAGGAACAGAACTTAGTGGTACCAATACAATGTTTGAAGGTGTACCTGTAAAGCCTGTAAAGCCGGGTGATGAAGCAGTTGTGGAATTCAAGCAGAAAATGACATTACAGGGTGGAGAGTATCTTCTAAGTATGAGTTGTACCGGATTCGAAGATGGTACACATGTTGTATATCACAGACTCTATGATGTTACATTCATAACAGTTATTTCAAATAAGAATACTGTGGGTGTTTATGATATGGAATCAAAGGTAAAACTTACTCAAAAAAGTAATTAAAAGGGAGAGAAAATGAGTCTTTTAGAACTTTCAAAAAAGTATGGAAAAGATGAATATAGCCTTTTGAAAGAAAATCCTAGTTTAGAAAATCTATCTTTCTTTTCATCACTATCTCTTGGAAATACAGAATGGATAGATATAAAGGGAAAGACATTATTTTTAGGTAGTCAAATAGCTATATTGGATGATTTATGTAATAAATCAAAGGTTTATATTTATGAAGACGATGCGGAAAGACTTGGAAGTGTACAGGCTGTTTTTGACATTGATATAGAATATATATCCGATTTTGATAGCATAAATCTTAATGAGTTTGATACCGTTATTGCCTATGGTAGTGAGAAGGTGTCTAAGTTAATACGAAAAGAAAAGCCAAATACAAAGCTGGTTTTGATATTTGATAATAAATATGGAATGAACTACTTTGAAGAAGAGTTTGGAGACAAAGAAAAAGAAGCTTTAAGTGTAAAAGCTGTAAGAGAGTGGATCGGTGAGCATTCCACATATTATCCATATCCTAACTATAGATATGTATATAAACTCTTCTCAGATAAGGAGATGCCGGGAGCAGGTGAGCTTTCACAGATAAAGGCATATGATTACCCCAGGTTCGCCCTTAAAGATATCGGAGAAAGGTTTTCTCAGGCTGCAAAAACAGGAGATTTTGACAGCTTTGCAAACTCATATATTATAGTTGCCGGTGGGAGTGAGGAGAATGTCTATATCAAATATAACAGAACCAGACTTCCAAAGTATCAGATAAAGACGGAAATAAGAATTAAAGATGATAAAAAGTACGTTGTAAAGTCTGCTTTAAAGAGAGAAAGTATTCCGCATATTTTGGGTATGTATGATGGTAAAAAGCGTATAAAAAACGACAGTGTGACAGTTCTTGAAGGAACTTTTAAAAATGCCGGAGAAATGAACTTTCCTTTTGTAAATGGAAAGTCTTTAAGCAGGCTTTGTGAAGATTACATTGAAAAAGATATTAATGGGTTTATAGAAGGTGTTAAAGAGTATCTTAAAAAGATAGTGGATGAGGATGCTCTTAATCTGGATGCTATATTTGATAATTTTATATTTGATGGAGAGAAGTTTATTGCAATAGATTGTGAGTGGATATTTGACGAGTCAATGGATTTTATAAAGGACAGAGAGCTATTTATAAAATACCGTGCATTACATATTTTCTATCAAAATAATGCAGATAAGATTCAGAATAATTTTAGTTTAACTGAAACTGATTTTATGGCAAGGTTCGGTATAGATGATATTGACGGAATGGACTTTATCGAAAGAAGCTTCCAAGATTATATACATGGAGATTATCAGGAAGTTTATCTTGACAATTACTTTGTAGAGACTATAAGTCATGAAACTTTAAATGAGGGATTGGAAGCACTTGCCGAATTGCCACATGCAAAGAATAAGATTATAGAACTTTCTGAGATAAATAAGGATAGAGAACTGATAGTTAAAGAACTGACTAGACTTAGAACTCTTACAGATAATCATGTAAATAATCTGGGTATAATAATAGATAATTTAAGACATGAGAATGAAGAGCTTTCAAAGACCTTGAATGTTTACAATAGTAATCTTTCTATTCCTTTTAGGATCAGAAGAAAGCTAAGCACTATATACAACAGAAAATACCCAAAAGGAAGTGTGGAAAGAAAGAAGTTAAATTACAGGCTTATGAGTATTTTCCATCCTATAAAGTATTTTAAGCTTACTCATTCAGAACAGGGAAGAAACCTTATAGAGGGAGAGTTTAAGATAGGTGATCTATACAGAGAAAAGGGAAAGCTAAACTTCCCATATGTAGAAAACCCAAAGGTAAGCATTATTATACCTGTATACAATCAGATACATTATACCTATGCCTGTCTGGTATCTCTTTTAGAAAACACTCAGGGGTATGATTATGAGATAATTATTGCGGATGATGTGTCCACGGATGCTACAAAGGAAATAGATAATTTTGTAAGCGGACTTGTGATTGCAAGAAATGTGACAAATCAGGGATTTTTAAAGAATTGTAATAATGCAGCCAAAAAGGCAAGAGGCGAGTACATATTCTTTTTAAATAATGATACAACCGTAGAAAAGGATTGGCTGTCGCCACTTATAAAATTACTGGAGTCTGATAAGGGTATAGGAATGGTAGGCTCAAAACTTATATATCCTGACGGCAGACTGCAAGAAGCAGGTGGTATTATATGGAGTGATGGAAGTGGCTGGAACTATGGAAGATGTGATGATCCAAACAAGCCTGAGTACAATTATGTGAGAGATGTGGATTATATATCAGGTGCGGCGATAATGCTTAGTCGAAAGCTTTGGGAAGATATTGGAGGCTTTGATGAGAGATATGCACCTGCATACTGTGAGGATTCAGACCTTGCTTTTGAAGTGAGAAAAAGAGGCTTGAGAGTGGTATATCAGCCGCTCAGTGTGGTAGTTCATTTTGAGGGTGTATCAAATGGTACGGATGTGAATGGTACAGGACTTAAGAGATATCAGGTAGAGAACAACAAAAAGCTTCAGGAAAAATGGAGTGAGGAGTTCAAAAACCAGTACGACAATGTTGGAGTACCAAATGGCTTCAGAGCCAGAGAAAGAAGCATGGGCAAAAAGGTTATTTTATTTGTAGATCACTATGTTCCGACCTTTGATAAGGATGCCGGATCAAAGACTACTTTCCAGTATATAAAGATGTTTATAGAAAGAGGATATGTAGTTAAGTTCCTTCCTGATAACTTTGCTAAATCAGAGCCATATACAGGAATTCTGGAGCAGATGGGTGTAGAGGTATTATATGGCAATGAGATGAGAACAAATATATTTGAATGGATTGAAAGCAATCAGGCAAATATTGATATCGCATATCTTAATAGACCACATATCGCCACCAAGTATATTGATTTTATCAAAGAAAAAACTGATATAAAAATAATATACTATGGTCACGATCTGCACTTCCTGCGTGAAAGAAGAGAGTATGAACTTACCGGAGATGTTGAAAGAAAAAATGCAAGTTCATATTGGAAGAGTATGGAGCTTGATCTTATGAGAAAGGCAAGTATAAGCTACTATCCTTCAAATGTGGAGGTAGACTATATACATACCTTTGACAAGAAGATAAATGCAAAAGCGATAACAGCCTATGTTTTTGAAAAGTTTGGCAATATTGACTACAATCCCGATATCAGAGAGGGTGTACTGTTTGTGGGAGGGTTTTCACATCCTCCAAATGCAGATGCGCTGAAGTATTTCCTTGATAATATGTGGGATGAAATCTATGCACAGATAAAAGTACCTTTTTATATAGTCGGTTCAAATGCTACGGATGAGATAAAGGCTCTTCACAATGAAGCCAAAGGAATTATATTTAAAGGTTTTGTAAGTGAAGAAGAGCTGAAAGAATTGTATGAGAAGGTAAGACTTGTTGTAGTACCTCTAAGATACGGAGCAGGAGTAAAGGGCAAGGTAATAGAGGCTCTATATTACAATGATCCTGTAATAACCACAGGTGTTGGAGCAGAGGGTATAGACAACTCATATAATCAAATGCTTGTCGCAGATGAGCCGGGTGATTTTGTAAACAAATGCGTTACACTTTATAACGACAAAGAAGCTCTTAAAAATATGAGCAAGGCAGCAGATGATTATGTAAAGAATAAACACAGTATAGAAGCGGTTTGGGACATAATAAGGGAAGATTTTTAGGAGCCAATATGGAAAAAGAATTCTATGCAAGGGTTTTTGAAGAAGTTCTCCGACTTACAAATGATGGATTTATTGTAGTAGATGCAAATGCCATAGTTATTGATATTAATGATAGCTATAGTTCTTTCTTAGGAAGAAAAAAAGAAGACATTGTAGGTAGACCTATTACAGATATTATTCCAAATAGTAAGATGGCTGATATTATGATGAATGAGTACACAGAAGAATTGGTATTGCACAAATATCAGACGGGATATGTAAAGGATTCATCAAATGATTTTGTGCTTGTCAGCCGTACATATGTTAAAGATTCTAATGGAAATACTATTGGTGGAGTTGCACAGGTACATTTTCGTGAACAGTCAGTAAATACTGCCAGGCGAATGATAAAAGAATACAACGAGCTGGAATTTCTTAGAGAACAGTATCAAATATTTAGTGAATCACAGCTTGGAGTAAAAGATATAATTGGTAAGAGTGATGTTATTTTAAACAAGAAAAGAGAAGCTATACAGGCTTCTAAAACTAATTTTCCGGTACTAATAACTGGAGAAAGTGGAACCGGGAAAGAGGTATTTGCCAGGATAATACACTACTCAGGAATTAGAAGAAATAAACCTTTCATTTGTGTAAACTGTGCAGCTATTCCAAGTGAATTGTTGGAATCAGAATTGTTTGGATATGAAGAGGGAGCTTTTACCGGTGCCAAAAAAGGCGGAAGAAAAGGCAAGTTTATGCAGGCTGATGGTGGCACAATATTCTTGGATGAAATAGGTGATATGCCACTTCTCATGCAGGCAAAGATTTTGAGAATATTACAAGAGAAGGAAGTGGATACAGTAGGAGGAAATAATCCTATACCAATAGATGTTCGTATAATATCTGCAACCAGAAGAAATCTTGAACAAATGATTATTGACGGTACTTTTAGAGAGGATTTATATTACAGACTAAATGTCATTAATTTGCACTTACCTCCTCTTCGTAGCAGAGTTGAGGATATACCTTTACTTGTACAGTATTTTATAAATAGGTTAAATACGGAGTACAAATTAAATGTTGAAATAGATAAAAAGGTATTAGAGGCTTTTTGCTGCCATGTTTGGAATGGTAATGTGAGAGAACTTGAAAACGTTATAAAAGGCGCGTATGCTGTTTGTGATGGGTTAGAAATAGTATTATCAGACTTACCGGTTAAGTTTGAAGCTTTTATGAATGACGGATTAAATAAAAATAGAGATATAACCAATAATAAGGATAAGATTATTCAAGATATTGAATTAGGTTCTGTTGAAGAAGTACATTCTATCGGTTCAATGAAGAAGTATTTAATGGAAAAGGAAAAAGAGATAATAATATCAGCTTACAATAGATTTAATAGTGTACGTAAAGCAGCGGGATATTTAGGTATGAGTGTTCCTACTTTCGTAAGAAAGTGGCAAATGTATAGGGATTAGCCTTAAGTTATAATAGAATAATTTATTTTAGTATCGTATCATTTTTGGAGCGTATCATTTATGAGTGCTTCAAAAATGATACGATATTTTTGCTTTTTATGCAAAATTAACAAAGATATTAACTTAAATAAGTTTTTAACAAATCAATAATTGTGTAAATTTTTATCAAAAAATTGGCATGGAAATTGCAGTATATATAAGTATAGAATGATAATCCGGATATCATAAAAATATTTTGATAAGATAATTATTACAATGGTGGTCGTATTACATTGTAAGAGGAGGTATTGTATGAAGTTTAGTGAAGCTATAAACACTACGGAATATGTCAAGGGAAGTATTGATGGACGAATTGCTATATTGACCATGAATAGACCTAAAGCATTAAATGCTTTAAACAATCAAACATTAGGAGAACTTGAATTATTGTTTGATGCTATTGAAGAAGATGGTGATATTTTAGGAGTTATTATCACCGGAGAAGGCAGAGCTTTTGTTGCGGGAGCAGACATTTCTCAAATGTCAGGATATGGTGTAAAAGAGGGAAGACTTTATTCTGATAGGGCACAGAAATTATTTAATAAAATTGAAAGTTTAGAAAAACCTGTTATTGCGGCAGTAAATGGATTTGCACTTGGTGGAGGATGTGAGCTTGCAATGAGCTGTGATATAAGAATTGCGTCTAATAAAGCAATATTTGGACAACCTGAGGCAAATTTAGGTTTAATACCATGCTTTGGCGGTACTCAAAGATTACCAAGATTAGTTGGTGTAGGAATTGCAAAAGAACTTATATACACTTGTAGACAGGTCAAGGCTGATGAAGCCGTAAGTATAGGATTGGCAAATAAACTTGTTGATGAAACAAAGTTAATGGATGAGGCAAAAGATATGATGGAAATGATCTTAAGCAGATCACCTATTGCAATAAGTTATTGCAAGACTGCTATAAATCGTGGATCTGATACAGATATTAGAAATGGTCTAGAAATAGAAAAAGAATGCTGGGCTGTTGTTTTTGGTAACGAAGATAAAAAGGAAGGAATTGAGGCATTTCTTGAGAAAAGAGCACCTCAGTTCCCAAGTAAAAAGCAATAGATGTATTAATAAAGAAAAGAGGAGCTATAAATGGATACAATTGGAATTATTGGAATAGCTTTAGCATTTATACTACTGACATTCCTTATTATGAAGGGCTTAAATATTTTTTTAACAGTTTTTCTCACAACACTTGTTGTAGCAGTAACAACTCAAATGCCTATCTATGAAGCCTATAAAACCAATTTTATGGGTGGATTTAGTGGGTTCTTTCAAAATTATTTTTTACTGTTTTTGACAGGTACATTATTGGCAAAGGCAATGGATGTTACAGGAGCTGCAAGATCAATAGCTATGACTATAATAAAAGTAATGGGTAAGGACTTGGCATTTATTTCAGTACCAATTGCATGTGGAGTTTTAGCCTATGGAGGAGTTACAGCACATGTGTGTGCATTCTGCGTATTTTCTATAGCATTACAGGTCTTTAAGGCTGCTGATATACCAAGAAGGTGTATACCGGGTGCGCTATGTTTTGGATGCTCAACATTTGCAATGATTTCACCGGGGGCTGTTCAAATTCATAATGCAGTGCCATCAAATAATTTAGGAACACCATATACTGCAGGATTTGTTAATGGTTGGATATCATGTATATTTATGCTGATTGCAGGTTTGATATGGTTAAAGGCCTATATTAAAAAGGTGAAGGATAGAGGAGAACATTTTGTGGCTATAGAAGGTGATGATGTATCAGATAATAGTGATAAGAAGTTACCTCATCCACTTGTTGCCATATTACCATTAGTGGTGACCATTATTCTTGTTAACTTAAAGAATAGTGAGGGAGCATCTATGGTGCCTGTTGAGATAGCTGTATTTGCAGGTACTGTTTCAGCAATTATAGTAATGTTCAATCATGTTGAAAAAGGAATGCTTAGCAAGACTTTTACAGATGGTATACAGATGTGTCTTTCAGCAGTAACTGCCACAAGTGCTGTTGTAGGTTTCGGAGCGGTTGTGTCACATTCCAAGCAATTTTCAATTATAACAAATGCCATGATAAATATACCGGGTCCAAAACTCCTATCTCTTTTAATAGGTACAACTGTTATAGCAGGAATTTGCGGTAGTGCTTCAGGCGGACTTGGAATAGCTGTTCCTATACTGGGTCCGGTATACACAGCATTAGGTATACAAGCATCAGCAGTACATAGAGTGATGGCTTTGTCATCATCTGCATTGGATTCATTACCACATAATGGATATATAGTAACAGTAACTAATGGACTTTGTAGAGAAACACATAAAGCTTCATATGGACTTACATTCAGACTTACTGTTATAGTTCCATTTCTAGGTTCACTATTGGGAGTATTATTATTTACACTATTTCCTAATTTACCGTAATAGAAGATCTATTGTGTAAGCATTTATAAAAATTAGTATATATAGAAAGGGGTATAGAAAATGTTTAAACCATTAGAGGGAGTAAAAGTAGTAGATTTAACTTATTTTATTGCAGGACCCGGTGCTGCAAAAATACTTGCAGATTGGGGTGCAGATGTTATAAAGGTAGAGCCGATTTTTGGAGATCCTGGTAGAACTACAGGTAAGCCTATGTGCATGCCAACAGAAGATGATTGTAATGTATTATATAATATATACAATGGAAATAAGAGGGGTTTATCATTGAATTTAAAGTCTGAAGCAGGTAAAGAAATTCTGGAAAAAATCCTGGCACAATCAGATGTTTTTGTATCAAGCTATCGTACAGGAGCGTTAAAAAGATTGGGGCTGGATTATGAGTCCCTACATGCAAGACATCCTCATATAGTTTGGGGACAAATAAACGGATATGGAGATTTTGGTCCAATAAAAGATAATCCGGGATTTGATACAGTAGCATTTTGGGCTAGAAGTGGTGCTATGATGGACTTAGTAGAAAAGGATTCATCACCTGTTAATCCATTGATTGGATTTGGAGATGCAACAACATCTTGCTCTTTGGCAGGAGGTATATGTGGCGGATTATATAATAAGTTAAGGACAGGAGAAGGCTGTAAGGTTATGGTATCTCTATTTAGCCAGGCTATATGGAGTGCAAGTGCAGGAATAGCATCTACTCAGTATGGAGATATATATCCAAAGACAAGATTAAATCCCGGAACACCTGTTATGAATACATATAGAAGTTCTGATAATATATGGTTCTATATGAGTATACTGGAACCTGAAAGATATAATCCTAGGTTGTTAAAACGTCTTGGATTAGATAGTTTGCTAGATAATCCGTCTTATAGTGGTACAGAATGTAGAGAAAATGCCATTGAAATGACAAAGGTATTGTCAGAAGAGTTTGCTAAATACAGCTATAAAGATATTGACGCAATGTTGACAGAAGAGGATATAGCACATGAAAGAGTTCAAAGTTTGAAGGATATCGCTAATGATCCTCAGGCAAATGAAAATCTTTTTGTTGCACCTGTTAAAGAGTGGGAT
Source organism: Lachnoanaerobaculum umeaense (assembly GCF_003589745.1). Classification (GTDB taxonomy): domain Bacteria; phylum Bacillota; class Clostridia; order Lachnospirales; family Lachnospiraceae; genus Lachnoanaerobaculum; species Lachnoanaerobaculum umeaense. Next base: position 2,743,696 of record NZ_CP032364.1, on the reverse strand, counting down.
GGTACAGAAACTAAGATTTCTATGACTCCAGTAAGATTTACAAAAAATGAGCCTAGAAGTATTGAAGATATTGCACCTACAATTGAAAGGACAGCACCTAAAATAGGAATGCATACAGTTGAAATATTAAAGGAACTTGGATATAGTGATGAGTATATAGAAGAATGTATTGAGTCCGGAGCTGTTGCAACAGATAAAGGATAAAAAGTCATGGCATAAAAAGATATTTATTAAAAAATTTAAATATATTATAAGGAGAATAAAAATATGTACAGTTTTGAATTAACAGATTATCAAAAAGAAATTAGAGATAAAGCAAGAAAGTTTGCACAAGAGGAGCTGCTAAAAAATGTACTTGAAAGAGATAGAACTGAAAAGTACGATATGAGCTTGGTAAAAAAACTTGGAGATTTAGGCTTGATAGGATTACAATTTGATAAAAAGTATGGTGGACATGGAGATGATTATTTAGCATTTTTATTAGTGGTTGAAGAGCTGAGTAAAGTAGATTCAGCATTTGGTATTTCATATGCCATTTCATCAACATTTACAACAGGTATTGATTCCTTTGGAAATGAAGAGCAAAAAATGCACTGTATGCCAAGGCTATTTTCAGGAGATGCTATAGGATGTTTTGCATTAACAGAGCCGGATGCTGGATCAGATGCAGGTTCAGCAAAGACAGAGGCAATTAGAAAAGGAGATAACTTTGTTGTAAATGGCAAGAAACATTATATTACAAATAGTGCTGTTGCTGACTACTGCATGCTTATTGCAAATACAGATTTGTCAAAGGGATCAAAGGGACTGACAGCATTTTTAGTAGACCTTAAAGAGACTCCGGGTATAAGCATAGGTCATATTGAAAATAAATGTGGTATTTGTTCAGCAAAAGTTGCAGAAATAAACATTGATAATGCAATAATACCGGCAAGCGCAATGATAGGTGAGGAAGGCAAGGGATTTAGGTATGCTCTAACTGCATTAAATGCAGGAAGATTGGGTGTTGCTGCTCAAGGGCTAGGTCTTGCTCAGGGTGCTTTTGATATATGTAAAGAATATATGAAGGAAAGAGTGCAATTTGGAAAACCTATTTATAAGAATCAATATATTGCATTCAAGATGGCAGATTTACAGACAGAAATTGACATGTGCAGATTGTTGTTATATAAAGGGGCATGGGAGCAACAACAAGGTCTTGATTTTTCTGTATCAGCTTGTAAGGCAAAGCTGGCATGTTCTAATTTGGCAATGAAGGTTACCACAGAGTGCATCCAGAATATGGGTGGAGCAGGATATATGCGTGAAAATCATGTAGAAAGAATGTTCCGTGATGCAAAGATAACCCAAGTATATGAGGGTACTAATGAGATTCAAAGATTGATTATTAGTGGAGCAATATTTGGATAAAAAAAATTGTCTAAGTGGTAATCCTATAACAGCAGATATTGTCATATCTATTGGAAGAGGAATAAAGGATAAAGATTATTTTGATAAAGTATTGAACCTTGCAGATATATTACAGGCTCAGGTGGTTGGATCAAGACCAATGTTGGATTTGGGATGGCTTTCAATAGATAGAGAAGTTGGATTAAGTGGATTGAAGGTATCGCCTAGGATATGCTTAACTCTTGGTGTATCAGGTACAAACTTTCATACAATGGGGTTATTGGGTTCAAAACTTATAATTTCAGTGAATAATGACCGAAAAGCAAATATATTTAATATAGCAAATTATTGTGTAGTGGAAGATGTTCGCAAGATTATAGATGATTTACTTGTAAAGACATCAAGGAAAAGATTTGAAAATATATTTGATATAGAATCTTTTCTGTTGAAGTATTTCTGTAAATATAAAACAAATAAAATATAATAATAAATAATTCAAAACTCCCACTTTAGTGAAGATTATATTCTTCTAATTTAAAGTGGGAGCTTTATATTAAGATATTTGTATTAGTACAGCTTTCTAATACGACAATCAGGAATGGAAAGTGAATCACGATATTGAGCTACAGTTCTACGTGAGATATTTATATCTCTGGAGTGTAGTAGTTCTGTGATTTTTTGATCACTAAAAGGTTTATTCTTGTTTTCTGTATCAATTATATTTTTAATAATAGATTTTATATTATCGATTGTTGTGCTCTCATTTTTATTTATTTTATAACTGCTTTTAGAAAAGAAATATCCAAGTGGGAATAGACCATGGCAACATTGCAGATATTTACCGTTAACAGCTCTACAGATAGTTGATTCACTTAATTCAAGTGATTTTGCAGCATCTTTCATTTTGCATGGCTTCAAATTACCTTTACCATATAAAAAGAAATCTTTTTGCAATTCAAGAATATATTCTGACAGCTTTAATAAGGTATTGTTTCGCATGCATATACTATTTTGTAAAGTCTCTAGTTCATCTAATTTCTTATCAATGTAATTTAAGAGTGTCTTATCAAAGCTGTTATCTTTTAAGGTGCTTATATAATCAAAATTGATGTTAAGAGTATTAAAATTATTACTTACAATATTAAAATGATCTTTGAATTTTACAATAACAATATCGGGAGTAATATATTTTAAAATACTTCTTTCACTAAATCCTTGAGACGGCTTAGGATTTAGTTTGGATATATTATTTTTTGCTTTTAACACAGATTTAATATCTGCTTTTAGTAATTCTGAAATTTTCCTTAAATTATTTTTCCCAAGTAGATCCAAATAGAAAGAGACTATTTCATACTCAATATGATAATTATCTCTTTCATCTAACTGAAGTTTTAGACACTCAATTAGATTTTCTGCACAAACTCCTTTAGGATCAAGACTTTTCATTATATTCAGGCAATATTTAGCTTTTTCATAGTTTATATTGAACACTTCCATTAACTCACAAATACCACCTGGAAAGTATCCATTATTATCTAAACTAGTTGCTATATAGAAGAAGATTTCTCTCTCTTCCTTAGTATAGTCACCACACAAAAGTTGAGAAAGAAGATTTTCACATAAAGTTTCCTCCTGTGGAACATAAATGTTTTCGAAACTATTCTCATCAGAAGAGAGGGAGTAATCAACATTTTGAAGCTCAAAGCTTGAAATATTATGTTCAGATATTTTTATAGCATCTTCATTTTTTCTATATTCAAATTCATCATTTACATCAATAAAGGGATTTTCAAGTGAGATTTGCTTTATATAATCATTTAACTCTTGAGAGTTCATCTGCAATATATTTACAGATTGTATCATTTTTTGCGATATTTTATGCTCTAAAGTTTGCCTCAAAGTTGTGTCCATATATTAATCTTAAAATTCCTCCAAGTATTATTATATAGTTAATAAAAAGTACTGTTTAACATGAATGTATTATATCATAAAGACGATGAAAAATGTCAGTTTGTGATAGCTTATTTGAATATTATGAGCTTTGAAAATATTTATCAATATAGGATTGTTTTTTGAATACAAAAAATATTATTTCACGTATAATTCCTATGGTAAAATTATTTGAAGACAATATGCACAAAAGAATAAAGCTTAAATAGTTATAATAGAGAAAAAATATTTGCATATTGACAAAAACAAGTTGAGATGTAAAATTAAATTACAAATATAACGTAAATGAGAAATTTTATAAAATAAAATTACAAAAATAAAATAAAATTTCTCGGAAAGTGAGGAGTAATATGAAAATAAGTAGACTTCTTAAGTTGGGAATGACCACAGTGTTGTCATGTGCGTTGCTAACAAGCCTTGTTGGATGTGGTAATAGTGCATCTAACAGTGAAAGCTCCGGAGGAGCTACACAAGAGGCAGCCTCAGAGGGAGTAACTATCAAATTCCAGCAGTGGTGGGGTGGAGAGCTGCCGGAAGGATATCTACAGAAGATATGTGATGAGTACGAGGCTGCTACAGGTAACAAGGTAGAACTTCTTACAGCACCTTGGGCAGATACTAAGACAGCAATAACAGCAGGTGCAACAAATGGCACAATTGCAGATGTACTCAGTATAGATGGTGCATGGCTTTCAGAGTTTGTCGATATGGGGATTTTGACAGACCTTTCAACATTAGATGTTAAGATGGATCTGGCAAGTGATGTGTGGAAAGTAAATAACACCGAGTATGTAGTACCTATATTAAATTTTGCGTATCCAATGTATGTAAATATGGATATTCTGGAAAAGTCAGGGGTTGAAAACATACCTACAACATGGACTGAGCTTGAGCAGGCTTGTGAGAAGGTAAAAGCTGCAGGATATTCAGCGCTTGCTCTAAACCTTGGAACTACAAATGCTAATGGTATACAGAATGTGTTTATGGGTACAGGTTGGGCATCAGGAATTACACTAAAGGATAAGGATGGCAAATACTTAACAAAAGATAATGCTGAACTTGCTTCTTTGGCAGAGATGTATAAAAAGCTATATGATTTAGGTGTATTATATCCGGGAATGAGTACATTAGAGGAAGCAGAAATGACAAGCAATTTTGCAGCAGGAAATTGTGCATTTACAGTAGCATCTGCTGCAACAATGAGTCAATTTGAAAAACTTAACTTTAAGGCTGCAACAATACCTGTAAAAGATGGCTATACAGATAAGAGCGGTATTTGCTATGCAAGCTGGGCTGTTGGTGTATCAGAATCAAGTGAACACAAAGAAGCGGCAGCTGAGTTTATAAACTTCTTACTTGGTGGAAAAGATGGAACAGATGGATCAGCATCTGCAGGCTTAGCATCTACAATGTCTGCATTCCCTAATAGTAAAGTGGCTACTCCAGATTACAGTTCTGCACCAAAGCAGTTCCAAGAGTATTATGAAGAGTACAAGAAAAATTATGTTATAAATGAGTTTATTGGATTAGCAAATGCTTCAGATGTTATGACTTCTATGACAAATGATCTGGTAATGTATTTAGAAGGTGATATAGAAGTTAATAAGATGTTGGAAAATTGGCAAGGCTATTTAGATAATGCGGGTAAATAAGCTTTAGAGTGAACTAAATAAAACTTATTGTTGATACTACTTAATGGGAGGGATTAAATGAATATATTAGCTGGGAAAAGGTCTGCTCCGTATAGATATTTATTACCTACAATCGCACTAATGGTTGTATTTATGGTAGTACCGATTTTTATGGTAATTTCATATTCATTTGCAGACAAGGCGGTTATATCTAAAAATCCCTCTTTTGTGGGATTGGAAAATTATTATAAGCTTTTTAAAGACAGTAGCTATTGGAAATCGGTATATAACACTATTGTATTTGTGTCTGTCAGTGTGATTGCACATTTGGTTATAGGAATGCTCTTTGCAATGTTATTGAATTCAAAATATTTCAGTGTAAGGACTAAAACTATAGCAAGGGTTATATATATACTTCCTTGGGTGTTTACCGCATCTGTAGTTGCAATTCTTTGGAAATTGATGTTACAACCATCCGGTATTATAAATTACATACTATCTCTATTTCCACATGTAAATAGAGATACTGAATGGCTTAGTGATAGAGCGATTGCACTGCCGGTTATATGTTTTATAAACATTTGGTGTGGATATCCATTTTATATGATTAGTATATTAGCAGGACTACAAGGGATTTCGGAAGATTTATATGAAAGTGCTGCTATAGATGGGGCCAATGATATTAAGAGGTTTTTCAGTATTACAATACCACAACTAAAGCCTATTTTAATCAGTATTGCGATGTTGGATTTTATCTGGACACTTCAGTCATTTAATGTAATTTGGATGTTAACAGGTGGAGGCCCTGTTAATTCCACTCAAACTTTGAGTATATACATATATAAACTGGCATTCCAAAAAGTTGACTATAGTATGGCGGCAACATCAGCAACAATACTACTCTTAGTATGTGTAATAGTTGCAATATTCTACGTAAGACAACAGAAAAAAGTGAGGAGCTAAAGTATGGTAGGAAGCTATAAGGGTATAAAGAAAGTAATAGCTACTATATTATTGGTTATAGGCGGGATTTTTGCCTCGTTCCCAATTCTTTGGATGATATGTTCATCATTAAAGGATAACTCAAGAATTTTTTCTTGGCCACCTAAATTCATTGACAGTACATTTAGTTTTAAGTCATATATTGCAGTTATTACAGATGGCACGAAAGTAAGGTTTTTTATCAATAGCTATATTGTTTCGATTTGTGTAGTAGTTGCAACACTACTAATTGGAATATTAGCTGCTTATGCATTTAGTAGATTTGATTTTCCCGGTAAAGGTTTTTTGAATTCTATAATAATAAGCGTACAGGCAATACCGCCTATTGTTTTACTTATTCCATATATGGGTTTAATCGTAACGATGAAGTTATTTAATACATATTTGGCATTGATATTGACATACTTGATAATGACATTGCCATACTGTATTTTGATGATGACTGGATATTTCAATACATTATCAAGAGAACTGGATGAGGCAGTGATGATTGATGGTGGATCGAGATGGAAAGCATTATGGTATATACTGGTTCCTATAGCAGTACCAAGTATGGTATCTGTTGGAATGTATACATTTATGCAGGCATGGAACGAGTATTTGTTTGCACTGGCTTTGACTCAAACAACTAATATGAGAACTGTTCCTATAGGTATAAATTTACTTATGGGGCAGCATGCATATGACTGGAGTCAAATGATGGCTATGAGCGTTTTGGGTTCTATTCCTGTTTTAATACTATTTGTATTTTTCCAAAAATACTTTATTGCAGGAATGTCATCCGGAGGTGTTAAGGGTTGATTTTGTAAAAGGGAGAATAGAATGATATTAAATATGAAAGATTTGCTTCAGGTAGCAAGGGAAAATGGTTTTGCAATTCCGGCGTTTAATATTAGTGATTATAGTATGTTCAATGGAATTATGGAGATATGTGAAGAAAAGAATGCACCGGTTATTATTGCTATACATCCGGATGAGCTGAAGCATATCACATCTGAGATGGTTAAGGGTATTTTAGAAAGAGTTAATAATTCCAAAATCCCTGCTGTAATACATTTAGACCATGGTGCTTCTATTGATCAGATTATAAATGCTATCAGGACAGGATTTACATCTGTAATGATTGATGGATCATTATTGCAATATGAAGATAATGTAGATATATGTAAGAAAGTTTGTGATTTGGCTCATGCAGTTGGGGTTTCTGTGGAAGGAGAATTGGGAACAATAGGGAATACAGATTCTACAGAGACTACTGCACCTGAAGATATTTTATATACAAATCCTATACAAGCAAGAGATTTTGCGGAAAGAACAGGAATAGACTGCTTGGCAGTTGCAATAGGAACTTGTCATGGAATATATCCCAAAGATAAGGTACCTAAATTGAGAATAGATATATTAGATGATATAAGGAAAGAGGTTTCTATTCCATTAGTACTACATGGCGGATCATCAAATAAGGATAGTGAAATTGAAAAAGCTGTAGAGCATGGTGTAAATAAAATAAATATCTCAAGTGATATAAAGGTAGCTTATTATAATAAAATGAGAGAGGTATTAAAGGATGAATCCCTTAGAGAACCCAATGTAATACAGCCACCTTGTGTAGAAGAGATGAAGAAAATAGCAGCAGAAAAAATAAAATTATTTAAAGCGGAAAATATGGCGATGCTCTATTAATTAGTATTGAAGAGGGATAATCAGTATGAATGAAAAAATTGCTATGGGTTTTCATACTTGTGTGGATTATGAATTGATTTGGAATAAAAGTGTAGTTGAAGAGCAAATTAAAAAGCATAATATTCATAACAAGGATTTGGAAATGAATATAGAAATTGTATCTGAAAGAGATATATGGATTGCAAGTCTTGCCCATTTAAAAGAAGGGGTAGGTTGTGAGATAATACCTAAATCTGAAAAGTTAAGTAAGGAATTTGCAGAACATTTCGAATACAAAATAACATTAGGTGGAACTGCAACAAGAGCTGCAATAGCAATTTCAAAGCTTGGTTATCCCAGTTTATTACAAACAAGTTGCTACAATGAGTATGTAAGAAAATTATTGCCCGAAAATATCAGGGCAATACAGGGGGTAAAAGGGAAAGAAACTATATATCCTCATATAGTTTTGCAATGTGCCGGTGGTGTAAGAATAAAGTCCAATGATATAGACTTTATTACTCCAAGAGAAAATAGAATACTAATATCATATGATGAAGATAGTTTGAATTTGGCTGTGCTTGAAAAAGAGTTTGGAAATGAAATAAGAAAATGTGAAGTATTTTTACTGGGATCTTTTACAGAGATATTGGATTTTGATATATTAAAAGATAGAATAGAAAAAACATATAATATGTTATCCTATCTCCCGGATAGTGCAGTTGTTGTAATGGAAGACGGTTGTTATGTTAAAGAAGAGTTTAGACATTACATACATAGTAAATTATCACATAGAGCAGATATTTTAAGCATGAATGAAGATGAACTTCAAAAATACATCGGTTATAGAATAAATATTATGGATGTTGATGAAGTTATGAATGGGGTCAAGAAGATATACAATAAAACAGGTATAAAAAATATACTTATACATAGTGCTTCCTGGGTTATTGCTTATGGAGAAAATGCTAAAAAATTAAAGTCGGCTTTAGAAAGCGGAATAAATATGTCTGCCACAAGATTTAGAAAAGGAGATGATTTTAATAAAGAAGATTATCTATATACAAAAAGTATAAGTAATAAAGTTGATAGTGTAGAGTTTTGTAATAGGTTAGAGGAAGAATATGGAAAATATATATGTTGTATTCCTTGTAAAGACTTAAGTTTCGTAGAATGTCCTACAGTTGTAGGTTTGGGAGATGCTTTTGTAGGGGGATTAGTACTTGGATTATTGTAAAAAAATCTAAGAGAGAGAGTAAGTCAAATGTATGAGAAAACGAAGAATTTATTAAAACTGGCAAAGGAAAGAAATACAGCAGTAATAGCTTTTATTTGTATGGATTATATAATGGCTAGGTCAGTAGTGTATGCAGCAGAAAAAACAAATACACCGGCAATAATTATGTTGTATCCTGAACATGTAAGTATTCAACATACAGCCGGACTTTCTAATTTTGCAACTATGGTTAAAGAGCTTGCTAATGAAGTAATTGTACCTATAGGACTTCATGCAGATCATGATTATAGTTATGAGGCGGTTGTTAAAACTATGGATGCTGGATTTGATTCAATTATGATTGATGGATCTATGTATTCATTGGAAAAGAATATTTCCATTACTAAAGAAGTTGTAAGTAAGGCACATAGTATGGATATATGTGTTGAAGGAGAAGTAGGACATGTTGGACTTGCCGGCGAATCTGATAATAGTAAAGAAGATTTATATACAAGGCCTGAGGTTGCAAAACAGTTTTGTGAAGCTACAAAAGTCGATGCATTAGCTGTTTCAATAGGTAATGCTCATGGCGAGTATAAATCCATACCAAAACTGGATATTAAGAGACTTGAGGAGATACATGAAGCAATAGATACACCCTTAGTACTGCATGGTGGAAGTGGAATTCCGGATGATCAATTACTTATAGCATTTTCAAGGGGTATAAACAAATTTAATTTGGGTACCGAATTCTTGAGAAGGTATTATTCTGCTGTTGAAGAATATATAGATATTAATAAACATAATTTAGATCCGGTAAAGATTATTGATTTACCGCAGTACATTCAGTCAAAATTACAGCCATATTTAGAGGAACGATTAAGAACTTTATGTAGATTTTAATGTTATTAGTTTTGTGTAAAAGGAGATTTGTGTTGGAAGAAAGTAATATATTAAAGAGAGAAGTTCTTAGTGTGATGAGGGAGAAGTATGAAACCTTGTCATTAGCTGAGCGCAAGGTGGCTGATTTTGTAGTAAAAAATCCATATAAAACTATAGATTGTAATGTTGCTAATTTGGCAAAACTTAGTGGTGTAAGTGATGCAACAATAGTGCGTATGTGTCATCATATAGGATATACAGGATATTATCAATTTAGAATTACTCTGGCGAGAGATATTGGAAAAAATCAGTATGGTGATATTAAGGTATCGAACAGTACAGATGAAATAGAAGTGTTATTTAGAGAGTACGCTGAAAATATGATATCTATTGGAAAGAGGATGGATAGTGAAACTATGTGGAATTGTGTAAGGCTTATAAGAGAATGTAGCATGGCACATATTATTGCTGTAGGTAATACTGTACCTTTATCACAATACATTGGTTTTAGACTGGGACGATTGGGTGTAAGGAGTAGTTTTGGGCTGTCTGTAGAATACTATATGAATCATATAAATCTGGCAGAATCAAAAGACATTTTAATTGCTATTTCAATGTCAGGTGCCTCAAAGCCTATACTGATGGGTATGGAGCTTGCAAAAGAAAAAGGATTAAAATGTATTGCGATAACTTCATACGAGGATTCACCTGTAGCTAAAATGGCAGATTACATATTACTTTCTAGAGGAAAGGATATTTCATTTAATTATTATAAAGATTATGCACATACAAATATGATGGCAACAATAGATGCATTGTTGGAATTTTTGACAAACGAAGATTTTATAAGAAATAAGCATGCTGACAGACCGGAGATAATTTTGTCGGAATATAAGGTTTAAATGAAAGTTTTTGTAAGTCATCAATGTGTTTGAATTAAATATAATATTCAGATAATTAAAACAATATATGCAATTAAAACAGATTAAATGAATAAAATAAAATTAAAGTCAAAAATAATATAAATAATTTTAAAATAGTATTGACAAGATTTAAAAATCTGATATAATGTAGACATAAACAAAGAGAGAATATATTCTTAGAAAGTTTAAAACACAAATCTATAAAAGATGTGGAAATTTATAAGAGGAGGTGCAGTCCAAAGAAAACATAAGTAATGATTAGACTTAGATCTAATCCGGAGCCTATAAGAAGATTGTGAAGAGATAATATATTATTGAAAACTTTAAAAGTTACTATCTGAATAATCGGTTAGGATAGTATTCATATGGATTTTATGACGAGAAAGTAGGATTTATGTGAAAGGTAGACCGTGTAGATAGATTGATAACAACCATGTATTAGAAGTGAAAGGAAGCTTATAGGAGGATAGAATTAAAACTGAATAGCAACATCTATATAAAGAGAATATCCTGTGCGTGAGGGATATTAGAGATATAGAAAACTGGTTTTTTAGAAAGAGAGGATTAATCCATTGGAGCCAGGAATATTTTGAAGAGAGCATTAAGGTGAAAGATTAATGCTCTCTTCTTTTTGTCTTATATTGATTAAAATATAAGTCTGTGCAATGCATAGGATTAGGTTTATGCCCCCATAATTTCTTTGGTTTCAATATTAAAATTGCCATTATCATCTACATCCATGATCATATATGTAGGTATATGACCTGACTGCCTAGGATAACCAAGTGATCCGGGATTTAATATTGTAACACCATCTATAGTCTTTAAATATGGTCTATGTGTATGACCGTACATTGCAAAGTCACATCCTCTGGATATGGCTTCATCTTTTAATATCTCTACACCCATACCTACACCATATTGGTGTCCATGCACCAAAAGAGCTTTGTGATTTTTTATACTAACTTCTTTCTCTTTTGGAAGTTGTGAAAAGAAGTCATTGTTCCCCTGCACGATAAAACAAGCACAGTCAGGTTCAAGCATATAGCTTATTTTTGTTTCATTACTTTCTAAATCACCAAGATGAATAAACATATTAAAGGGTTTTTCTTTTTCAATTACCTTCTTTAGTATGTCGTCCATCCTGTGAGTGTCACTAACAATCAGTATTTTCATAAATTCCCTCTAGCTTTTTCTTCATTGCCATAAGTGCCTTGCCTCTGTGACTTATTTTATTCTTTTCATCAGGGCTAATTTCGGCACTGGTTTTATCATACTCAGGTAAATAAAGTATTGGATCATAACCGAATCCATTTTCACCTTTTATTGATGTGGCTATAAGTCCCTCCATACTTCCCTCTGTAAATATAACAGTACCGTCATCCAGTATTGCACAGATACAAGCTCTAAATCTGGCACTTCGCTCATTTCCATTAGCATTACTTAATCTATCTATAATATTTTGATTTTTTATAGTATATGAAGTATTCTCACCCAAATATCGTGAGGAGTATATGCCGGGTTCGCCACCAATGTAGTCTACTTCTAAACCTGAATCATCAGAAAGCACTATACCGCCGGTAATATCCCAAATGGCTTTTGCCTTTATATATGCATTGTCCTTAAAGGTGGTACCGGTTTCCTCAATATCAAGTGATATACCTGCATCCTTTGCAGATATAATATCAAAGTTTGGTAATATAGCTTTGATTTCTTTTAATTTATTTTGATTTCCTGTTGCAAAAATAATTTGTTTCATGTTTATCCTTATTAAAAGTGTTACTTGTTTTTCTTTGGTGGCTTTGGCCCTAAGTATTGATAAAATCTGGTTTGCATCATACCATTGTAGATTTTTCTGTTTTTGTCAGCCTCTTTACCGATATACTTTTGAGTATCAGAGTAAGAAGTTATAAGATATAACGACCAAGAGTCAAGGCTTGCAAATCTCTCACCTAGAGTTTTGTAAAGAGCAGGTAGATTTTCTTTTTCTTCAAGTCTTTCACCATAGGGAGGATTTGTGATAATGAAGCCATATTTTTTGGGATGTGATAATGAAGCAACATCTCTGCATTGAAGATGCAGCATATCGACTACGCCGGCTCTGGTAGCATTACTTCTGGCAGCTTCTACGATATTTTTATCAAAATCATAGCCCTGTATATCCACATCAGTATCTATGCTTACCATCTCCCTTGCCTCCTCATATGTATCATCCCAAATATTTTTTGAAATAAGATTCGACCATTTGCTGCTTAAAAAGCCGCGCTTAAGCCCAGGGGCAATATTTGCAGCCATCATTGCAGCCTCTATTACAAAAGTACCGCTACCACAGAATGGATCAACCAAAATTCTATCCTTTTTCCATGGAGTAAGCATGATAAGTGCAGCTGCCAGAGTTTCTGTAATAGGTGCTTTAGCGGTCATAGTTCTATAACCTCTTTTATGAAGAGAAACGCCCGTAGTATCAAGACCTATTGTAACAATATCCTTGTTTATAGAAACACGAAGTGGGTAATCTGCACCGGTTTCATCAAACCATTCTTTTTTATAAATCTTTTTCAATCTTTCAACCATAGCCTTTTTGACAATTGATTGAATATCTGAAGGAGAGAATAGTTTACTCTTTATAGATGTAGCTTTGCTTACCCAGAATCTGCCGTCAGCAGGAATATATTCTTCCCAAGGAATATCTGCAACAGAATCAAAAAGTTCAGTAAAACTGGTTGCTTTAAACTCTGCTATTTTGAGTAGAACTCTCTCTGTAGTTCTAAGCCACATATTAGCTCTGGTAATAGCTTCGTCATCACCTTCAAAATATACTCGTCCATCCTCAACTTTGGTGATATCATAACCTATATCTATGATTTCTTTTTTCAGAATTGCTTCAAGACCGAAGTGACATGGTGCGTATAATTCAAATATTTTTTTCAAGTTTTATCTCCTTTAATGCATTGCCGTCAAAGTCATATATAGAAAAAAGGTCATTATCAAGTATTGCATAGGAGTTTGGGTTTTGTTCCTTAGGCAGTGATGCCGAGCCGGGATTTAATATATAAATACCATCAATATTTTTAGCTATAGGAAGATGTACATGTCCATATATGAAAGCTGAACCCTTTGACAGTTTTGGTAAATGTTCCTCATTGTAAATATGTCCATGAGTTATAAAAAAATAAATATCATTGAAGATACAGATGCAATAATCAGACTGCATTGGGAATTCCAATACCATTTGGTCAACCTCAGAATCACAATTCCCTCTAACTGCAATTATATTATCTTTAAATTCATTTAGTAGTGTAAAGACTTTCTTGGTGGAGTAGTCTTTTGGAAGTTCATTCCTTGGTCCATGATATAAGAGATCGCCAAGCAGTATCAGTTTATCAGAATGGCTTTCTTGATATTTATCAAGTATTTTCTTTGTATAAAATGCCGAGCCATGTATATCGGATGCAAAAAAGTATTTCATAAATAAAAGGTCTGAGACCTATTCCTCCTGTTGTCTAAATTCTATTGACTGAGTAGCAGCATCCATAGCATCAATAATTGCAAGCGACTCTAAATGGAAGCCGAGATTTCTTATAGTACGTCCACCGCTTTGGAATCCCTTTTCAACAGCAATGCCAATGCCTTCTACAGTTCCACCTGACTCGTTTACTATAGAGATAAGTCCTTGTAATGCACATCCGTTTGCAAGGAAGTCATCAATGATAAGAACACGGTCTTCAGAACTTAAAAATTTCTTTGAAACTATCACTTGATTCTTACATTTATGTGTAAAGCTTTCAACTTCTGCGGTATACATATCTCCATCAATATTGATGGATTTTGACTTCTTGGCAAATACAACAGGAACGCCGAATTCTAATCCTGCGATGGCAGCAATACCTATTCCGGAGGATTCGATTGTCAAAATTTTGTTTATATTATGTGAAGCAAATTTTGACTTAAATTCCTTGGCCATTTCTAAAAAAAGTTCAACGTCCATCTGGTGGTTTAAAAAAGAATCTACTTTTACAACATTGCCCTCTTTGATTACTCCATCTTTTTTGATACGATCTTCTAATAACTTCATGAAAAATCCTCTCTTTTTGAAAACTTTAGCGTGTAAGCATCAGCATTTCAAGTGCCAGCTTATGGTTAATATTACCTTGCTTTGCAGCTTCTTCCAACTCTATTGCATTTTTAATATAAGACAAAAGCATAGCCATGTCAAAACCTCTTGCCTGACGAATTAGATTTTTTACTACATATTGATTCAGGTTCATTTTTGAGATGATATCCTGTTCACTAAAACCGTCGAAAAGCAACTCTTTAATTTGAAGAAGTTGATTGAACTGTTTTGTAATAAAAAACATAATCTTTGCAGGAGGTTCTTTTAAAGCAACTAAATCTTCGTATATATCTAATGCCTCTTTGATTTTATTATTTGTAATCATTTTTACAAGATCAAAGATTTTACCGGTAAGACTTACGCTTGCTATGGCTCTTATATCTTCCTCTTCTATAATATCTTTGTCAAGAGTAAAGGAGAGGAGTTTATCTAATTCGCTCTTTAATCTTTCCATATCATTTCCAACTCTGGCAATGAAAAAATCCATGTTTGTAACAGTTATTTTTTTGCCGGCTTTGTTTACAAGACTACCTGCCCATTTTCTTAGCTCAATATCAGTAGGGTGATTGAGCTCTGCGATATATCCAATATCTTTAACCTTCTTATAGAGTTTAGAACGTTTATCCAAGTCCTTTTCTACAAAAATAAATTTTGTACTATCGGGCTTGTTTGAAACATAGTCTAAAAATCGCTCGTTTCCGGATTTAAACCATTTACTATCTTCTATAAGAATACATCTATACTCTGAGAAAAACGGAAGAGTATTACCAAAGTTAATAATAGAATCAATATCTATTCCTTTTCCTTCAAAGTAGGCAAAGTTCATTTGGTCGTCACCAACTATAGCCGCTTTCAATCTTTTCTTGTAGCTGTTTTTCAAAAATTCATCATCACCTGATAGTACATAAATGGCTTTGAAATTGGAAGTTTTCAAATCATTATTTAATACTTTCATAATGATAATTATAACATGAATAAAAAAAAGCCTCCAGTATAAAGTGGTGAAAAATATGTATATTAACGAAAGCTGAAGTATAAGTTAGATTATGGAGGTAACATAGAAGTTCACAATGGGATTAAAGAAATATATATCAGTACCAATATAAGCGACGGTACTGCATTATATGAACTAATGGGTGTTTTTACAAAAGATAATTGTTAAAGTGAGCATTTCCTGTAATACTTAAGATAAAATACGATTTTAAGTACGTTAAGGAGTATAGCAAGATGACTAATGCAATGACGAAAACATTAAATTGTGATAGATTATAAATAAATTTATAAATTCTTAAAAAGAACTTGACATGGAAATGTATAGGGTGTATAGTTATACCACTGTCCTTTGAGAGGGTTTGGTTTTTTGGAAAATTAAAAAATTAAGTTCTAAAAAAGGATAAAAAATGTTGACAGGCTGCAAAAAGCTTGATATAATGGCTAAGCTGTTTCAAACGGCAAAGTAATGAACCTTGATAATTTAAGATTAAACAGTACACACAACCCTGAAAATAACTTGATTATTTTAAAATAATCGATGAGATTTCAGTAAAACAACGTTTAGATTCGAACAGAATTTAAAACCTTTAAAAAACAGTAGATCTGTGAAAACAGATGATGCAAGCTAGCGAGAAGGCTAGATTAAACTTTTATATGAGAGTTTGATCCTGGCTCAGGATGAACGCTGGCGGCGTGCTTAACACATGCAAGTCGAACGAAGCTATTAAAAGGAAGTTTTCGGATGGAATTTTAATAGACTTAGTGGCGGACGGGTGAGTAACGCGTGGATAACCTGCCTTATACAGGGGGATAACGGAGAGAAATTTCCGCTAAGACCGCATAAGACCACAGCACCGCATGGTGCAGGGGTAAAATATTTATAGGTATAAGATGGATCCGCGTCCGATTAGCTAGTTGGTGAGGTAGAGGCTCACCAAGGCGACGATCGGTAGCCGGCCTGAGAGGGTGAACGGCCACATTGGGACTGAGACACGGCCCAAACTCCTACGGGAGGCAGCAGTGGGGAATATTGGACAATGGGGGGAACCCTGATCCAGCGACGCCGCGTGAGTGAAGAAGTATTTCGGTATGTAAAGCTCTATCAGCAGGGAAGAAAATGACGGTACCTGACTAAGAAGCCCCGGCTAACTACGTGCCAGCAGCCGCGGTAATACGTAGGGGGCAAGCGTTATCCGGATTTACTGGGTGTAAAGGGAGCGCAGACGGCGATGCAAGTCTGAAGTGAAAGGCGTGGGCTCAACCCATGAACTGCTTTGGAAACTGTATAGCTTGAGTGTCGGAGGGGTAAGCGGAATTCCTAGTGTAGCGGTGAAATGCGTAGATATTAGGAGGAACACCGGAGGCGAAGGCGGCTTACTGGACGACAACTGACGTTGAGGCTCGAAGGCGTGGGGAGCAAACAGGATTAGATACCCTGGTAGTCCACGCAGTAAACGATGAATACTTGGTGTCGGGGAGGAAAACTCTTCGGTGCCGCAAGCTAACGCATTAAGTATTCCACCTGGGGAGTACGTTCGCAAGAATGAAACTCAAAGGAATTGACGGGGACCCGCACAAGCGGTGGAGCATGTGGTTTAATTCGAAGCAACGCGAAGAACCTTACCAAATCTTGACATACTCTTGAATAGTTTTGTAATGAAGCTAGCCCTTCGGGGCAAGGGATACAGGTGGTGCATGGTTGTCGTCAGCTCGTGTCGTGAGATGTTGGGTTAAGTCCCGCAACGAGCGCAACCCTTGTCGTCAGTAGCCAGCAGTAAGATGGGCACTCTGACGAGACAGCCGGAGATAATCCGGAGGAAGGTGGGGATGACGTCAAATCATCATGCCCCTTATGATTTGGGCTACACACGTGCTACAATAGCGTAAACAAAGTGAGGCAAAGCTGCGAAGCCAAGCAAATCACAAAAATAACGTCTCAGTTCGGATTGTAGTCTGCAACTCGACTATATGAAGCTGGAATCGCTAGTAATCGCAGATCAGAATGCTGCGGTGAATACGTTCCCGGGTCTTGTACACACCGCCCGTCACACCATGGGAGTCATCAATGCCCGAAGTCAGTGACCCAACCCACACTGGTAAACATAAAGCTGTGATAATGATACGAAGTAATAAATCGCTAGGTTTATGGATGAGTATCATTATATGATATAAAGAATAGCAGTAAGTTATGTTTAGCAGTGTGGGAGGGAGCTGCCGAAGGCAGGGAGGATAACTGGGGTGAAGTCGTAACAAGGTAGCCGTATCGGAAGGTGCGGCTGGATCACCTCCTTTCTAAGGAAAAAGTAGGGGTTGTGAGTACTGTTTAGTTTTACATTATCAATGTTAAGGCTAAAAACTTAGCGGTGTCGATGCGTCTGGGGGACACACCCGTTCCCATTCCGAACACGATGGTTAAGACCTAGTCGGCCGATGGTACTATACTGGAGACGGTATGGGAGAGTAGGTGGATGCCGCTTTATTTTCACTTAATGAAAGCTGAGCTTGAATCTTAGTGAAAAGGTACACCTTGCGTAATGAAACGGAGCAGTGGTGTTATCATAAATTAATAAATGGGCTTATAGCTCAGCCGGTTAGAGCGCACGCCTGATAAGCGTGAGGTCGGTGGTTCGAGTCCACTTAAGCCCATATACTTTCACTTGATGAGAACAAGAAAAGTTTGACTGATATCAGTATCAATAGAATTATCATATATAACAGAGATTACATCAGATATTCCTTTGGAGAGGATGAAAGGTGTTGAAGTTCGAATCTTCATATCTCACTGTTGAAGCGACAAGCTTTAACTAAATGTACCTTGAAAACTGCATACCAAACGAGAAATTATATAAATATTTTATAATTAGACATCCGAGGTATTAATTGCTTTAAGTAATTAATATTTTAATGCATTATTTACTTAATGAAAACGAGCGTAAGCTTGTTTCAGATTTTAGTAAATAAGTAGTTTTTCATACGAACAAAGTGAGTATGAAAAACACAAAAGTAATAAATTTTTAAACATAGTGTATGATACACGCTAGTGTCATACATAAACACTAAATCTAAATGATTTAAGAGGTTAAACATAAAGAGCGTAGGGTGGATGCCTAGGCACTGACAGCCGAAGAAAGACGTGACAAGCTGCGAAAAGCTGCGGGGAGAAGCACATATTCAGTGATCCGCAGATGTCTGAATGGGGAAACCCACTTGGAAGAACTCCAAGTATCTGTACGCCAATACATAACGTACAGAGGGGAACCCGGTGAACTGAAACATCTAAGTAGCCGGAGGAACAGAAAACAAAAGTGATTGCGAAAGTAGCGGCGAGCGAAATCGTAAGAGCCCAAACCGTGGTGCGTGCACTGCGGGGTTGAGGACTGCGACATGAGTAAGATACATTACCTGAACCGTTTTGGAAAAGCGGGCCAAAGAGCGTGAGAGCCGTGTAAGGGAAAATGTATTTAATCTAGCAGTATCCAGAGTACCACGAGACACGAGAAACCTTGTGGGAAGCAGGGGGGACCACCCCCCAAGGCTAAATACTAGTCAGTGACCGATAGCGTATAGTACTGTGAAGGAAAGGTGAAAAGAACCCCGGGAGGGGAGTGAAAAAGAACCTGAAACCCTATGTTTACAAACTGTGGAACACCGAAAGGTGAACCGCGTACTTTTTGTAGAACGGTCCGGCGAGTTACATGTACAGGCGAGGTTAAGTATTAAAGATACGGAGCCGAAGGGAAACCAAGTCTTAATAGGGCGAAAGTAGTCAGTATGTGTAGACCCGAAACCGGGTGATCTATCCATGTCCAGGTTGAAGTTCGCGTAAAAGTGAATGGAGGACCGAACGCACATCCGTTGAAAAGGGTGGCGATGAGGTGTGGATAGGGGAGAAATTCCAATCGAACCCGGAGATAGCTGGTTCTCCTCGAAATAGTTTTAGGACTAGCCTCGTTATTAGTCTACCGGAGGTAGAGCACTGAATTTTTGCGGGGGCGTCAAAGCCTACCAAGAGATATCAAACTCCGAATGCCGGATAGATGATTAACGGGAGTCAGACTACACGAGATAAGTTGGGTAGTCAAAAGGGAAAGAGCCCAGACCTACGGCTAAGGTCCCAAAGTGTGTGTTAAGTGGAAAAGGATGTGGGATTTCGAAGACAGCTAGGATGTTGGCTTAGAAGCAGCCATACATTAAAAGAGTGCGTAACAGCTCACTAGTCGAGAGGTCCTGCGCCGAAAATGTCCGGGGCTAAACACACCACCGAAGCCTAGGAATGTAATATATACATTGGTAGAGGAGCATTCTTAGAGGCGTAGAAGCCATACCGAAAGGAGTGGTGGAGTAATAAGAAGAGAGAATGCCGGAATGAGTAGCGAGAAAGAGGTGAGAATCCTCTTGGCCGAATATCTAAGGTTTCCTGAGTAAAGCTGATCTACTCAGGGTAAGTCGGGGCCTAAGGCAAGGTCGAAAGACGTAGTCGATGGATAACAGGTACAGATTCCTGTACTACATATAATCAGAACTGTGGGGACACGGAGACTAAAAACCGAACCCGGGAGGACAAAAACCGGGGCAAGCGAAGTACCTGTATGGGAGGAAAAGCCACCATGCAAAGGGAAGACGTGATGCGTACCGAAAAATAGTAGGGAAGTCGGTTAGGGAGCCGTCAAGAAAAGCCGCTATTGTATTATATGTACCCGTACCGCAAACCGACACAGGTAGATGAGGAGAGAATCCTAAGGCCGGCGGGAGAAGCATTGTTAAGGAACTCGGCAAAATGACCCCGTAACTTCGGGAGAAGGGGTGCCACTAGAAATAGTGGTCGCAGAAAAAAGGCTCAAGCAACTGTTTAGCAAAAACACAGGTCTATGCGAAACCGCAAGGTGAAGTATATGGGCTGACGCCTGCCCGGTGCTGGAAGGTTAAGAGGAGAAGTCAGGCAACGAAGCTTTGAATTGAAGCCCCAGTAAACGGCGGCCGTAACTATAACGGTCCTAAGGTAGCGAAATTCCTTGTCGGGTAAGTTCCGACCCGCACGAAAGGCGTAATGATTTGAGCGCTGTCTCAACAATGCACCCGGTGAAATTGAAGTACCAGTGAAGATGCTGGTTACCTGCGCCAGGACGGAAAGACCCCATGGAGCTTTACTCCAGTTTGGTACTGGGATTCGGTAATACTCGTACAGGATAGGTGGGAGACGAAGAAGCATGGACGCCAGTTTATGCAGAGTCGCCGTTGGGATACCACCCCTGTATTGCTGGATTTCTAACCTGCACCCGTTATCCGGGTGGGGGACAATGCCAGACGGGGAGTTTGACTGGGGCGGTCGCCTCCGAAAGAGTATCGGAGGCGCTCGAAGGTTCCCTCAGAATGGTCGGAAACCATTCAAAGAGTGCAAAGGCAGAAGGGAGCTTGACTGCGACACCGACGGGTGGAGCAGGTACGAAAGTAGGACTTAGTGATCCGGTGGCATAAAGTGGGATTGCCATCGCTCAACGGATAAAAGCTACCCTGGGGATAACAGGCTTATCACTCCCAAGAGTTCACATCGACGGAGTGGTTTGGCACCTCGATGTCGGCTCATCGCATCCTGGGGCTGTAGCAGGTCCCAAGGGTTGGGCTGTTCGCCCATTAAAGCGGTACGCGAGCTGGGTTCAGAACGTCGTGAGACAGTTCGGTCCCTATCCGGCGTGGGCGTAAGATATTTGAGAGGAGCCGTCCTTAGTACGAGAGGACCGGGACGGACTGACCGCTGGTGTACCTGTTGGAGAGTAACTCCATGGCAGGGTAGCTATGTCGGGACGGGATAAACGCTGAAGGCATCTAAGCGTGAAGCCCCCCTTAAGATGGGATATCTCATGTGAAAACAGTAAGACCCCTTGAAGACTACGAGGTAGATAGGGCCAAGATGTAAGTACAGCAATGTATTAAGTTGATGGTTACTAATAGGTCGAGGGTTTAACCAAAAGGATAGAAAATTTATAACATATAATCGGATACATCATCAAATCCGAAAGCGAATTTGATATGTACTTTCTTACTAAAGCTTAAACGAAGTTTTTGCTAAGTAAGAAATGCAGTTTGGTAGGCAGTTTTGAAGGTACATATTTTTCTTAGTAAGTACAAGCGAAGTACGAACTTAGAAAAATAGCGTACTTGATTTTACGAAGTAGAATCATAGTGCTTCCTATACATATATATGCGCGAGTGGCTCAGTTGGTGGAGTACGACCTTGCCAAGGTCGGGGTCGCGGGTTCGAGTCCCGTCTCGCGCTCTGTAAGAAGTCTTAGTTTTAAGACTTCTTTTTTAGTGAATGTATAGTACAATTTTATAAATTAAATATGCCGGCTTGTTTTTATAAGCCGACATCTCAGTTAATAACCTCTCAATACAGTATAATCCAAATTATATTTTTGAGCTATTCTTTCCACAGCATCTTTATTTTTTTCATAATCTACAGTATTCTGAAAATAGATATATCCTAAATTTTTAAATAAGCTATATGTATAAAAAAAGAGTTCTCTATTTTCATAATCATCCTTGCTTTCAAGATTATCCATGTATGGAATTATAATAGTGGAATAGCTGTCACAATGAAACCATTTATCAAAGACCAAATCTTTATCATAAAAACCGACCACCTTGCCGTTAAATTTTTCTCTTAAATATGTTATAGGAATTGTATCACCGATATTATAATATTCTTTAAAACCTGGACCAAGTACCATGGGAAACTCACCGGTATATAGAAAATCCTGGTCTGATAGAAAATCCAGTTCCAGCTTTTCCATTGTTTTTTGATTTAAAATCAATGCGTTTACCGGAGTTATATACTCAGCTTTTCCATTGATAGTTACTTTTTGATTTGTTAAATCCTTATGGCCGTAGCCATTTGCCAAATCATTTGGCTTATCCCAATTACCTATAAAATCTACAGTTTCATATTTCATATCATAGAAATCAACAGTATCCGTTGAATTCAGTTCTGCATTAAATTTTTGTAAATTATTTATAAAGGAATCATTTTCAAATATTTGTGAAAGCTCTGCTTCCGTATAATTATCTGTTTTATAATTATCAACAATCTGATAAAAAGTCTTTGTTCCCTGCATATCTGAAGCAGTAACTTTATTTCCTGAACATCCTTGTAAGGATAGTAATATAATGGAAAGTAGTAAGGGTATTTTTTTAGTTTTATACATATATTCCTCCCAGTATAAATAATAGATAAAAAATAGACTTATTTATGATTTAATACTCTTTAAAATATTAAAATTTATACTACAAATATAGTTGTATATAATCCTATCATGGGTGGAAAGAAAAGTATAGTAGATTTATTAAGGCACTATTGTTTATACAAAGAAATGTAATAGTTTATTTCTGGATTTTATAAGGATTTTAGAATAAAATAGCTATAAAGCAAAATGCTGATAATGTAAATATTGTATAACAGGAGGAGCGTAGATGGGTAGACCATTATCACATGAAAGAGAGGTTACCGGAACAGGGAGGCGTGTTCTAGGTAGAGGGTCATTTACAGGTGGTTCCGGTGGAAACAGGAATTCATCAGGAAGAGGTGGAGGAGGTTCACCATTTAGTATTTTGATTGTTATAATTATAGCAATAATAAGTGTAGTTACAGGCAAAGGGAATATATTAAGTTCATTATTGGGAGGATCCTCCGGTAGTAGCAATACATCTGTAAATACACAGTCACAGCAAGTTAATGTTCCAAATTTGATTTCTACATTTGGAAGTGCTGCTGCTTCAAGTATAAGCGGTGTAAGTACTGCTTGGAGTGGAGTGGAAGATAATAGAGGTAAGCTGGATAAAACAGTAAATGAGAATGCCAGAGATAAGTTTTATAGACCTACAGGCGGTGATAGTGTAACTGTAATGGTATATATGTGCGGTACTGACCTGGAGTCTAAGCACGGAATGGCAACAAATGACCTGGTCGAAATGACTAAGGCAAATATTGCAGACAATGTAAACCTAATAGTATGTACAGGTGGAGCAAATTCTTGGAAAAACTCGGTTATTTCATCATCAATTAATCAAATCTATCAAGTTAAAGGCGGCAATTTGTTAAAGCTGGCGGATGATAACCAAAATCTATCAATGACTGATACGAATACATTAATTAGATTTATTGAATACTGCAAGCAAAATTTTTCGGCAAATAGATATCAGCTTATATTTTGGGACCATGGCGGTGGGTCAGTCACAGGATATGGTTATGACGAGAAAAATCCAAGATCCGGATCTATGAACTTATCACAGATAAAATCAGCTATAGCAGCGACAGATATAAAATATGACTTTATAGGATTTGATGCGTGCTTGATGGCAACTACAGAGACTGCTCTCGCACTTTCAGATTATGCGGATTATTTGATTGCATCAGAGGAAACTGAGCCGGGAACGGGGTGGTATTATACAAACTGGCTGTCAGATTTGAGTAACAATACAGCAATATCAACTCTTGATTTGGGAAAGAAAATAGTAGATGATTTTATAGATGAGAGTAGTAGGAGTGCCAGAGGACAGTCGACTACACTTTCTTTGGTAGATTTGGCTGAACTTAGAGCTACTATGCCAAACAGCCTCTCAAGTTTTGCTAGAGATACCGCTTCATATATTGAAAATAATGAATATAGTAGAGTATCTTATGCCAGAACCGCAAGCAGAGAGTTTGCAAAATCTTCAAATATTGATCAGGTTGACTTAGTGAGCCTTATATATAATCTTGAACAAGATAAGAATAATCCTACGATACAGTCAGTTCTGGGAGCAGTAAAATACAATAGAACCTCTTCAAATATGGCAAATTCATATGGACTTTCAATATATTTCCCATACAAGAAATTGTCAAAGGTCGATAGGATGGTTCAGACCTATGGAGATATAGGTATGGATAGTGAGTACACCAGGATGATACAGCAGTTTGCCTCTGTACAGGCAAGTGGTCAGATAGTGGGGGGTGGAGAAACTACTCCTGCAAATATTCTAACCGGAGGAACTTCAGGAAATAGTGCGGGCTCACTTTCAGCTGCAGATATTGACAGTATGATAGCAAATCTGATATCAGGTAGTATATCAGCTGAGAGCCTATCATCTATAGGACTTGATTTTTCAAACATAGGTTTCTTACAAAACAGAAGTATATCAGATGATGCAATCAAGGACTATGTTGTAAATAACAGATTGGATGCTTCAAAGCTTAAGTGGCGTGATATATCTTCTGAACCTAAGATTCATTTATCAGAGGAAGAGTGGAATATGGTGTCAAGTATAGAAGAAAGTATGCTTTTGGATCAAGGAAATGGTTATATTGATATGGGGCTTGATAATTTCTTTAAGTTTGATGAAAATGGAGATATGCTTGCAGATACTCAAAGAGCCTGGATTGCAATAGACCAGCAGCCGGTTGCATATTATCATCTTTCGACTACACAAAATGGAGATGAGGTAACTACTATAGGTAGAGTTCCGGTTATCTTAAATGGTGATAGAGCAAATCTTATAATAATATTTGATAAGGAGCATCCAAAGGGATATATTGCAGGTGCAAATACAGACTACTCAGCTATAGAAACTGAGACTATTGCAAAGAATATAACAGAAATAGTTCCGGGAGATAGAATACAGTTTATATATACATATTATGGATATGATGGTACTTATCTGGATAATTATACAATAGATGAAGAATATGTTGTTGGAAATTCAATTCCAAAAGTATCCTATTTAATTGTTCAAGATGATAATGAAATAACTTATAAATTTACTGATATTTATAATAACAGTTATTGGACTCCAACTTTAAAAAGTAAATAGATATTCTTATATATTATGTAGGTAATTAGAAAATATTTTGTAATGACAATGTAAGACATATATTTAAGATTTGGTTTATACTATATAAAGACAGTTGAATGTCATTTTTGTGAGTATATAGGAGAAGACGAAGGAGGAATGATGAAGAAAAGTTTGATAAAATCAGCAGCAGTACTATTTGCAGCACTTAGTCTTGGCGGTGTAGTAGCTCAACCAATGACAGCAAAAGCAGCTATCTTAGAGCGTATGCCCGGAGATAGAGGAGAATGGCGTAAAGATGAGCATGGTTGGTACTTTATGCTGTCAGGAACAGATAGATATGTAGCAGATAACTGGCTGTATGACAATGGTAAGTGGTATTACTTTGA
Organism: Lachnoanaerobaculum umeaense; assembly: GCF_003589745.1. Taxonomy (GTDB): domain Bacteria; phylum Bacillota; class Clostridia; order Lachnospirales; family Lachnospiraceae; genus Lachnoanaerobaculum; species Lachnoanaerobaculum umeaense. The sequence continues at coordinate 2,717,723 of NZ_CP032364.1, read as the reverse complement.
TCACTGGGGCTATATGTATAGAAATGCTTGGATCAACTACAAGGGAGATTCTTACTATGTAGGTGCTGACGGAAAAATGTGGCATAATGCTGAGACTCCAGACGGATACAGGGTAGACAGTAATGGTAAGTGGGTTAAATAATTTATAGATAGAAACCTCAAGTTATTTCTTGAGGTTTTTATTAGCATATTAGTATATTTTATGTTATAATAAATGTGATAATTATAGTATTATCTTTCTAAAGGGCTTTAGTATAAGTACTTAAAGGCAAAAAAGGAGGAGATATGTTTTATTGGGGAGTTTTATTTGCAATATTTGCCATTGGAGAAATTGTTATTCCCGGACTTGTTTCAATATGGTTAGCTTTGGCAGCCCTTATTATGATAGTGGTATCTCTATTTATAGAATCGTTGGAGATACAGGTTATTATATTCTGCATACTGTCATTAGTCTTTATAGTATTCTTTAGAAGGATATTTAAAGGCTATATGAGGTGTAAGGAGAGTCCGGATGTTGAGAAGGTTAAGATATTGAAACTTACATCCATAGAAGAAGGTAAGTATGTTTATGATGTAAGATTTAAAGGTGGCACATGGACAGCTATCGCCAAGGTGGAGCTAAATCCCGGAGATATTGCAAACATTGGCAGCTTCGAAGGTAATAAAATAATCATCAATGACAACTAGTCTATTAAAAGGAGAATGACTTATGTTAGGTTATGCAATTATTATTGTTTTATTGGCTATTATATTCGTAATTACAGTCAAGTCAATAAAGATAGTCCCTGAGTCAAGAGTATATGTGGTAGAAAAGCTTGGAAAGTATTCACAAGGTCTTCGCTCAGGTTTACATTTTATAAATCCTTTCTTCGATAGAATCGCAAAGGTGATTTCATTGAAAGAGCAGGTTGTAGATTTTCCACCACAGCCTGTTATAACTAAGGATAATGCAACTATGCAGATAGATACTATAGTATACTTTCAGATAACAGATCCAAGATTGTATACTTATGGTGTGGAGAGGCCTATATCTGCTATTGAGAATCTTACAGCTACTACACTTAGAAATATCATAGGTGATATGACTGTAGACCAGACGCTCACATCAAGGGATACTATAAATACAGCTATGAGATCTGAGCTTGATGAGGCTACAGATCCATGGGGTATCAAGGTAAACCGTGTGGAGCTAAAGAGTATATTGCCACCTGAAGATATTAGAGTTGCAATGGAGAAGGAGATGAAGGCTGAGCGTGAAAAGAGAGCAAACATTCTTGAAGCTCAGGCTAAGAAAGAAAGTGCTATTCTTGTAGCAGAGGGTAATAAGCAGGCTGCTATACTCAATGCAGAAGCTGAAAAGGAGACTGCTATAAAGAGAGCTGAAGGACAGGCACAGGCTATACTAGCTATTCAAAAAGCTCAGGCAGAGTCTTTGAGGGTACTTTCTGAGGCAGATCCAAGCCAGAAGGTACTCACACTTAAAGGACTTGAGGCATTCCAGAAGGTGGCAGACGGAAAATCAACTAAGATTATCATACCTACGGAACTTAGCGGCTTGGCATCATTGGCAACAAGCTTTGCTGAGTTGAATCAAAAAGTAGAAATTAAAAAAGAGCAATAATATAATGAGGCTTTCGTATGAAAGCCTCACTTTTATTATGTTTCTTTGCTTGCAGGTAGTGAAAAAATAAACTCTGTACCTACACCCACAGTGCTTACAACATCTATATTCTCACCATGAGTTTGCAAGATTTCCTTGACAATAGCAAGCCCAAGTCCTGTGCCCTTCTTATCCTTACCTCTGGAAAGATCTGATTTGTAAAATCTGTCAAATACTTTGGACTGTTCATTCTTGGCAATGCCTATACCTGTATCTTTTACAGATATAAAGACTTTCTCCTTTTTCATACTGGTTTGTATAATGATAGAAGAGTTCTGAGAAGAAAATTTTATGGCATTATCTATAAGGTTATAAAGTACCTGCTGTATCTTGCTGTAGTCGGCAAGAACATATTGTGATATATTCAATAGTATCAGTTCAATAGTTATATTCTTGCTATTACACTGTACTTCAAAGCTGCTGGCAGTGTCACGAATTACATTGTTTATATCAAAGCTTGTCCTATTGAGCTTTACACTCTCTATAGAATCCAAAGATAGAATACTTTCAGTGAGCTTGGTGAGTCTATTTGTCTCATCTATAACTCTTTGCAAATATTTTTCATGCATTTCAGTAGGTATGGTTCCGTCAAGTATAGCCTCTAAATACCCTTTTATAGAAGTTAGAGGTGAACGAAAATCATGTGAAACATTTGAAATAAACTTTTTTTGATAATTTTCTGTATCATCCAGTTTGTCTGACATATAGTTTAAGGTAGCTGCCAGATATCCCATTTCATCATTTGAGGCTACCTTTATTTCATATTTTAAATCTCCCTCAGCATATGCCTTTGCCCCTGTGGTTATTTTTTTTAGGGGTGAGTATACAATACGCTGAAAGACAATTAAAATAACCAATGACAGTAAAAATACTATCAGAGAGGTTATATAGACTATATTTAAAATATGATATTGACTTTGAGTAACATTTTTCATAGATAGATGAATTACTACATAGCCATAGGTACGAAAGTTTCCGGTAATAGGTGCAGAAACACTTAAGTAGTCCTCTGTAAAGGAATGAAAGTAGTCACCTACCATATATGATTTGTTACCTGTAGCGGTAGGGTTGAAATCTGATATAATATCAGATACTCTTTGTTTGTCAGCATCCACTATTATTTTGCCATTTCTATCCATTACCCATATCTTTGCATTGAGGAAAGTTGCCACCGCCTGTAGTTGTGGATAGCTTTCTGCAAGAGAAATATTCTGGCCTTCATATACAGTGGAATATGTAGAGGCAATAAGATTCGCCTCATCATATAAAGTTTGACTTCTGGACTCTACCAGATAGGAATAAGTCAAATGGCTTGAAATAGTAGCTATTGCCACAAATCCGGCTATACCAAAAAATATATAAGCCATAATAAATTTTAGATAGAGAGAGAGTCTCATTTTTTGACCTCAAATTTATAGCCAATACCCCAGACTGTGGATATTGCCCAAAATTGATTATCATGTATTTTCTCACGCAATCTTTTTATGTGTACATCTACAGTTCTGGTGTCTCCGATATACTCATATCCCCAGATATTATCCAGAAGCTGTTCTCTGGTAAATACCTGATTTGGATGCGAGGATAGGAAGTATAAAAGTTCCAGTTCCTTTGGTGGCATTTCCACATTTTTGCCAAGGAAGGTGACAGCATAATTTGTCATATTCACTACCAAATCCGGATATTCTACATATTCACCACCGGTATGCACCTCAGGTAGTGAAATAGTACTGTTGTTAAAGCGTCTTATCACTGCTTTTACTCTGGCTATAAGTTCCTTTGAGTCAAAGGGTTTAATCATATAGTCATCTGCACCAAGCTCCAGTCCCAATACCTTGTCAAAAACCTCACCTTTTGCAGAAAGCATTATGATAGGAGTACAGGATTTGGATCTGATTTCTCTACAAACCTGATATCCATCTATACCCGGCAACATAAGGTCAAGAAGAACAAGATGAGGTTTGAACTCATCAAAGTCAGATAAAGCAGATTATCCATCCCCCACTATTTTTGTTTCATAACACTCTTTCATTAAATATAATGAAATAAGTTCTGCTATATTTTCATCATCATCCACAATTAAAATTCTTTGCTTTTCCACCATGTTTCACCTATATATATTTATTTAAAACGCACTATTGTTACAGCATTGCCACCCTCGTTAAAATCAGCAAGAGAATAGCTCTTTACAAAAGACTGCCTCTTCAAGTAGGCATGTATACCTTTTTGTAATGCTCCGGTACCCCTACCATGAATTATCCTAACTCCTGGAAGATGTGCTAAGAGAGCATCATCTAAGTATTTGTCAAGCTCTGAACAAGCCTCATCCACATTCTTTCCGATAACATTTATCTCTGTAGATATGGTAGCAGATTTTACCATAGAAGAGCTCCTGGTTCTTGTCTTGGTCTTAGGCTTATTGTCAGGTTCTTCTACTAAAGCAACGTCAGATATATTTACCTGAGATCTAAGTATACCCATTTGAACAAAGAAATTTCCACTTTGATTTGGAAGAGAAGATACTATACCGTCAAGGTTCAAGCTGATAACATGAACACTGTCACCAAGTTTTAACTCCTTTGGTTTTTTAACTTTATTTTTAGTTTGCTGTATTCCAATAGTTTTTGTATTTTTATTTATTGATTCCCTGAGTCTGGTTCGCTGTTCTTCAAGAGCTGAGCCAAGACCGGCACCGGAAGCTATTTTATTGATATTCTTTATAGTATCATCTGCTGTTTCCTTGGCTTCTTCTAAAATCTTTTTTGCAGCTTCTCTGGCTTCTTCTAAGATCTTTTCCTTCTTTTGAGTGAGATTTTCTTCTTGCTTGTCATAATGTCTCTTTAGGCTTTCTATTTCCCTCTTATATTTTTGAATAGATAATTTATCTTTCTCTATTATTTGCCTATCATTTTCAAGTCTTGTAAGTAGATCTTCAAAGTCCTTTGCATCTTTTTCAAGATGATTGTCAGCCTCTGAAATAATATAATCCGGAAGTCCAAGTTTACCTGCTATGGCAAAGGCATTTGATTTGCCGGGTACTCCTATAAGTATTCTATAGGTAGGAGAGAGAGTCGCCACATCAAATTCACATGAAGCATTTTCAACGCCAGGCTCGTTTAATGCAAATACCTTAAGTTCACTGTAGTGAGTGGTTGCAATACATCTGCTTTGCATCCTATGTAGGAATGAGAGTATTGAGATGGCAAGTGCGGCACCCTCAGTAGGGTCAGTACCGGCACATAGTTCATCAAAAAGGCAGAGCGAATTTGCATCAGCGTGGTTTAATATGTAAACAATATTTTTCATATGGCCTGAGAATGTGGAGAGTGACTGTTCAATACTCTGCTCATCTCCGATATCAGCAAATACATCATTAAATACAGAAAGCTCACTGCCCTCAAATGCCGGTATATGAAGTCCTGACTGTCCCATAAGTGTAAACAATCCAACTGTCTTTAGTGATACTGTTTTACCACCGGTATTTGGTCCTGTGATAATCAGTAAGTCATAATTATCACCTATTGAGATATTGATAGGTACAACCTTTTTTGAATCAAGTAGAGGATGTCTACCTTCTTTTATATTTATATAATGCTTTGAATTAAACTTCGGTTCGCTTGCATTCATCTTCTTTGAGAGATTTGCCTTGGCATATACAAAGTCAAGGAAGATAAGCGTCTTTGCATTTTCTCTTAAAGGTTCAATATATAGTGCAGCCAAAAGGCTAAGGTTTTCAAGTATCTTTTCTATCTCTTTTTTCTCATCCATAAACAATGATTTTAACTCATTATTCATCTTTATAACTGCTATAGGCTCGATAAATACAGTAGAACCGGTAGAAGATTGGTCATGCACAACGCCAGATACTTTATTCTTGTACTCACTTTTTATAGGGAGGCAGTAAGCTCCGTCTCTTTGAGTGATGACTGCATCCATTAAATACTCTCTATGTGCATTGAGAATATTGTTGAGTTCTGTATGCATCTTTGAGTTTATCTGCTTTATCTTCCTTCTGATATGGCTTAGCTCAGGAGAAGCATTGTCTGCCATTATTTCTTCAGATATAATACATCTTGAAAGTTCTTTTTTGAGATCTTTTATATCATAAAGACTTCTAAAATGTTCTTCCAATACATCATATTCCTCTTCGTCAGGGTGCAGACCATATGATATAGCCTTAGATACAGCGTTCAAAATAGACAGAATTTTCATAAGTTCCGGCTGTGAAAGTGATGAACCTATTTCAAGTCTTTTTAAAGAATCTGATATATCCTTTATTTCAGACAATAAGAGATTTCCCTTAAGCCTTATTCTGTCCAGTGCAGCAGTTGTATATCCTTGATTTTTTTGGATTTCATTTATATCTGTAGACGGCTTAAGCTTTGCACAAAGCTTTTTGGCAGGCTCACTGCTTGCCATATCTACCAAATTATTTATTATTTTTTCATATTCCAGTATTTTTAATGTTTTTTTATTCATAATCTATCCTTAAACTTTCAAATCAGCTGAAAAAACATTTTCCTGATTTCAGAAATATTATATCAAAAAATCTTATTTATGACAAAAAAACAGCCTTAAAATCATAATATTTACTTATGATTTTAAGACCGGTTAAATTATATTATTTATGTGTGAGTTTAAACTCACGATATGCTTCTTTTGCCTCAGGTGTGAATCCAATAATCGAATTTGGATAATTCATACCTATATAGGTGAGAAGTGAACCGATAGCATCCTCTGCCTTTTTATCATTTGTAAGCATAACTCTTTGTTCACGAATTCTGCCATCCTCATATAGATTTATCTGCAATGCAAAATCTACACTTACAGTGATAACTACATACATCTTATGCTTTGTAATATTGTGATAAATCCAAACCAGATTTTTTAAATTAAACATATCAAATCCGAACTTGGTATTAAGTATAAGATGATCTTTATACACAAAAGCACCAAGAGATTTATCCACATAGTCGGCTATATTTTCAAGTTCACCTATGTTACCTCTAAGTCTCTCATCCAGCTCACAAAGCCTCTCATATGTATCCTGATTCTTAGACTTTCTGGTAAGTGCAACGATAATAATGCCTATACCAATCGCCATAATAACTAAAGTGATAGCTATATGAAAGGCGATGGAGCCTGCAAGAGATGTATTTTTAAGATAGAAGTCATCATGAAGAGAACCATCATTTCTATAGGTATAGTCCGGATCAAACGAATCAGCTAAATCTTTAATAATATCTAAATTGTAGCTGTCATCAGAAATCAATTCCACCATCAAATAGTTTACAGGTGGAAGGTCGTCTTCACCATGCTCTTCACTTGTATATTTATCATAGAGGTCAATCAAAGATTTGATCTTTGAATTGTTTGGATTTGCAGTCATATAATAAAGACTACCATTGCCTCCAATTATCTGGTAAAGTTCAATTTTTCCATCATCAGAGGTAATACCGGTACTTGATATATCATATATACTTAAAGCGTATACCTCTTTATTGTCTGAAATGTAGTAATATTCATCCTTATACATTTTTTCAGCGGAATTAAATGTAAGGAACAATTTTGAATGCATATAGCCATATATCAGACCTGCTACAATCAATACTACACCTATAAATATTGATCCTATAAAAGATGCTTTATTATTTTTAATACTCATAATCTCTCCGTAAATTTATAATGTCATTCCCTTTCTGCCATGGCATTGTTTATACTTTTTTCCACTTCCACATGGACATGGATCATTTGGATAAATCTTTGCTTCAATACGCACAGGCTTCTTTACAGTACTGTCATCCTTATTAGTTCCGGTAACCTTGGCTACAGGCTCTCTCTCAACTTTCTGCTCCACCTTAAGATGATACAGAATACGCACAGTATCCTCAGATATACCTCTTGTCATTTCATCAAACATATCATAAGCAGCCATTTTGTATTCTACAAGCGGATCTCTTTGACCCAGTGCCTGCAATCCTATACCTTGACGCAACTGCTCCATATCATCAATATGGTTCATCCACTTATTGTCAATAGTCTTTAGAAGGATAATACGCTCAAGTTCACGAATTTTTTCTGCATCCGGGAATTCAGCTTCCTTTGCCTCATAAAGCTCAACAGCCTCTTTTTTAAGTTTCTGAATAAGTTCATCCTTTTTCATATTGTCCATTTCAGGAGAATAAGAAAGAGGTGAGAGTGGTATTGTAGAAAGGATAAGTTCATTGAGCTCTACAAAATTCCATTCACTTGCAGGTATTTCGTCAGAGATAGCCATATTTACAGAACGCTCAATGATATCATTTATCATACGAAGGATAGTGTCACGCATATTGTCGCCTTCCAGTACCTTATTTCTTTCTTCGTAGATAACTTCTCTTTGTTCGTTATTTACCTCGTCATACTTTAAGAGGTTTTCTCTTATACCATAGTTATTGCTCTCGATTTTCATCTGAGCTTTCTCTACAGCTCTGGTAAGCATACCATGCTCTATAGGCTCGTTTTCAGGAACACCCAAGGCATTAAAAATCTTTATAAGTCTTTCTGATGCGAAGAGTCTCATTAAATCGTCTTCAAGTGAGATATAGAATCTTGACTCACCAGGATCACCTTGACGACCTGAACGACCTCTTAACTGATTATCAATACGTCTACTCTCATGCCTTTCAGTACCAATTACCTTAAGACCACCTGCCTTGAGTGCTTCTTCGTCAAGCTTAATATCAGTACCACGGCCGGCCATATTTGTGGCAATAGTAACAGCACCATGCAAACCGGCATTTGCTACGATTTCAGCCTCTTTTTCATGGAATTTTGCATTAAGTACTGTATGGTTTATGCCTTCTTTTTTCAGCATCTTTGAAAGCATTTCTGAGGTTTCAATAGTAATAGTACCTACAAGCACAGGCTGTCCCTTGGCATTAGTTTCTTTGATCTCTTCTACAACAGCTTTGAATTTTTCTTTCTTACTCTTATAAACAACATCATCCTGATCTTTTCTTTCAATAGGCCTATTGGTTGGAATTGCGATAACATCCATACCATAGGTATTTCTAAACTCCTTTTCTTCGGTTAGAGCGGTACCGGTCATACCTGCTTTCTTTACAAATTTGTTAAAGAAGTTCTGGAATGTGATTGTAGCCAGAGTCTTTGATTCTCTTTGTACATTTACATGTTCCTTAGCCTCTATAGCCTGATGTAATCCATCAGAATATCTTCTTCCGGGCATTATACGACCTGTGAACTCATCTACGATAAGTACTTCATCATCTTTTACTACATAGTCCTTATCTCTGAACATAAGATTATTGGCTCTAAGAGCGAGGATAATACAATGCTGTATTTCAAGATTTTCAGGGTCTGCAAGGTTTTCTATATTAAAGTATTTTTCTACTTTATGAATACCTTCTTCTGTAAGGTTTACAACCTTATCCTTTTCATTGACGATAAAATCTCCGGTCTCTTCGATTTCATCACCCATAAGTGCACCCATCTTTGTAAATTCAGCACTTGCCTCACCTCTTTCAAGCTGCTTTGCCAGCATATCACAAATCTCATAAAGCTTTGTAGACTTACCAGACTGACCGGAAATAATAAGAGGAGTTCTAGCCTCATCTATAAGGATGGAGTCCACCTCATCAATGATGGCAAAATCAAGTTCTCTTAAAACCTGATCTTTTTTGTATATTGCCATATTATCACGTAGATAGTCAAATCCCAACTCATTGTTGGTGACATAGGTAATGTCGCAGGCATATTGTTCCTGTCTTTGCTCAGAGTTCATAGAGTTTAGAACACAGCCTACGCTCAACCCTAAAAATCTATGAATATCACCCATCCATTTAGAGTCACGCTCTGCAAGATAGTCATTAACGGTTACAACAAGTACACCCTTGCCTGCAAGTGCATTCAAATATGCAGGACAGGTTGAAACAAGAGTTTTACCTTCACCTGTTCTCATCTCTGCGATACGACCCTGATGGAGGACCATACCACCAATAAGCTGTACTTTGAAGTGCTCCATACCGGTAACTCTTCTGGAAGCTTCTCTAACAGCGGCAAATGCTTCAGGAAGAATATCATCCAAGGTTTCTCCATCCGCCAGTCTTTGTCTGAACTTTGGTGTAAGTTCTTTTAATTCCTCATCACTCATGGCTTGCATAGTACTCTGTAAGCTCAATATTTTTTGAATAGTAGGTTCTATTATTTTAAGCTCTCTTTCACTATGTGTACCAAATATCTTTTCAATAAAATTCATTATGGTTTCTCCAAAAAAAAATTAGACTATAACAACATATCAACTATAGATTATTGCAAAAGTGTCTACTAATCAAGATATTTTAGCACTTAGCAAGCTATTTATCAACTTTTAGAAGAAATATTCATATTATGTTCATATATAGACTATGTACTGTAAAATAAAAGTCAGAAATAGAGGTATAAAGCGAACTGTAAAGCGTTTTTAAATAGAAAAAAGTTTGTAAAAGTTGTAAAATATAGAGATACTTGTATTTTTAGGAGATATGATGATAGAGAAAAAAGAAAATCGAATGGGAGTGATGCCGGTAGGTAAGCTTCTTTTTTCTATGAGTACACCTATGGTGATTTCATTTTTGGTACAGTCACTATATAATATAGTAGACAGTATATTTGTAGCAAGATATAGTTCTGATGCACTGGCGGCAGTTTCGCTGGCATATCCTATACAGATATTTATGATAGCGGTATCTGTAGGTACCGGTGTGGGTATAAATGCATTGCTTTCAAGAACGCTAGGAGAGGGAAATAAGGAAAAGGCAAAGAAGACTGCAGATAGTGCTATACTTCTTGGAGTTTTGGCTTCAATAGGCTTTGCAATATTTGGAAGTGTGGCCACAAAGCTTTTCTTTGATTCACAGACAAGTAATGAGAGCATAAGAAAGCTTGGATATTCATATCTATCTATTGTAACGATATTCTCATTTGGTTTGATACTTGAGGTAACTTTTGAGAGGATCTTACAGTCCACAGGTAAGACCATTTATAATATGATTACTCAGGGTGTGGGAGCAATTATAAATATTATTTTAGATCCTATATTAATTTTTGGACTTTTGGGAGCACCTAAACTAGGCATAGCAGGTGCTGCTATAGCTACGGTTTCCGGACAGATTGTAGCAATGACATTATCCTTTATTTTTAATGTAAAATACAATGAGGAGGTTAATATAAGCTTTGGTAAGCATATATTTAAACCTGATCTTGCAATTATTAAGGAGATATACAGAGTGGGTGTGCCGTCCATAGCTATGCAGTCTATGTCAACACTTATGATACTTGGACTTAATAAGATACTTGTAAGGTATTCAGACATGGCTGTAAATGTACTTGGAATATACTATAAGCTTCAAAGCTTTGTATTCATGCCTATTTTTGGATTGAACAACGGTATGACGCCGATAGTGGCTTATAATTATGGTGCAAAGAATAAAAAAAGAATAATGAAAGCTATTAAATATTCATTTTTAACTTCGGTTTTTATAATGGTGATTGGAACAGCGGTTTTTTGGATTTTTCCAAAAGAGCTTATGTTACTCTTCAGTCCGAATGAAGAGATGTTAAGACTTGGTATACCGGCACTCAAGATCTGCAGCCTTTGCTTTATTTTGGCTGCATTTGATGTAATAGCTATTGCAACTTTTCAATCTCTTGGAAACGGTATGTATGCACTTTATGCTTCTTTTTTAAGACAGCTGATACTGATACTTCCATTTGCATTTGTACTAACGAAAGTATTTGGATTGGAAGCAGTGTGGTTTGCAATACCTCTGGCAGAACTTGGATGTGCATTCTTTGATATCTTTCTTATGAAAAAAATATATGAAAAGAAAGTAGCAAATTTATAAAGATATGGCTGTGAAGAGAAAAAATAGCAGTTAGAAATAAACTTAAAACAGGGAGTATGCGATTCAAAATGAGTCACATACCCCCTGTTTTTACATAAAAGCTCTTGGAGCTACACGCTTTAGCATATCAAGCAGATGATCATCAGGAGTGATAAACAGTAGAATATTCTCACCACTGTTTGGGAAGATAAGGCAATAAGAAGATTGCATATCTGATGTAGAACAGTCTATTTGCTTACCATTTCTCCGGCTATTCATCTTAGGAGATGAAGTAGGAAAAGCTGCTTCTAAAGTCTTTATATCCATGGTAAGGATATTTTTTCTTTTTGTCTTGTTATATATAGCATCAACAGTCAAATCTGAATTCAATAAAGAATACTCATACTCCACAGATATTTTTGGATATACGAAATAATAAAAAACAAGGCCAAGTCCTACAGCAAGTATTATTGCAGGCTGAAAGGAAAGTGAGAGTATAAATAAAAATACTATGGCAATGATATTTATTGCGGAAAGTATAAGTGCAGTTGTATCAGGTTTGTTTTTCTTTACAAGTAATTCATAAAAAGTATCATTCATTATTTTTCACCTTCAAAAAATTTGTAATAAGTATGGCTATATTGAATAAACTGGCCCCCTCAAAGGTTTTTATATCAACACCATATTTTTTCTCGATTTGCTCTATTCTATAGACCAAGGTATTTCTATGCATATGCATATATCTGGAAGTCTCTGCAATACTTAGATTGTGACGAAGAAAGATATTTACAAGTTGCATACTCTCATCATCTATGGCTTCACACATATTATTTTTTAAAAAATTTTCACATACATGTCTTGGAATATTATAGATAAGCTCACCCGCACCTAAATCAGTGGGAGTTATTATCTTTTTGTCTGAGTAAAAGATCTGGCTTATTGTCAATGCTTGGTTAAGTTCATAATATTCCTGTGACAAAGAGGTGGCATCTGTAAATATATCGCTGTAGGCAATATAGGCTCCTGTCATCCCTTCGGTTTCTATAACATCTAGTAGAGGATGTGCTATATTATCCTCTCCTAAATATAGAAAGCAAATATGTGTAGAATCAGTCATACAAAGATACTCTGAATTTTTCCCGGGATAGAGGGAAGTTATTATCTTTGTGATGTTTTCATCAAGATTGGCAGGTATATATATAAGATAAAGCCGCATTTTGGTATTTGGCTTTATGCCCAAAGCTTTTATAGCATTTGCCTGCTCCTTATATGGATAAACACCGCTAAGTATATTAAAAAGAAGATTTGAGTTAGAGTATTTTTCCTTATATGCGGCGGAGAGCTTCTTCAAACTTGAGATATCTATTTCATCTTCATTTTCAACACTTAGTTTTATACCGGTAAGCTTGTATATTTTTTTTAATTCATTTTTAATATCATTACTCATAAATATATTATAGCTTTAAATGATGTGGTGGTCAAAAGTATTTTGCTATCGAATATAAAAAATAAAGGGGTAAAAATACCCCCTTATAAGATTAGTTTGTAATTGTAAGCTCTGTTTCCTTATCAAAGATATGAACTTTCTCCATATCAAGTGCAAACTTGGCATGGTCACCTGTTCTAAGATTTGTTCTAGGATTTACTCTAGCTGTCATTTGGAATCCTTCTACATCAAAGTATAAGAATACCTCTGCACCAAGAAGCTCATAAACTTTGATATCAGACTCGATAACGCTGTCAGGAGAGCTGTTGATAAAGAGCTCTGAATCATGCATATCCTCAGGACGAATACCAAGAACAACAGTCTTGCCATTATAAGCACCATCTTTGAACTTATGCGCCTTTGTAACAGGAAGTTTAAGAGCATGTTTTCCTACCTTAAGATATACATCTTCACCCTTGTTTTCAACAACCGCATCCATAAAGTTCATCTGTGGTGAACCGATAAATCCTGCAACGAAGAGATTGCGAGGTGCATTGTAAAGGTTCTCAGGAGAGTCAACCTGCTGTACTATACCATCCTTCATAACAACGATTCTGGTACCAAGTGTCATAGCCTCTGTCTGGTCATGAGTAACGTAGATAATAGTAGCACCAAGTCTTTGATGAAGCTTTGAGATCTCGATACGCATCTGTACTCTAAGCTTTGCATCAAGGTTTGAAAGCGGCTCATCCATAAGGAATACCTTAGGATTACGAACGATAGCACGACCCATTGCAACTCTCTGTCTTTGTCCACCTGAAAGAGCTTTTGGCTTTCTGTCAAGAAGCTTCTCAAGGTCAAGTATTTTTGCAGCCTCACGAACAAGCTTATCTATCTCATCTTTTGGTCTCTTACGAAGCTTAAGACCGAATGCCATATTGTCATATACTGACATATGTGGATAAAGAGCATAGTTCTGGAAAACCATGGCGATATCTCTGTCCTTAGGCTCAACATCATTCATTACCTTACCGTCGATTTCAAGTGTACCTCCTGAGATATCCTCAAGACCTGCAATCATACGAAGTGTTGTAGACTTACCACAACCTGAAGGTCCTACAAAGATGATGAACTCTTTGTCTGCGATTTCAAGATTGAAATCCTGAACAGCTTTAAAGCCGTTTGGATAAACTTTTTGAATATTCTTTAATGATAAACTAGCCATATTGCCTCCTAAATAAATATGAAAATTTATGCCTTAAGTATATAAAATAAATCATAGGGATTCAATCGTACTCTTCACCAAAAAAGTGAGCCATCTTTCGTCAAAGTAACGAAAAAGTTGAGATTTACATGGGGAATTCATTGTGGTATGCTAAGCAAAATAAAATGAATCGCGAGGTGAAATATGAAGAAAGCATGGTGGAAGGAAGCGATAGTATATCAAATATATCCAAGAAGCTTTTACGATAGCAATGGTGATGGAATAGGTGATCTGAACGGTATTACAAGCAAGCTTGATTATCTTAAAGAATTGGGAATAGATGTAATATGGTTATCTCCGGTATATAAATCTCCAAATGATGACAATGGATATGATATTAGTGATTATGAGGATATAATGACTGAGTTTGGTAATATGGAAGACTTTGATAAGATGCTCTCTGCTGCACATGAGAGAGGAATCAAGATAGTGATGGATCTGGTAGTCAATCATACCTCAGATGAGCATCCATGGTTTGTGGAGAGTCGTAGCTCAAAGGATAATGAAAAGAGAGATTACTATATCTGGAAGGACGGCAAGGACGGCAAGGAACCTACCAACTGGGGCTCCGCATTCTCAGGTCCGGCATGGAAGTATGATGAAAAAACGGATATGTATTATCTACACCTTTTCTCTGTAAAGCAGCCTGATCTTAACTGGGAAAATCCTAAAGTAAGAAAAGAAGTCTTTGATATGATGACAAGGTGGTGTGAAAAGGGAATTGACGGTTTCAGAATGGATGTTATAAGCCTTATTTCAAAACCTGAAGGTTATCCGGATGCAAAGGTAGTTGGACTTTATGGTGATATGGGAATATGTGCAAATGGTCCGAAGGTACATGATTATTTGAAAGAGATGAATGAAAAGGTGCTTTCAAAGTTTGATATTATGACAGTAGGTGAGACTGCAGGAGTTACTCTTGAAGAGGCAAAAAAATATGCAAACAGCGAGGGTAATGAACTTAATATGGTATTCCAGTTTGAGCATACAGATCTTGACAGCGGTGAAAAGTTCAAATGGTCTACAAAGCCGATGCCACTAGTTCCTTTAAAGGAGAATTTGAGCAAATGGCAGAAGGGTCTTGACGGCGTAGCATGGAACAGTCTGTATTTTTGTAACCATGACCAGCCTAGAATTGTATCAAGACTTGGTGATGAGAGTGATGAATTTAGAGAGCTTTCTGCAAAATGTATAGCCACCTGTTTACATATGATGCAGGGTACACCTTATGTATATCAGGGTGAAGAGCTGGGAATGACAAATACGGTATTTAACTCTGTAGATGATTTTAGAGATCTTGAGTCTATCAATGCTTACAGAGAGCTTGTTGAAAGCGGACTCTTTACTAAAGAGGACATGTTCCCTAAGATCGCACATAAGAGCAGGGACAATGCAAGAACACCTATGCAGTGGGATGCAAGCGAGAATGCAGGATTTACTACCGGCACACCTTGGATTGCTATTAATCCTAATTATAAAAAGATCAATGTGGCAGACCAGTTAAAGAGAGAAGATTCTGTATTCCACTATTATAAGAAACTTATAAGACTCAGAAAAGAAAATGAGATCATAGTGTATGGAAAATACGAACTCTTAATTCCGGAAGATGATAATATTTTTGCCTATACCAGAAGTCTGGATGGTAAGAAACTTTTAACAGTATGTAATTTCAGTAAGACAGAGCAAAAGTTTGACTTCTCAGGCTATGAAAAAGCTAAGGTTTTGATATCTAATTATGAGAGGGATATTAGGGAGAATAGTATATTAAAGCCATATGAGGCTGTTGTATTATTACTTGATAATGCATAAAAAATATGTTAAAATGTTGACTAATAACATTAAGATACTCAAATGGAGGAGATTATAATGAAAAAGAGATTTTTGAGTGTTGCAGTAGGTGTATTGGCTGTATCTGCTATGTTGGCAGGTTGTGGATCAGGTGCTGCAAAGAGTGACGGTGGTGCAGATACTCAAAAGAGTGCTGCAGAGAGCAAATCTGACGAGAGCAAGTCTGACACAGCTACAGCAAGTGGTGATGCACTTAGACTTATAAACGGAAAGATCGAGATTGATGCGCAGTTAAAGAAAGCTGCGGAGAAGTTTAAAGAGAAGACCGGTCAGGAAGTTGTCATCGAGTCACTTGGTGGTGGTGTTGATATTCAAGGTCAGATAAAGAGCTATAAGGCTGCTGACAATATGCCTGATATTTTTGTTATCGGTGGTGACGGAGACTATGCTAACTGGACAGATATGGTAGCAGATCTTAGCGATACTGAGTTTGCAAAGAATACAGACTTTGCTTACAAAGATAAGGCAACAGGTAAGGTAGTAGGTTTCCCATATGCAGTAGAAGGATATGGAATAACATATAATGCAGATATCTTAGAGAAGGCAGGTATCGATCCTGCATCACTTAAGAATTATGATGCTTTCAAAGCTGCTTTTGAGAAGCTTGATAGTATGAAGGATGAGCTTGGTATTCAGGCAGTAGCATCAGTTGCTGCAGAGGCAGGACAGATGTACTGGTCAACAGGTAACCATATATTCGGTTATTACTATACAGGTGGTCTTGAGAGAGGCGACAACAAGTATTTTGATATGGCTATGAAGGGTGAGCTTGATGATGCAAGACTTGCTGAGTTTGCTGATATGACAGAGCTTCTTTTCAAATATGCAGATCCTCAGGTACTTGTTTCAGGAACATATGATGATCAGCTTGCACTTTGGGCACAGGGTAAGACAGCATTCATTACACAGGGTAACTGGATTGATCCTTCACTCCCAACATACAATGTAACATTTAAGGCAGGTCTTTTACCACTTGCTTTCACAAAGTCAGATATGACAAGAATCCTTGCAGATTGCCCATCATGGTGGTGTGTATACAAAGATGGTAAGAATGTAGAGGGTGCTAAGGCATTCCTTGATTTCCTTGCTACAGATCCTGATGCACAGGAGATTCTTGTTAAAGAGGCAGGTATGATTTCACCATATACAAACAGTACAATTGAGCCTGAGACTCCACTTGCAGTTAGCCTTAAGAAGTATGTAGACGCAGGTGAGACATCTTCATGGGCATGGTCAAATATGCCGGAGGGTCTTGCACAAAATGCACTTGGACTTGTATTTGATTCATTTGCAAAGGGAAGTATCACAAAGGATAATTTTGTAACTATGATGAAGTCAACAATGGCTGATTATATAGCAAACAATAAGAAATAATATTTTTAAAATGCTTCGCAAATTTTAGAGCATTCCGGTCTTTGAAGTTTAGATGATTTGAAGCTCGGATTGCTCGAGGTATATATTGTTAAGTGCGGTGTCTATCGTAAAATAGATTTTTCTGTTTTAAGAAACTTTGAATGGCGACTTTTTAAAGTCGCTATTTTTTATAGATAGATTTTAGTTTTAAATTAAGTTTATTGAAAGGAGTGAAAATTGAATACAAATAAAAAAATTATTCCTTTGGCAATGCTGGTTCTTGGAGCAATAATTACAGTTTATGCATTGATTTTAGATCTAACAGGGGCTACAGGGGAGCTTAGAGGATATATACTTATACTGGGTGTTATTTTACTTATATTGGGCATATTTAAAATGCCGCACAAGAAGCATACAAAGATAGTAAATATGGTATTTTTATTCCCAATGGTATTTACCTTTGCGGTGACTGTTATAATTCCGTTTATTTTAGGTATTATTTATTCATTTACAGATTGGAATGGAATACAAGTTACAAGATTTGTAGGATTTGAAAACTACATTACCATGTTTAAACAGTCAGACTATGTATATTCTTTTGTGATTACTCTTATATATACAGTTATAAATATGATTTTGGTTAATGTGGTTGGATTTGTGTTGGCACTTGTATGTTCATCAAAGATGAAAGGTACATCATTTTTTAGATCAGCTTATTTTTTACCAAACCTGATTGGTGGTCTTGTACTTGGTTATGTATGGCAGTTTATATTTAATAAGGTATTTACAACTATATTTGCAGGTTCATTATCTATGCTTACTGATGCAAACCTTGCTCTGCTTTCTATTTTGATAGTAAATACATGGCAATATGCAGGTTACATAATGCTTATTTATTTGACAGGTCTTCAGACTGTGCCAAAGGATGTATTGGAGGCATCCGGAGTTGATGGAGCTTCAACACTTACAACATTATTTAAGATAAAGATACCGATGATTGCCAATACATTCACGGTATGTATATTCCTTACTTTGGTAAACTCATTTAAACAGTTTGACTTAAACCTTGCAATAACTAATGGTGCACCAAGCCGTATTATGGGACCAAAGATTATTCAGGCTACAGAGCTTTTGGCACTCAATATTTACAATACAGCTATCAGAAAGAATAATTATGCATTGGGTCAGACTAAGGCTGTTGTATTCTTTATCATACTTGCAGCAGTATCTTTGACACAGGTTGCAATCAGTAAGAAGAAGGAGATAGAGCTATAATGAAATCACAAAAGTTTAGAAATTTGATTGGAAGTATTATCGGTTTTATTATTGCATTTTTTATACTATGTCCATTCTTTTTAGTAGTTATAAACTCTGCAAAGACTAGTGCCGATATAGTAATAAGTCCCATAACTCTTCCAAAAAATTGGGGACAGATGTTTGAGAACTTTAAAGGTGTTATAAATAATGATAACTTCAGTTATTGGAGTTCTTTTAAAAGTTCACTTATAATTACAGTAGTGTCACTTATACTTTTAACATTATTTTCATCTATGGCAGCATGGATACTGAGCCGTCATCACAAGGAGGGTTGGTCAAACTTTATATTTATGATGTTCGTAGCGGCAATGGTTATTCCATTCCAGGTAGTTATGCTTCCAATACTTACAGTATTCAAAAATATAGGAAGCTTTACAGGAATACAAATGCTCTCAAGCTATAAGGGTGTAATATTTGCATACCTCGGATTTGGAGGTTCTATGTCAATCTTTGTATTGCATGGTTTTATAAAGGGCATTCCAAAGGAACTTGAAGAAGCGGCTTGGATAGATGGTTGCTCTCCTGAGGGTACTTTCTTTAGAATAATTTTGCCACTACTTCGTCCGGTGCAGATGACAGTACTTATATTGAATGGTCTGTGGATATGGAATGACTACTTGCTTCCATCTATTATGCTTGGACTTAATGGTAAGATTAAGACTTTGCCTATTGCAGTAAGTAGCTTTGTCGGATCATATGTAAAGCAGTGGGATTTGATTCTTAGTGCTGCTTTCCTTGCTATGATTCCTATAGTAATATTATTCTTGATTGCACAAAAGCAAATCATTCAGGGAATGGTAGACGGAGCTATCAAATAATTTGATACCTATAAAATTGATATAAGGGGTTGTCGCTTTAAGAATATAATACGCAAAATATAGTATCCGAAATGCTATATAAGGAGGTATTTGTCTTTGGTGTGACAGCCCCTTAAAAAATAAGGAGGAAAATAATGAGAAAAAGTGGAATATTATTACATATAAGTAGTCTTCCGGGTAAGTATGGCATAGGAAGCTTTGGAAAAGAAGCATATAAATTTGTAGACAAGCTAAAGGAAGCTAAGCAGTCTTTTTGGCAGATATTGCCACTTGGACCTACAGGATATGGAGACTCGCCTTATCAGTCTTTTTCAACATTTGCAGGTAATCCATATTTTATTGATTTGGAGACTTTGGTAGAAGAGGGACTTTTAACAAAGAAAGAATGTGAAAGTATAGATTTTGGAACAAATCTAAAAAAGATAGATTTCAAAAAGCTTTATGATGGAAGATTTGAGCTTTTGCATAAGGCATATGAGAGATCCAAGGTTTATGAGGATGACAGCTTTCAAGATTTTGTCTATGAAAACTCAAAATGGATTTGGGACTATTCTTTGTTTATGGCACTAAAAGACTATTTTAATGGAGAGCCTTTTAGCACTTGGCCAAAGGATATTAGAGACAGATATAACTATGCAATCAATTATTATAGAGAGAAACTCTATTTTGATATTGAGTTCTATCAATTCTTGCAGTACAAGTTTGATGTTCAGTGGAAGAAATTAAAGGCATATGCTAATAAGAATGGCGTAGAGATTATTGGAGATATTCCAATATATGTAGCAATGGACAGTGCAGACACCTGGTCACATCCGGAACTTTTCCAGATGGATGAAGACGGTAAGGCAGTGGCGGTAGCCGGTTGCCCACCTGATGGATTTGCGCCTGACGGACAACTTTGGGGAAATCCACTATATGCTTGGGGATATCACAGGGAAACAGGCTTCAAATGGTGGATAAAGAGATTAAAGAAGAACTTTGAAAAATATGATGTTATTCGTATAGATCATTTTAGAGGATTTGATGAGTATTATTCTATTCCGGCTGAGAATGAGACTGCTGCCGGAGGTCATTGGGAAAAGGGACCGGGCATAGAGCTTTTCAATAAGATTAAGGAGAGGCTGGGTGATTGCAAGCTGATAGCCGAGGACCTAGGGTATGTGACTGATAGTGTAAGACAGCTGGTGAATGATAGCGGTTACCCGGGGATGAAGGTATTGGAGTTTGCATTTGACTCCAGAGATACCGGAAATGCCAACGACTATCTTCCGCACAATTATACAAGAAACAGTGTAGTCTATACCGGAACACATGATAATGAGACAATGATAGGCTGGCTTGATGACATTACAGAGGAAGAGTATAATAAAGTACTTGCATACTTTAATGTAAAGAAGTCAGCAAAGAATACAGAAGTCTGTGATGCTATTATCAGGGCAGCTATGAGCAGTGTTTCAGATACCTGTATTATACCTATACAGGATTATCTGCACTATGACCATAAGTATAGAATGAATACACCATCAACTATCGGCAAGAACTGGATGTTCAGACTTACAGAAGGTGAGATAGGTGAAGATATATGGAAGAATATCAAATATCTAACTGAGTTGTATGGTAGAGGGTGAGATATTAATTTAATATCTATTACATAATAATGGTATAAGAAAACATAGTTTGTAATACTATTTCAGAAAGGGATATAGTAAAGGTCGTTTTATAGAGGATACGATTTTTAGTTACAAAAAACCTATCAGAGGATGTTTACCTCTGATAGGGTTTTATTTTATATCTCTACAACTAAAGCCTGATATCCTTCAAGCTTTATCTCAGTATCTGAAACAAAATCAACATTTTCCAAATTGTTTAGAACCACCTTTTTGCATTTAGAAGGGAGTTTTACAGTCTGTGGTTGTGTTTGGAAATTGCCAAGTACAAGTAAGGTCTGATTTTCAGACACTCTCTCAAAAGCCATAAGTCTACTGGTTTCGGGGAGATATGGTACAGTCTTACCATATACAACTGTCTCAGAGTACTCAGGATTCTTTCTAAGAGCAGTAAGCTTCTTATAGTAAGAGAGTAGTGAGTTAGGATCATTTATTTGTGATGCAGCATTGATTCTCTTATAGTCAGGACTTACCATAAGCCATGGTGTTCCTGTAGTAAAGCCGGCATTTTTGCTATCATCCCATTGGAAAGGTGTACGGCTATTGTCACGGCTGTAATGCTTCACAGACGCAAATGCCTCCTCCGGAGAAATTCCGGCTTCAATTGCTACTCTATACTGGTCACGGGTTGATATATCATCTATCTGCTCCATAGAGGTGAAATTTACATTCTCCATACCTATTTCCTGGCCTTGGTAGATAAACGGAAGTCCGCGAAGCATAAACTGCATTGTACCGAGGAATTTTTTTGCGGTTTCGCTAAGCTCGTCTGCAGGGATATAGTGGCTCACACCTCTTGGCTCGTCATGGTTTTCGATAATGGTAGAAATCATTCCGATATCACCGATTTTTTCCTGAGTCTCAAAGCAGCATCTCTTATAGTCATCGGGAGTAATAGGCTTGCAGTCATACCAACCGTTTCTACTCTTTCCAAATATTGTCTCATTGAAGTCAAACATACTTGAAAAATAGCCGTCATCACCGATGAAAAGAGGGATATCCTCTTCACGCTCGTCAAATACTTCTCCTACTGTGAAAGCGTCATGCTTGGCAAATGTTTCATTTTTAAGTTCTGTAAGGAAGTCACCTACCCCTATAGCGTCCTTAAGCATTCTATGTGGCTCTACAAAGCCGTCTTCTCGATCCGGTGAGTAGCAATAGTCAATTATAGGGAGGGCCTTCTTTATATTTATAATTGCATCAATTCTAAAGCCTGCAAGCCCCTTTTCAAACCACCAGTTTATCATTGTATATATTTCATCACGAACTTTTTTATTCTCCCAGTTAAGATCAGGCTGTTTCTTGTGGAAGAGGTGAAGATAGTATTTATTTGTACCGGGAATTTTTTCCCAAGCACTACCACCAAAGTATGAACGCCAGTTATTTGGCTCTTTGCCGTCTTTGCCCTCCTCTATGTAGAAGTATTTGCCATATTCACCGTCAGGATCAGCCATGGCCTTTTTAAACCACTCATGCTCATCAGAGCAGTGATTTACTACAAGATCCATAAGGATGTACATATCTCTTTTTTTAGCTTCAGCCAAAAGCTCATCCATATCATCCATATTTCCAAAAACCGGGTCTATATTATAATAGTCGGAAATATCATAGCCCTGATCTGCAAAGGGAGAGCAATAGCAAGGAGAGAGCCATATTATATCTACACCTAGCTCTTTTAGATAGTCAAGCTTTTCTATAATACCTCTTAAATCACCGACACCATTTCCTGTAGTATCATTAAAACTTTTTGGATATATCTGATAGGCAACTTTTCCATGCCACCATTTCTTTTTCATAAATAACCTCCTAAAAATATTTTTCTAAAAACATAATCTATCACAATATCAATTTTAATGCAAATAAAAATAAGGTGTTATATCTACACCTTATTTATAGCTTTTCCTAAGGGCCATACCACTGCCTATCATAAAGATAATAAATGCAGAAAATACAATCAATATTCTCTTTGTTATATCCACAAAGAAGCCTTGCGGAACCATGTTTATCAGATTGTCAGTAGCAGGATTCAAGATCCAAAAATCATTTTCAAAAAGCATATGGTGAAAAAGGATAAAGTATTTTTCAAAGTTTTCTGAAATGATAAATACAAGAATACCGGATATACATAGTGTAAATAATGTACCGAATATAAGTGTATTTGAAAGAAAATCTAATATCCTACCATTAAATATTTTGGATAATATAAGGCAAATTATACTGACTGCGACAAGCAGGTGTCTTATATATGCCGCAGCAGTAAAAAGCTCTTTTACATCTTCCATATGGGCGATTTCTTTTTCATTAAAGAAAGGAACATTTTCTACTCCATTTATATTCGCCCGTATATCAGATATATTTTCTCTACGTCCCTTTAAATAGCTCATCATATCCTTTGTAATATCCACAAGTTCAGGCATTGATATGCCTACAAAGGTAGTTACTGCATATTTATTATACTCCTTTTCATAAAAGGAAAAGTCGGAATATGCAGCGATTTCAATGGAAGTAATAAGCACAATAAACATCAGTGAAAAGCTGAATATAAGCCCTAAGAAGAATCTCATTAGTTTCATTATGCATCTTTCCAGGATTTTATAACCTTCAACCTTGTAAACTCCTCACGATCCTTTTCCTCTAAGGCATTGGTAATATTTTTGGTGAGAGTTTCATAGGTTGGAATAGTAATATTCTTTAGGGCATTGGCCCTTTTTTGAGTCTTTTTTATATTGCTTGCCAGTCTATATGCGGAATTTTCTATCATAGAAAGTTTGACAGTAAGCCTTTTTACCTCATTGAAGCATTCTCTGGCTCTATCAAGTGACTCTCTTGTAGAATAGTAAGTATAAGTGGGAGTTATTGGAGCATCATCAAATCTGACAAGAGGAATTTCAGTACCCATTACAGATCTGGTTTTTATCTGTATACTCTCTTCGACAGGTATGGAACCTGCTACATCGGACACGAAATCAATGCCTAACTCAATATTGGCATACATCAGTGCCTGATATGCGGCACTGAATGTTGTATCTATTTTTTTCTGGATTTCTTTAGCCTCATCAATCAGTCCCATAAGCTCACGAATAAGAATATTTCTTTTCTTATCCATCAAGCCATAGCCCTGTCTTGCCAGTGCCAGGGAATTTTTTGAGGCTATCAAATTACCCTTGGTTGGGAATGTATTAATATTCATAACTAATCCTCTACTGCAGCAGGAACTATATCACCTGTTGCATCAAGTAATGTAGGCTTATAATACTGATCGAGAACTTTAGTATCAATTCTGTCAAGCTCACCTCTTGGCATAAGGCCAAGAAGTTTCCAGCCTATTTCCAATGTATCAAAAATAGTTCTATTGTCATTGATTGATTGACCGATAAACATCTGCTCAAAGGCTCTACCAAAAATTAGATATTGCTTATCCGTATCAGACAATTCATCCTCACCGATAACAGATGCAAGAGCTCTGGCATCGCCTACCTTAGAGTAGGAAGAGAAGAGCTGATTTGCTACATCTTGATGGTCGGCTCTAGTAAAGCCTTCACCAATGCCGTCCTTCATAAGTCTTGAAAGTGAAGGAAGTACAGAGATAGGCGGATAGATTGACTGACCGTTTAGATCTCTATCAAGAACTATCTGACCTTCAGTGATATATCCTGTAAGATCCGGAATAGGATGAGTGATATCATCATTTGGCATTGTAAGTATAGGAATCTGTGTAACAGAGCCGTTCACACCGCTAACAATACCCGCTCTTTCATATATGGTTGCCAGCTCGGAATAAAGGTATCCAGGGAATCCTTTTCTTGAAGGAATCTCCCCCTTAGAAGAGGATACCTCACGCATTGCCTCTGCAAAGGAAGTCATATCTGTCAGTATTACAAGTATATGCATACCCTTTTCAAAGGCAAGATACTCAGCAACTGTAAGTGCTACCTTTGGAGTAATAAGTCTTTCTACTACAGGATCATTTGCAAGATTGATGAAAGTGATAACATGGTCACTAACACCGCTCTCAGCAAAGGTTCTCTGGAAGAAATCTGCCACATCATGCTTTACACCCATGGCTGCAAATACTACTGCAAATTTCTCATCACCATTGTTTGTATCCCCCAGTGATGACTGACGCACAAGCTGTGCAGCAAGCTCATCATGTGGCAGACCGTTACCTGAGAAGATAGGGAGCTTTTGACCTCTGATAAGAGTCATAAGTCCGTCAATGGCGGAAATACCTGTTCTGATATAGTTTCTTGGATACTCTCTGGTAACCGGATTTAGTGGCTTACCGTTAACATCTATAGTTTTTTCTGCTTCTACACTGCCAAGACCGTCTATAGGTTCCCCGATACCATTGAAGGTCCTACCAAACATTGCTTCTGAAACGCCTATTTCCATAGGTTTTCCTGTAAGTTTGGTATGGGTATTTCTAAGTGCCATACCGTCTGTTCCCTCAAAAACCTGTATGACCGCCTTATCACCGTTTATTTCTATGATTTTGCCAAGACGCCTCTCCTTGCCATTTACTGTCATTTCTACAATTTCATCATAGGCAGCACCCTTGACACCTTCAAGAACTACCAGTGGTCCGTTAATGGAACTAAGTCCAAGGTATTCTATTGACATGTTTTTACCTCCTATGCATTCTTTTCAAGTACCTTTTCGTAGAATGTGTCAATGTCTTTTTTGTAATCATCCAACATCTCAAGCTTATCATTAGGAACATCATACTTTATAGAAGAGACTCTGTCCCAAATACTGTCCTGATGCAAAACACTCATAGGCATTCCCTGATGTACAAGAGCTTTTGACTTCTGATAGAGGTAGAGTATAACATCCATCATCTTGTACTGCTTTATAAGTGGAACGCAAGTATCATCCTTATGGAATGCATTTTGCTGTAGGAAACCTACTCTTATAACCTTAGCTATATCAAGTACAAGCTTTTGATCATCAGGTAAAACATCTGCACCTATAAGTTTCACTATTTCCATCAATGATGCTTCCTGATTTAGTATATATACAAGTCTATTTCTGTATTCTACAAAGTTCTTATTTACATGTTCTGCATACCAAGGAGCGAGATCAGTTAAATACTCTGAATAGCTGTCAAGCCACTGTATAGCCGGGAAATGTCTTGCATATGCAAGTCTCTTATCAAGTCCCCAGAAGCAGCGTACAAATCTCTTGGTATTTTGTGTTACAGGTTCTGAGAAATCACCACCCTGTGGAGAAACCGCACCGATAATAGAAACTGAACCTTCACTGCCATTTAGATTTTGCATCATACCGGCTCTCTCATAGAATGCGGAAAGTCTGGAAGCTAGATATGCCGGGAAACCTTCCTCGGCAGGCATTTCTTCAAGTCGTCCTGATATCTCACGAAGTGCCTCTGCCCATCTGGAAGTAGAATCTGCCATGATCGCAACATCGTAACCCATATCACGATAATACTCTGCAAGTGTCAGTCCTGAATAAAGAGAAGCCTCTCTGGCTGCCACCGGCATATTTGAAGTATTTGCAATAAGAGTTGTTCTGTCCATCAAAGGATTGCCGGTCTTAGGGTCGATAAGTTCTGAGAATTCCTCAAGTACCTGAGTCATCTCATTACCACGCTCACCACAACCTATATAAATAATAATATTTGCATCAGACCATTTTGCAATCTGGTGCTGGCTCATAGTCTTACCTGTACCAAAACCTCCCGGAATTGCAGCAGTACCACCCTTTGCAAGAGGAAAGAGAGTATCAAGAATTCTCTGACCTGTGATAAGCGGAACGCTTGCCGGAAATCTTTTCTTTGTAGGTCTCGGAACACGAATAGGCCAATGCTGCGTCATACTGACAGGAATCTCACTGCCATCTGTAAGTTGCAATGTTAGTAGCTTATCATTGATAGTATATTCACCATCATCTACTACATCCAAGACATAACCTTTAAGGTGTGGAGAGAGCATTACTCTATGCATTATTGCAGGAGTCTCAGGAACTTCAGCAATAATAGTACCACCATCTATAGCCTGTCCGGGTTTTACTGTAATATGAGTTTTCCAAAGTTTTTTTGTATCAAGTGAATCTACACTTACACCTCTGGATATATAAGTGTCGTCAACCTTTGCTATCTCGCTTAGAGGTCTTTCTATACCGTCAAAGATATTATTTAGTATACCGGGTGCAAGAGTTACAGAAACAGGAGAGCCTGTACCGGTAACAATTTCTCCGGGTTTTATACCACCGGTTTCTTCATAAACCTCAATTATTGTTGCGTCTGATGTAAGACCTATTACCTCACCGACAAGGTTTTCTTTTCCTACATATACCATTTCATGCATTTCAAAACCGGAATCATTTGATGTTTTCACGATCGGTCCATTTATTGCAAATATAATACCTGTAGTTGCCATTATAGTACCTCCATCTCTACATCAAACTTTTCTTTTGCTTCTGCTATTTTTTTCTCAAAAGAATTATCAATCAGTATATTTTTGGCAGGAATGACAGCTCTCATACCTCCATGAAAAGGATATTTGCTGATAGCTATATCAATATCATGTTTAGCAGAAAGACTATGTGCTAAATTCTCATCATTTGGATCTATGTATATTTTTACTTCATCATTGCCTGCAAATTTCAATGCTCTTTCTATCTGCGAATCAAGTAATGCCTCATATTCAGGACTGGACTGATAATTGGCTAATTTTTCTTCAAGCTGAGTAAATATTTTTTCCTTTAATTCGTCAGCTTTCTTACTAAGCTCCATTCGTAGTTTTATCTGTTCAAGAGCGAGCTGCTTATTAGTCTCTTTATCAATTCTTGTAGCTTCTGTTTTTACCTCCATGTCAGCAAGCTTTGTCTCACTGTTTTGGTAGTCCAAAAGGTCCTTCTCTAAAGCAGTTTTATAATCTGAAATTATTTTTTCAGCTGCAGCCATGGCCTCTGCCACGCAAGCTTCTCTAAAATGCTGTAGTTTTTCTTCTATTGTCAAGATAATACCTACCTTTTTAATCTTAATATATCAGTTTGGCAAATGCCAAACTGAAAGTACAAATGTAAGACCAATCTCTTACAAGAAATTATAGTTTTAATCCAATAGCTTCATTAACATAATCTGTAATAAAGTTTTCAGATCTGCCGGTACCATGTCTGTCCGGTATATCAATAAAGAGTGGTATATGTGATTCCATCTTATATTTGTTTACAAGATCAGGATAGTCTTTTGAAAACTTTTCAGTAAGAAGTACTATACCTATATCTTTACTGTTTATAACGAAATTTAGGGCATCGGTAAGCTCATTTTTTTCATGAACCACCACTCCCTCTACTCCTGCAAGTCTCATGCCTGTAAGAGTATCCACATTATCACTTATAAGATACATTTTCATAGAATTGCCTTTATAAACGACCAAGGATCATGAAAGCAACGACGAGTCCATAAAGACAAACACCCTCTGCAAGACCTACGAAAATAAGTGACTTACCAAGTATTGAGCCGTCCTCACTGATAGCACCAAGTGCGGCAGAAGCTGCAGCAGATACGGCTATACCACCACCTACACAGGCAAGACCTACTGAAAGAGCAGCAGCTAGATATCCAAATCCTGTAGCAGATGAAGCAGCTGTCTCAGATGCGGCATAAGCATTGCCTGATAAGAACAATACAGTTGCAACTATCATAACACCGAAGAACATAACTACATTTCCGGCAAGGGCTTTCTTATATCTACCCTTTGTTTTCTCACCTATCATAAATGCTATGAAAGGAACGGCAATGCTTAAAATAAGAGCTACTGACAATGTTATTTTTACTAATGTATTCATTTTTTTCTCCTAACTAAACTATATAAATTTGTATGATAAAGTCATACCGGTTGATAAATTGATTTGCTCACTATGAGTAAGGCTTAAATGCTCTGCCATCTCCGGTATAGAATCTTGAGAATAACTCATAGTATTCCAGACGCAATACCTGTATACCTACGATCAGACCTTCCATACCCATTACAAAGATGTTTCCA
This sequence comes from Lachnoanaerobaculum umeaense, assembly GCF_003589745.1. Classification (GTDB taxonomy): domain Bacteria; phylum Bacillota; class Clostridia; order Lachnospirales; family Lachnospiraceae; genus Lachnoanaerobaculum; species Lachnoanaerobaculum umeaense. Next base: position 2,688,501 of record NZ_CP032364.1, on the reverse strand, counting down.
AGCACTACTGCAATCCAGTTGATATTACCGCTTTCGGCACCTGAAAGCATAAGTACTACCTCCATCATGGCCGCATGGCTGACTGCAAAGGCCCCCACTCTGACAAAGGAAAGAGAGTTTGAGAAGTAGCTTAAAAGCACTTCAAAAAGCTCAAAGAATCCTTGTAGAATGAACATTCCGGTACCACCCTCAAGATGTACTTTCTTCTTTTCTAACATAGCTGATAAAGGCTCTTTGAAGAAAATTAAAATTAGAGGAAGTACAAACATGATAAGTAGTACTATGGATGCAGGCAGGGGGTTGCCGGTCATAAACAATATAATAGTAATAAGTGCTGAGGTATAGAATACCAGTCCGGCTACACCATTTGTATCAAATAATGCCTCTCCCGGTTTTTTAAACTTGAGTTTTGTTAAAATACTTAATATCATCATAAATATTATGATAAACATACCAAGAGTAATAGTTACAACAAAGACTGTATTTAAATTTCCTATAACCGGAAGTGCAGTCATAGCCTTTGCAGGTCTTAGCCAAATAGGGTTTATTATATCTTCAAATCCAAATATCGAACCGAATAAGAATCCGAATATTGTAGAGAAAAAACCGCATCGGGCAATAATTGCAGCAAGTCTCGATTTCTTTTTATAGGCTATGATGCCACCAAGTATCATAAGCACAAGTCCCTGCCCAACATCTCCGAACATAAAGCCGAATATAATGGAATAGGTCAAAGCTATAAGTATGGTAGGATCAAATTCTTTATAATTAGGTAAGCCGTACATTTCAACAAACATCTCGAATGGTTTGAAGATGAAATTGTTGTGAAGCTTTACAGGTGGAGTGCTGAGGACTTTAGATAAATCTCTCTCAACAATACAAAATGTACTTGGTTCGTTTTCAAGTTCTTTTGCCAGTCTATCAGCATCTTTTTCTGTCAACCATCCACAGATAATAAAGAATACCTTTTTATCTTTTCTATTGTCTCTGGTAGCAGCTGCATACTTTCTGACTTCAAATACTTTGTTGAATCTATAAAGTACTTTGTTTGCTAAAAGGAAATCCTCATGGCTGTCTTCAAGAGTTTTTATTATCTTATTGTCAACAGCAAGTATACTGTCCTTCAATTCTTTGATTTTTTCTTCAAGCTTTGTGCTGGCAACCTCCGGAGTACCATGATATTCATCTGGCAAGAAAAATCTCTCGAAATGCATAGAAGAGTATATGGCATCTATTTGTTCAGCTATAGAATCGGGTACAAAGTAAACACCCCATACTTTATCATCTATTTCTCTTGCCTTATAGAAAATAGTATCAATGTCATCATATACAAATGACATGAACTTTTCATAGTATTCCTTCGGCATAGAACCGAATCTGAAGTTTACATATTTAAAATGAAGGATTTTCTCAGTGTCATAATCCAGCCCTATAAAATAGTGAACATTCTTTAGTTTCTCTTCGTACTCTGCAAGTTTTGCTTCCAGCTCACTCTTTTTCTGTGAAAAATCATAAACCTTGTCTGAAAGTGTACGAGTTATTTTGTCGGCCTCTTCGATACTCATGTGACGATCTGTTTGTATTTTTTTATCCTTAAAGTATTCTTTCAGCTCTTCTGATCTGGATAAAATGTCTTTATAAGGATTGCTGTCAGTAAATGCATGCAATTCCTTGACATTTTTCAGTTCGGACAGTGCATTTTCTAACTGAAAATCGTACTTACTGATATATGTCTCAATGATCCTGTCAATATCGTCTTTCGGGCCTGTGATATTCAAGAATTCCATTCTTTCAATCATGCGAAAGACCTCCTTGTTTTAAGTTTTAAAATCTTAGTTATAATATCATCTGCAGGTAGTGAATACCTGATAGATTCTATTATTTCTATGACTCTGCTTATCTCCAACTCTCTAAAAAATAAATAGTAGCTAAGTGTTGCCAATGAATATGGGTTTTTCTTTTTATTTTTATTGTACAGATATTCAAGAGCAGCTACATAAAGTTCCTCTATACCGGGCTTGGTTTTAAAAAGCTTTGAAGAGAGTTTACCATAATATGTGGCATCAAACAGTGCTTCAAATTCCTCAAGACTGTCAGCTTCCACCATCTGCTTTATCTCATCTATATCTAGTTTGTAATAGTGTGGGATAAGTGTAGAGTATACTTCGGTATCTTTAACTTTGTAGTATTTCTTAGTTCTATATATCCATTGCATATTTAGGAAATCACATCTTGTTCCAAGGATTGATAAGATCTCCTTGCTTTCTTCCCCCTTTAATTCTTTGTTTGCAAATCTGAAGCAAATATCAAAGTAATATGAGTCGAGTGCAAGTGCGTATTCAAATATATTATTAGCACCTTTAGAAAATACTTCATTTAAACAATTATAATATTCGGTATTTTTTAAAGATTCAATAAACTGTGATACATCCTTTGCAGACAGTAAATCATCAATATTTAAATGCATATTAGCACCTAAATGCCCTGTGTATGGTTTCAAATCCAAAGATGTTGGTCTATGACTAAGAATGTCTCTGAGCATACGCTTTAATACATACATTGTATTGTACATAGATACTAAATTTAGATATTTTCTGGGAGTGCCGGAGTTGAATTTATAGAGTCTTGAAAACTCCTCCAGACTACTTAGTAGTAATATTTGTTCGATATCTTCACGATGTAATGTGCTGATATCTGTATTCTTGAATGCATCACTGTAATATTTATAATGCATCAATTCATTTATTGCATCACTGATACTTTCACATTCACATAAAGATTTGAACCCGTCAATGTCTATTAGATCGCTTGACATCGAACGAACTTTTGTAGTAAGGGAAGAGCACTGAAATAAATTTCCCATAGCTACTCCTTGATCATATTTGAAAACAGCATATCCACATATTTATCATGGTTAGTGTCATACATGTCTTGCAGATTCTTAAAAGCTGTTTCTGATTGCTGTTTGAGTTCTAATATCTTCTTCTCTTTTGAGATATTCATAGATTCCTGCAATTCGGCAATTCGAGCCTTTGTTTTTGCATCAAGGTCTTGCTTCCAAAGCTCTTTTCTAGCGTTTATTTCAGCAGCGATTTCTTTTTTTCTTAGAGTCGCATCATCAATATAGCTTTGAGACGAGTCTTCGATTTCTGAAAGTCTACTTATTATATCATCCATAAAACCTCCTTAGTAAAATGTATTATGTGATATACCACGTAAGGCAAACCACTGTAAATATGCTTCCCACTACATTTAATAGGAAGAAACACATTTGATGAAAATAATGATAAACCTTTTTTGAAAAAAGTAAAGAGAAAGATTGAATAAATTTCATAAAAATTTTGCAAGTTAATAATCTTGGTATATTTATACATAGATGTGTATTATGATAACGAACAGAAGTACATACTATACGAACATAGACTTGAAAAAAAATATTAAATATTGTATAATTGCGGAAGAAGTAGGCAGTATTTACCGAAGGTGCTTGCCTACTATTTTGTTGTATAAGCTTTTATTTCTATGTTGAAATATTCTAAAAGCATAAGATATAGGCAAGATACTTTAATGACTCAGAGTAGTAAAGAACAAAAGTAAAGGAGAGGATATTGTGTTAAAGTATACTATCAAAAGGTTGATATTTGGACTGGCAACTATATTTATTGTATCAACCTTGACGTTTTTCCTTATGCAGCAGGTTCCCGGAGGCCCGTTTGCTGCGGATAAGTCGATTTCAAAAGCAGCTCAAAAAGCATTGGAAGTAAAATATGGTTTGGATAAACCTATTACAGTGCAGTATGTTAATTATTTTAAAAATGCCTTAAGGGGAGATTTTGGAATAAGTATAAAGCAGAGAGGAAGAGATGTAGCTCAGATAATATCCAGTAAATTTCCGGTGTCTGCAAGAGTGGGAGGAATATCAATAATCCTCGCACTAATGTTTGGAGTTCCACTAGGTTCTATTGCCGCACTTAATAGGGGAAAAGTCCTTGACAGACTGATTATTATGTTTGCGACTTTGGGAATAGCGGTACCAAGTTTCGTAGTATGTACTATTCTTATGTATACATTAGGCGTTAAGCTTGAGCTTCTACCAACATATGGTCTAACATCACCATTAAATTATATAATGCCTGTATTGGCACTTTCATTTTACCCTACAGCTTATATTGCAAGACAGATGAGGTCTTCAATGTTGGATGTACTTGGACAGGATTATATGAGAACAGCAAGGGCAAAAGGACTTTCAGAGAATGTTATTTTGTTTAAACATGCACTTAGAAATGCCATACTGCCGATTATTACATATATGGGACCTCTTGTAGCATATACTCTTGTAGGTAGCTTTGTTGTAGAAAAGATATTCACTATTCCGGGACTCGGAGGCGAGTTTGTAAGTTCGGTTATAAATCAGGACTACACAGTTATTATGGGAACTACCATATTCCTGGCAACACTTATTATAGTGATGAATGTTTTGGTAGATATCGCATATACAATCATTGATCCAAGAATAAAACTAAAGTAAAGCCTATAAGAAAGGAGAAGGTTGTCACATATATCTTTGTGACAGCTCTATATAAAATGAGCAAACATATTATTTCAGGGCATTTAAATTTATCGCCTGAAGATTTTTTGCCTGTCAGCAAAGAAGAAAAAGAAAGCTTGGTAGTGATGCGTCAAAGTGTCAGCTTCTGGCAGGACGGATTTCGAAGACTTTTAAAAAATAAGGTAGCACTTGTATCTTTGGCAGTGTTTTTTGTTATATTGATACTTGCATTTATTGTACCAATCTTTTATCCATATGATTATGCAACACAGTTACAAGGTAGTGAGAGACTTATGCCTATGCAGTACTCAGCAAATGAGATGACAAGAATAGCTGCAGGAGAGAAGATATTTCCACATATACTGGGTACAGACAGTCTTGGAAGAGATTATGCAATCAGAGTAATGATGGGGGCTAGAATTTCACTTATAGTAGGACTTTTGGCATCTTTTATTGTACTTATTATCGGTTCGATTTATGGTTCTATTGCAGCATTCTCAGGTGGATGGGTGGATCTTATAATGATGAGAATTGTAGATATTATATACACAGTTCCTGATATTCTACTTATCATACTTTTAACATTTGCACTCAAGAAACCAATGAAGCTTTTGGCATCTGCACCGGGATTTGGATGGATCAATATTCTTGGAATAAATCTGATAAGTATATTTATAGTTTTTGCGCTTTTGTACTGGGTAGGTATGGCAAGAATTGTTCGTGGACAGATACTTGTGTTAAAGGAGCAGGAGTATGTTACAGCTGCCAGAGCACTTGGAGCAAAGAGTGGACAGATAATCAGAAAGCACTTGCTTACAAATACTATCGGTACATTGATAGTTACAACTACATTGCAAATACCTTCTGCTATATTTACAGAAAGTTATTTGTCATTTTTGGGACTGGGTGTGGCTGTTCCAATGCCATCTCTTGGTTCACTTGCTTCAGATGCCATTACAGGATTGCAATCATATCCACATCTTTTATTTGCACCGGCAATACTTATCAGTTTGATAATACTTAGTCTTAACCTTTTGGGTGACGGACTCCGTGATGCATTTGACCCTAAGCTAAAGAATTAAAGGAAGGTAATTATGAGTAAACATCTTGTAGATATAGAACATGAGAGACTTTCCTTCTTTACTCCGGCAGGAGAGGTGAAAGCCTTAGATGATGTTTCCTTCTATGTGAATGAGGGAGAAGTATTGGGAGTAGTAGGAGAGTCAGGATCCGGAAAAAGTGTTACAAGCTATTCACTTATGGGGCTTATAGCAAATCCGGGAAAGATTATAGGTGGAGATTTATATTTCAATGGATATCACATCAATGAAATGAGTGAAAAAGAGATGAGAAAAATCCGTGGAAATGAAGTTTCAATAATCTTTCAGGACCCTATGACCAGTTTGAATCCGGTATATACTATCGGAAACCAGATAATGGAAGTTATACTTCTACATACAGATAAGAACAAAAAAGAGGCTAGAGAAAGAGCGAAAGAGCTTCTTACTTTGGTAGGAATAAATGAACCTGATAAGAGACTTAAGCAATATCCACATGAGCTTTCAGGTGGTATGAGACAGCGAGTTATGATCGCTATGGCACTTGCCTGTGAGCCTAAGCTTTTGATAGCGGATGAGCCAACAACAGCACTTGATGTTACAATTCAGGCACAGATTATAGAGCTTATGATAGAACTTAAAAATAAGCTTGGTATGGCAATCATTATGATTACACATGACCTTGGTGTGGTTGCAAATATTTGTGACAGAATAGCGGTTATGTATGCAGGAAAGATTATAGAGAGCGGTCTTACAGATGAGATTTTTTATAATCCAAAGCATGAATATACAAAGGGGCTTTTAAAGAGTATTCCAAAGATGTATGAAGCGGAGTATGAAAGACTTGTTCCTATTGAGGGTTCACCTGTAGACATGCTCAACCCTCCAAAGGGTTGTCCATTTGCTTCCAGATGCGACTCTTGCATGAAGATATGCTTAAGAGAAATGGCACCGGTAAAGAATTTTAGTGAAACTCACTATTCACAGTGCTGGTTAAATGAGCTTGAAGAAGATGCAAAGGAAAATAAGACGGAGGGAGAATCAGGATGTCTGAAAAAATAATTAGAGTTGAACATTTACAACAATTCTTCCCTGTCGGAGGTTTTGGTAAAAATAAAAAATATGTCAGAGCTGTAGATGATGTTTCTTTCTATATTGAAAAGGGAGAAACTTTGGGGCTTGTAGGAGAGTCGGGGTGTGGTAAAACTACGACAGGTAGATCTTTACTTAGACTCTATGAGCCTACAGATGGTAGAATTATATATAAGGATCAAGTTCTGTTTGACAGCGGGAAAGTACCTCTTGTAGATGAAAACGGGAATGATATCATAGAAAATGGTGTGCCTAAACTTGGTAAAAAGACAGCAGTAAATATGTATCCCTACAGAAAAAAACTACAGATAGTTTTCCAGGATCCTTATGCATCACTTGATCCAAGAATGACAGTAGGAGATATTATAGGTGAGGCTATAGATATCAATAAGATCGCAGCTTCAAAACAGGATAGACATGACAAGATTATAGAGGTATTACAAACTGTAGGCCTTAACTCAGAGCATGCCAACAGATATCCTCATGAGTTCTCGGGAGGACAGAGACAAAGAGTTGGTATCGCAAGAGCACTTGTAGTTGACCCTGATTTTATTGTTGCAGATGAGCCGGTATCTGCACTGGATGTTTCCATACAGGCTCAGGTTGTAAATATGTTTGAGGATTTACAAAAAGAGAGAGGGCTTACATATCTGTTTATTGCACATGATCTTTCTATTGTAAATCATATAAGCAACAGAATTGGTGTTATGTACCTTGGTAAGATGGTGGAGCTTGCAGAGAGTGCTGAGATTATATTTAGGCCATTGCATCCATATACACAGAGTCTTATTTCTGCTATACCTGTAGCAGATCCTAAGGTTTCCAGAGAAAGATCAAGAATAGTACTTGAGGGAGAGGTTCCTTCACCTCTTAATCCGCCAAGTGGATGTCACTTCAGAACTAGATGTAAATATGCTACAGAACAGTGTGCAATGGAAGTTCCAAAATGGAGAGAGATGGAAAAAGGGCATTTTGTTGCCTGTCATAATATAGAAAAGATAAACTAAATATTAGAACCGGACGGTTTTAAATATAAAATTTATAGGAGGATTTATGAAGAAAAAATTGGTTTTAGCGACATTGATTCTTAGCGGTGCACTTGTATTAGCAGGATGTGGCGGCGGATCAAAGTCAGCAAAAAAGGATGGAGGCAAGATTCTTACTATCGAATTGGGACCGGAAGTAGAGTCAATTGACCCTGCACTTAATACAACAAATGATGGTGCAAACTATCTCACATATCTTTTTGATAATTTGCTTAGAGTCGACAAGGATGGAAAGATTGCTCCAAGTTTGGCTGAGAAGTACGAGTCAAGCGCAGATGCACTTACATGGACATTCTACTTAAGAGACGGTTTAAAGTGGTCAGACGGTTCAGATTTAACAGCTAATGATTTCGTATACAGCTGGCAGAGAATGATTGACCCTGAGGTTGCTGCACCATATGCTGAGATAACTCTTGGAATGGTGGAAGGTTATGAAGAGGCTATAGGTTTACCTGATGCAGACGGTAATCCTACGATAGATCCGGATATTACAAAGCTTAGAGTTGAGGCAACCGATGATAAGACTTTGGTTGTTCATATGGCAACACCAACACCTTATTTTGACAAGCTTGCAACATTTGCAGCACTTTCACCGGTAAAGAAGGATGTAGTAGAGGCAAATCCTGACAGATGGACACTTGATCCAAAGACATATATCTCTACAGGTCCATTTAAGCTTACAGAGTGGAAATCAGGAAGCTATTTAATGCTTGAGAAGAATGAGAACTACTGGAATAAGGATGCCGTAAAGCTTGACGGTATCAAATGTCTCCTTATGCAGGATCAGAATGCAGCTTTTAGTGCATATGAGTCCGGAGATGCTTTGATGATTAAGGATATTCCTACACAGGAGATCACAACATTGCAGAAGAGATCTGATTATCACCTTGATCCACAGCTTGGAACATATTTTATCGACTTAAACAATAACTTAGAGGAGTTTAAAGATGCAAGAGTGCGTCAGGCACTTTCACTTGCACTTGATAGAAAGTATATTTCAGAGACTATTACAGCAGGTACATATACTCCTGCTAGCGGATTTGTAAGTTCAGGTGTAACAGATTGGGACGGTTCACCTTGGGCAGATAATATTACAGACCCTTCTGTATATATCAATATTGAAGATCATGCAGGTAATCTTGCAAAGGCTAAAGAGCTTTTGGCAGAGGCAGGACATCCAAATGGTGAAGGACTTCCTACTTTTACATATTCAATAAATGATGCAAGCTATCATAAAAAGATTGCTGAGTATTTACAGCAGGCTTGGAAAGAGTTGGGCATTAATGTAGAAGTAAATGTAGTTGAGTGGAAGTCATTTACACCACAGAGAAGATCAGGAAACTATCAGATAGCAAGAGATGGTTGGGTAATGGATTACAATGATCCTTCAAATATCCTTCAGCTTACACAGACAGGAAACGGAAATAACAGTTCAAAGTACTCTAATCCTGAGTATGATGCACTCTTAGAGAAGGCTGCTGCCGAGATAGATCCACAGACAAGATATGGTTACTTCCATCAGGCTGAAGAGATGCTTATGAGAGATATGGGTGTAACACCGCTTCTTTACTACAATGAGATGTATCTTCAGAGCGATAAGGTAAAAGACAGCTATCACACAGCTGACGGTATCTATCACTTTGAGTATGCCGATATTGCAGAATAAAAAATATTAGAATTTTAGGAGAATTTATGAGAAAAAGATTGTTTTTGGCTACACTGACAATTGCTGCAGCAGTAGCACTTTCAGCATGTGGAGGTTCAAAATCCGCAAGTAAGAGCGGAAAGATTCTTACTATTGAGGAAGGACCTGATGTTGAAACAATTGACCCTGCACTCAATCAGTCAGCTGACGGTGCAAACTATTTAACAATGATATCAGACAACTTGCTTAGACTTGATAAGGACGGCAAGATAGCGCCAAGTTTGGCTGAGAAATATGAAGTAAGTGATGACGGACTTACATGGACTTTCCATCTAAGAGACGGACTTAAGTGGTCTGACGGTTCAGCGTTTAGCGCTAACGACTTTGTATACAGCTGGCAGAGAATGGTTGACCCTGAGGTTGCCGCTCCATATGCAGAGACTGTACTTGGAATGGTAGAGGGCTATGATGAGGCTATAGGTAAGCCTGATGCGGACGGTAATCCTACAATAGATCCTGATATCACAAAGCTTAAGGTAGAGGCACCGGATGATAAGACTTTGGTTGTTCATATGTCACATCCTGCACCATACTTTGACAGACTTGCGGCATTTGCAGCACTTTCACCTGTAAAGAAAGACGTAGTGGAGGCAAATCCTGACGGATGGAGTCTTGATCCTAAGACATATATCTCAACAGGTCCTTTCAAGCTTACAGAGTGGAAGCAGGGAAGTTATTTATTGGTTACAAAGAATGAAAATTACTGGAATAAGGATGCCATAAAGCTTGACGGTATCAAATGCCTCCTTATGCAGGATCAGAATGCGGCTTTTAGCGCATATGAGTCGGGAGATGCCTTAATGATTAAGGATTACCCTGTGCAGGAGATAACAACAATGCAGAAGAGACCGGATTATAAGTCCAGTCCTAAGCTTGGAATATCATATATCGCTATCAACAATGATTTGGAAGAGTTTAAGGATCCTAAGGTGAGAGAGGCACTTGCACTTGCACTTGACAGAAAGTATATGGCGGATACTATTACTGCAGGTATAAATTCACCTGCAACAGGCTTTATCCCTGACGGTGTAGTGGATTGGGACGGAAGCGCATGGGCTGATAATATAATAGACAAGTCTGTATATATTGATAATGATAATTTTAAAGTAAACCTTGCAAAGGCTAAGGAACTTCTAAAAGAAGCCGGATATGAGAACGGAGTAGGACTTCCTGCTATGTCATATACAACAAATGATGCAGGTCTCAACAAGAAGGTTGCAGAGTATTTACAGCAGGCTTGGAAAGAGCTTGGAATAAATGTTGAGGTAAACATTGTTGAGTGGAAGTCATTTATGCCGCAGAGAAGATCCGGAAACTATCAGTTGGCAAGAGACGGATGGGTAATGGATTATAACGATCCTTCAAATCTTCTTGAGTGTGTATACAGTACAAACGGAAACAACAACTCAAAATACAAAAACCCTGAGTTTGATGCGCTCCTTGATAAGGCTGCACAAGAGTCTGATGCAAAGACAAGATTCGGATATTTCCATCAGGCTGAGGAACTTCTATTAAAAGATGCCGGAGTTATTCCGCTAATGTATCAAAATGAGACATATCTTCAGAGCGATAAGCTTATAGACAGCTTCTATACATCAGACGGTATTTGGCACTTTGAGTATGCCGATATAGCAGAATAATATATTATATTTTAGAGTCGGAATTTTACTTCCGACTCTTTTTGTATAAATATTGATAATCTTTGATGCATAAATTTGAGTTTCTAATGTTTTAACTTGTCAAGATATTATTTATTTAATTTAAAGGGTAGACAAAGATATTCAATTATGGTATATTTATTCATATAATTGAATAAAGTTAAAAATGGAGGAGGAATTAATGAAAAAAAGATTTATTGTTGCCGCATTGGCAATAGCCGGTGCAATGGCCCTTTCAGGGTGTGGTGGTTCAAAATCAGGTGGTGATGGTGCAAAAAATGGTGATACTACACAAACAGCTGTCGGTAAGAAGATTCTTACAATTCAGCTCGGACCGGATGTAGAGTCAATTGATCCTGCACTTAACTCTGCCGTAGACGGTGCAAACTATATCTTGTTTGCTTTTGACAATCTTTTAAAGGTTGATAAAGACGGAAAGATAGTACCGGGACTTGCCGAGAAGTATGAAATAAGTGATGACCAGCTCACCTGGACATTCCACTTAAGAGACGGATTAAAGTGGTCAGACGGTTCAGATCTTACAGCAGAAGATTTCGTATACAGCTGGCAGAGAATGGTTGATCCAAATGTTGCGGCACCATATGCACAGACAGTGCTGGGAATGGTAGAAGGATATGAGGAAGCTATAGGTTTGCCTGATGAAGAAGGTAATACTACAGTAGATCCGGATCCTACAAAATTAAAAGTAGAGGCAACAGATGATAAGACTTTGGTGGTACATATGGCAAAGCCTACACCATATTTTGATAAGCTTGCATCATTTGTTTCTCTTTCACCTGTTAAGAAGGATGTAGTAGAGGCAAATCCTGACGGATGGAGTATCGATCCTAAAACATATATTTCAACAGGTCCTTTTAAGCTTACTGAGTGGAAGCCGGGAAGTTACCTTATGTTTGAGAAAAATGAGAACTATTGGGATGCAGATTCTGTAAAGCTTGACGGTATTAAATGCCTTCTTATGAATGATCAGAATGCGACTTTCAGTGCATATGAATCGGGTGATGCTTTAATGATAAAGGAAGTTCCTACACAGGAGATCACAACATTAAAGACAAGATCTGACTTCCATGTAGATCCTATACTTGGAACATACTATCTTGATTTAAATAATAACTTAGATGAGTTTAAAGACTCAAGAGTAAGAGAGGCACTTTCACTTGCTCTAGACAGAAAGTATATTTCAGAGACAATTACAGCAGGTACATATACTCCTGCAACAGGCTTTGTAAGTGAGGGAGTAACAGACTGGGACGGCTCTGCATGGAAAGACCATATAACAGATCCATCTGTGTATATAAATATTGATGATCATGCAGCTAATCTTGCAAAGGCTAAAGAGCTTTTAAAAGAAGCAGGATATGAGAATGGTGTCGGATTACCTGAGATGGTTTACTCAACAAATGATGCAAGTTATCACAAGAAGATAGCAGAATATTTACAGCAGGCATGGGGTGAGCTTGGCCTTAAAGTACAGGTAAATATAGTTGAGTGGAAGTCATTTACACCACAGAGAAGATCAGGAAACTATCAGATAGCAAGAGATGGTTGGGTAATGGATTATAATGACCCTTCAAATATATTAGAGCTTGCATCAACAGGAAATGGAAATAACAGTGCTAAGTACAGCAATCCTGAGTTTGATGCTCTTATGGAAAAGGCGGCTACAGAGAAAGATCCACAGACAAGATTCGGATACTTACATCAGGCTGAAGACTTTATAATGAAGGATACAGCTATGGTTCCGCTTCTTTATTACAATGATTTCTATCTTCAGAGTGATAAGATAACAGGCAGCTGGCATTCAGCTGACGGATTCTGGCATTTTGAGTATGCAGATATAGCAGAGTAATAATTGAAAAATAAAGCGTACATTTTAGTATAAAAGAGGGTTGTCGTTAATATTAAACGACAACTCCTTTTTATATACTTATCATTCATCGTTACAGTTCAGGTAGCCCCTTTAGAGCTTTTGTTTTACAATCCTAATCGCAACTCTTTCTTAAAACTTCGCAGGATTTTACGCAGTCTGCAAAAACTCGTTTGTTCGCTTGGGGAGCAGCGAACTGCACTCAAACAAGTCACAGGCTGCTTAATCTGAGTCTCGTTTTCACGAAAGAGTTAAACGCTACAAGGATTGTAAAATTAAAAGTCTCAAGATATATGGTACCTGAACTGTAACCATTCATCTATAAACTCAGTCATATACTTTCTTTTTCTAAGAGGGCAATTTTGTCTTTGTAGATTTACATTTCCCCTTTCTTTTATTGAAATGTTTTCAAAAAATGTTTTCCAAAGTTTGGAATAAGGATTTTTTATATCATTTAACTTTGTAGCAGCTTCAAGCGTGCTTTTTTCAACTATTTGTAGGTAACAGTCACTGTCCTTTGGATGTATTAGGGCAATACTTCTTGAAGAGTCTATAATGCTCCAGTTAAGAGAAGGCATTCTATCTTTAAAATGATAGGAGAGCTCGGCAAGTATATCATGCTTTGGTTCTATAGTTGCCAAAAAGAGATCCTCATCCACCTCTTTAAATCTTGTAACCTCTTTATAGGAGTGAATTTCACGGTTGACTGCTGTTTGAAACTTTAAAAGTTTCATAACAATTTCCTCACCTGACATATAATTGATTTTTTTACCATATTTAAAAGCAAGTTTCAGGTAATTATAAATATCATTTCCCGTATCTTTATAATATAAGAAAGCCATATAAACAATCTCATATGTTCGCATAGAAAGTTTGTGCTTAATACTTTCTATAACCTTTTTTGCTTTATTAATATCTGTGCTTACATATATATTTTCCGAAAAAAGATTTTGCTGTGTAAATAAATGTTTCTGCAGTTTTATACTTTCATCCTTATGGCAAAGACTGTATTCCCAAGCTGTGTAGATACATGATGCCAAGGCGTAAAAGTTATCATCATATGTAAATATTTTCATTATTTTAATCCAAAATCATCAAATAGAGATAACTGCCTTTCAGCTTTGTAGCTGTGTTGATAGTTCTCATTACTATTTAAACCAATAAGTCTGTTTGTTATATATTTTTCATCCAATAAGGTTTTGTACATCATTTTTCCATTACAGGTTAAAAAGTAATGTGCCCTTTTTAAGACTACACCCATCTTGGCAATGGAATTAAAGTCAAGCAAGGAGTATCTGCGAGAACTTACAATTCTTTTTGCAGCCTTAGGACCTATGCCGGGTACTCTAAGCAGACTGGATATATCAGCTGTTTGTACTTCTACAGGGAAGAACTCCAAATGCTTAACAGCCCAATTGCATTTAGGATCCATATAGGTGTTAAAGTCCGGATTCTCTTTGCTTAGAAGCTCCTGTGCATTAAAACCGTAAAATCTAATAAGCCAATCAGCTTGATAAAGCCTATGCTCCCTTAAAAGCGGCACAGGTGTATTTAGGGTTGGTAGGGATGAATCCTCATTAATAGGAATATATGCGGAATAAAATACCCTTTTTAAGTCAAAACTTTTATATAGATTTTGTGCAGTCATAAGGATAGTATAGTCACTGTCATCACCGGCACCTATAATCATTTGTGTACTCTGGCCGGACGGCACAAATGGTCGAACATTAGCCTGTTTAGTGATAGGTAATGAATTTAAAATACTATCCCCTTCAATTTGGGCTACATCATTAAATATACTTCCGGGAAGATATTTATTTATATTGCTTCTTGGGAGCTTCGAACTCTTTCCGGTACTTAACCTATTCATCTCTATGGAATCCTTTATTTTTTTCATAGGATCTGATATAAGATGAAAGCTTTTATTGGGAGCATATTTTTTTAGGCTTGATTCAGTAGGGAACTCAATATTAACACTCATTCTGTCTGCAAGAGAGCCGGCCTGTAAAAGTAATTCATCAGAGGCACCGGGTATAGCCTTAACATGGACATATCCGTTAAACATGTATTCATTCCTTAACAGAATAAGAGTTTCACAGATCTTTTCCATAGTAAAGTTCGGACTGTTAATTATACCGGAACTTAAAAACAACCCTTCAATATAATTCCTTTTATAAAATTCCACAGTCAACTTGCAAATCTCTCTTGGAGTAAAGCATGCACGTCTTATATCATTACTTTTTCTGTTAATACAGTATTTACAATCAAAAATACAATGGTTAGTCATAAGTATCTTAAGCAAAGAAACACATCTTCCATCGCTACTGAAAGTATGGCATATTCCTGCGGCTACAGCGTTGCCAAGCATTCCTCCTTTTCCCTTTCTATCCACTCCACTTGAAGTGCAGGCAACATCATATTTAGCAGCGTCTGAGAGTATTTCAAGCTTTTTTAAAATATCTTCTTTAGAACATATGTTTATCATAAATAAATTATACACAAACATATGTTCGTGTGTCAATAGAGGTTTTTATGTAGATAATATGGTTTTATGAATAATAAAGAAGTTCAAAAAAACATGGTGAAATATATTTCGACTTTCGATGAGTCAATAAGGGATTTTAATGTAGAGGAATCTCAATCGGATGGAGAAGAGAATACAGATAACAAATATTTAATAGATACAATTCATAAAAAGGTTGGTAGCGAAGGAATGTCTTCTATATCCTTAAAAGAAGAGTCCGGTGGAACTTTAAAAATGTTTGCTTTATATCCTTCGGTGAAAGAGGTTTTAGACAAGGGTGCTACATTGTTTGTAGATGAACTAAATGCCAGACTACATCCCATGCTTGTTAGAAATATTATATTGACATTTTTATCACCTGAGATAAATACAAGAAATACACAGCTTATTTTTACAACGTATGATATATGGCAGTTTTCAAACGATTTACTTTGTAGAGATGAGATATGGATGGTATCTAAAAATAATGATGGAGTATCAGAACTTTATTCGTTGGGAGAGTTTAAGGATGAAGATGGGAATAAGATTCGCAGAGATGAGGTTTTGTCAAAGAAATATATTGCAGGAAACTATGGCGCAATTCCGGCATTAAAGCCTATGAAAGTACTTAGGGAGGGTAATATACAATGAAAGGGGGGAGAAAAGCCAAGTGAGTGTAGAGCCGGAAAAAGAAAAGACCGTAATAAACGTGTGGAGATTTCCTTTGATTTTAAAGATAATAAATGGGCAGAGACTTCATAGATTGGGGTTTCTGCTTTTTTATATTTATATTGACTTTTTCGCTACAAAAAATTAAAATTGTAGCGAAAGAGGTTGAGAATATGGATGAAAGAAATATTATTGATAGGTTACTTGAAGAACGGAACGGTTATATTAGACTGGTTGAAGCTCAAAATGAAGGATTGTCAAAGTATTTTGTTTTGGATTATGTCCGTAAAAATGAAATGGAAAAGATTGCACCCGGAATATACATTTCACCTGATGCATGGGAAGACAGACTTTATTCGATTCAGCTAAGGAATAGAAAAATTGTTTTTTCCCATGAAACAGCCCTGTATATTCATAATCTTTCCGACAGAGAGCCTTTTTCACCGGTAATTACTGTTGGACGAGGTTATAATGCGAAACATCTAAAAGATAGCGGTGTTGTAGTACATACGGTAAGACAGGAATGGTTAGATCTGGGCTTGACAAAGGCGCAGACTTTTACCGGTAATACTGTGAGAATCTACGACAAAGAGCGTTGTATATGTGATATTATCAAGAATAAGAAAAGAATGGATATTCAAGTATTCCAAAAGGCTTTGACATCATATTTTTCAGATAGTGAAAAAAATATTCATAATCTCATGGAATATGCAGGTATTATGGGGGTCTCAGATAAGGTGAGGCAATATGCAGAGGTATTGTTATGATTAAAAATGCTACAGCTGTAAAGGCAAAGATAAAAAATAAAGCAGGTGGTGACAGTGACAAATCGCAGATAATACTAAGAATATATCTGATGGAGCGACTTTTGGAGAGAGTTTCTTTATCACAATATAGAGACAACTTTGTGTTGAAGGGAGGACTTTTAGTATCTTCTCTGGTAGGTGTGGATATGCGTTCAACTATGGATGTAGATACTACAGTAAAATCACTTCCTTTAAATAAGAGGTCAGCACAGAAGATTTTGGAAGAAATAATAGCAGTTAAACTAGAGGACGGAGTTGCTTTTCGTATAACCAAGGTACAGGATATTATGGAAGGTCACGAGTATGAAGGTATTCGTTTTATGATAGAATGTATGATGGATAAGTTAAAACAGACCATTAAGGTCGATATCTCAACAGGCGATGAGATTACGCCGAGAGCAGTAGCATATAAGTTACCATTCATTATTGAGGACAGATCAATTAATCTTTGGGTGTACAATTTGGAGACACTTCTTGCAGAAAAACTTGAAACCATCATGGTAAGAGCTGAAGCTAATACAAGGATGAGAGATTTCTATGATATACATGTTTTACTTGAGCAAGATGTAGTGACTATTGACAGAGATACAATGAAATCTGCATTTTATGCTACATGTAAGAGACGAAAGTCTACTGAGCGGATTGTGACGATAGATGATGTTATCAATAAGATTGCTGATGATGAAGTGATGAAGCAGCAATGGAAGACCTACCGAAAAACCAACTATTACGTAGGTGCATTAGAATGGGATGATGTAATAGAAAGCACGAGAACATTAAGAACAATGGTTGAGTAAAAAATATCGATATTGTAGATTGTTCCTGAAAATGAGATATTTTTTATATAGTTCTGTCTTTGACAGTTTTGAAATATAGAATACACTTCAAACCCTGTGTTTTAGCGGCTTTGGATTGTATTTGCATTTCGTTTTGAAACTATAAAAATAGTATTTTATATTAACGGGTAGTAAGTTTTTTGCCAATTGCAAGTTTATTTATTGTTTCTATACCGGTATTACATCCACATTCAATTCTTTCAATTGTAGATTTTGAAACATGAAATATTTCAGTAAGTTGTCTTTGAGGCAGTCCGGTACTTGCAAGATTGAGAGAGCTTTCTAAAATAGTTTTTTCATTCAGGTATCCGTTTTTGAAGTCATTGTTTTTTAGCTCATCATTTAAATAATCATCAAATTTAATATTAGCCATTATTACTCTCCTTAAATTCTTTTTTAAGCATATCTGAATGATAGCATATATAGGTCAGAACTACAAATTTAAAGGTATAGTTAAAGAACTATAATATATGTGTTAAAAATACAAATAAGAAGCCGTCTGAAATGTATCCGGCATCTACAATACATATATTAGTGGAAGAAATAAAAAAGTAGAAAGCCCGGAATAATTTACTTTTTCGCTACCAAAATTTAAAATAGTAGCGAAAAGGGCTGATAATATGGATGACAAAATACCCTTACCTGCATTGTAGATTATATCTGCTTTGCAGGTATTTTGCGTTGAGATACACAAAAATTGATTGACAACTTGTCAGTTAAAGTATATCATATGAATGAGCGGAGGTATAAAATGAGAGATGTAAAAGAACCTGAAATACGGCGTACCGAGATTATGGATGCTGCAATGATACTTTTTATGGAGAAGGGGTATACCAATACAACAACTCAGGATATAGTCGATAAAGTAAATATATCAAGAGGATTATTATATTATCATTTCAAAAATAAGGAGGATATTTTATATTGTCTTGTAGAAAGATATTCAGAGAGATTGTTGAAAGATATTTACAGTATCGTCTATGATGAAGATAAATCCGCTATAGAAAAAATCAGGTCTTTTATAGATATCACAATTATATCTTCACAAAATATTACTGCAGAGGATACGGTACTGCAAAAAACAGTTGAACTTAAAGAAAATCAATATATGATAGATAAGTTATCCCATAAGCTGGTTGAAAAGCTTACAGTATATTTTGAAAAAATTATAAATCAAGGGATAGCGGAAAAGAGTTTTTCTGTAAAATATCCGACAGAAACGGCAGAGTTTCTTATGACGGCATATGTTTTTGTATCAAATAACATGAGCATAAAATGTTCAAAAAAAGAACCTGTCAATAATTACTTAAATGCATTTAAGACAATGCTTGAACAAAGTTTAAATGCGAAAAGGCTCTTTAGAGATTAAAGATAAGAGATTGATTTTTATATACATAAAAAAATCGACAGCTGATAATATGCTGTCGTTTATTTTAAAGAATAACTGACAATTTGTCAATAAAGGAGAATTATGTTGGAGATAAAGAATTTCAGTAAATTTTACGGAGATAAAAAAGTAGTCGATAACCTGTCAATTTCTGTACAGTCCGGAGATATTTATGGTTTTATAGGGGCAAATGGAGCCGGAAAAACCACAACAATAAAAGCGGTAGTCGGCATTCATGACTTTGAAGGTGGAAGTATAACCGTTGGCGGGCATTCAATTAAATCACAACCTGTGATTTGTAAAAAAATGATGGCATATATTCCGGATAATCCCGACCTTTATGAACATTTGACAGGGTTTCAGTATATAAATTTTATTGCTGACTTGTTTGAAGTTTCTACTGAAATACGTAAAGAAAGAATTCAAAAGTACAGTGATTTATTTGAGATGACAAAGTATCTTTCAGGATTGATATCTTCGTATTCACATGGTATGAAACAACGAACGGCAATTATTTCAGCACTGGTACATGATCCGAAGTTGTTTATTTTGGATGAACCTTTCGTTGGACTCGATCCGAAGGCGGCTTTTTGTTTGAAGAGTATAATGCATGAATGTGTGTCAAACGGTGGAGCTGTTTTCTTTTCAACACATGTATTGGAAGTTGCAGAAAAATTATGTAATAAGATTGCAATTATAAAAAACGGGAAGTTAATAACAAGCGGTAATATAGGAGATGTAAAAGGAGATAAATCCTTGGAAGCTTTTTTTATGGAGGTAGAGGATAATGAGAGAATTGTGGATACTTATTAGAGTGCAAATATATAATTTCTTTCCGATAAACGAAATCAGATATTCGAAAAATAATAAAAGCTCCGGTAGTATTACAAGCTTTGGAATAACTGTGCTTTTTGTATTTTCCTGTATATATAATATCATGACAGCAAAAACGCTGGTGCAAGTAGGGCAGCAGGAATTGATACCCGCATATATGTTGGCGGTATCAAGTTTTGCTATATTATTTTTGACAATATTTTATTCTAACGGGATTTTATTTGGCAGCCATGATATGGAAGCACTCTTATCTTTGCCTGTGAAAGGATTGTATATCATAAGCAGTAAATTCATGTTTATGTATTTATTGAACTTTTTTATAGGTTTGATGTTTATGCTTCCTGGAGGAATTGTTTGGGTAGGGAGTGAAAGCTTAGGGGCAGTTGATATTATTCTGTTTTTTCTTTCTATATTGTTTGTGCCGTTGATACCTATGTGTATAGCGGCATGTATGGGGATAATTATCGTTGTCATTTCATCTTTTTTTAAAAGAAAAAATATTGTTGCTCTGATTTTTTCATTTGCAATGATAGGTGCAATAGGATATATTGCAGTAACAGCCATGGGTAATGAAAACAATATCGGTATTACACTTGCCAAGCAAATCACAGGACTGTATCCGATATCTAAGCTGTTTATGCAATATTATAATTTCCCTATGTACATTGGAGAAGGATTTTTTATTTTTCTTTCAACAGCAGTTTTTTATATATTTATAAAAATTGTTTCGGTGAAGTATAGACTGCTTAATACTCTTGCGAAAACAACACCCGGATATACCGACAACAAAGAAACATATAAGAGAAAACTGGTATTTATTGCCCTATATAAAAAAGAAGCGGGTCGATTTTTAAACTCTTATATGGAGGTGTTGAATGCAGGGTTTGGAGTGATACTTTTATGTGTTTTCAGTATATTTTTGTTGTTTAATCCCGTGGAACAAATTGGAAGGTATGTGAAAATTGAAAATATAAATGAATATTTTTCAAATCTGTCTCCGCTTTTTATTGCGGCTATGTTGGTTATCAGTTGTCCGGCAGCTTCAGCCATATCTTTAGAAGGAAAAAATATTTGGATTTTACAAAGTTCTCCTGTTAAGGTAAAAACAATATTAAATTCAAAGATAGCGCTAAACCTTACACTTCATATGATAGGATATATAATTTCAGTATTTGTATTCATATTAAAACTTGATATGAACTTTATTCAAATACTTAACCTGA
Source organism: Lachnoanaerobaculum umeaense (assembly GCF_003589745.1). Taxonomy (GTDB): domain Bacteria; phylum Bacillota; class Clostridia; order Lachnospirales; family Lachnospiraceae; genus Lachnoanaerobaculum; species Lachnoanaerobaculum umeaense. The sequence continues at coordinate 2,667,247 of NZ_CP032364.1, read as the reverse complement.
TTATTGTTCCTATATGCTATTCGCTTTTTATAACAGTGACGGGAGTTGCCTTAAATAAAAAATACCCCAACTATAATTGGGAAAGTGAAATGATAGTAGTAAAGCAGAGTATGCCTGTTATTTTATCCGGGCTTATAGGGATTGTTGCACTCATTATTCCGATTTTTCTTTATTTAGTTTTAAATCTTATGATAACATATACATTGCAAGCGACATCGATTTTTTTACTTGTTATTTCAAGTGTGGTTTATAAAAATTTGAGCAATTCAAAATTTATTTAATTTAATAAGGAAATAAATAGTTTATAATACTACGAAAATCATTCTTAAAAAAGAAGCTACACAGATATAGTATATCCGGAAGCTTCTTTTTCATATTATGATATAACCTTCTTATTCTGTTCTTTAAGATTCTTCTGTGCTGTAGCCAGCATCAACTTGATTCTGTTTAGCTGGTTTACTTCTGAAGCTCCGGGATCATAGTCTACCGCTATGATATTTGCCTCAGGATGTGAACGGCGGAGTTCCTTTATAACACCCTTACCCACTACATGGTTTGGCAGACAACCAAAAGGCTGTGTACAAACAATATTTGGAGTGCCGGTCTCTATAAGTTCAAGCATCTCACCGGTCAAGAACCAACCCTCACCGGTCTGATTTCCGACAGATACATAGTCCTTTGCCATATTTGCAAGATGATCGATTCTTGAAGGTGCAATAAAATGTTTACTCTTTTCAAGTGCCTTTCTTGCATCACTTCTTAGTGCTTCCAGTACCTTGATACCTACATTTGCCATAAATGCAGACTTTTTTGACATACCAAGATGTTCAGCCTTAAAGTTACTATTATAGAAGCTGTATAGTAAGAAATCTAAGAGATCAGGCATTACAGCTTCTGCTCCTTCTTTTTCAAGAAGTTCGACTATATGATTGTTAGCAAGTGGAGAGAACTTAACAAGAATCTCGCCAACTATACCAACTCTTGGCTTCTTAATATTGAGTCTTGGAAGATTATCAAAGTCTTTTACAATACCTCTAATATTTCTCTTAAACTCACCGAAATTAGGTTTTTTAACAGATAGAGAATCTATAACACGATTTCTCCATTTTTTATGAAGTCTGTTTGCAGCACCTTTTTCCTTCTCATAAGGTCTGGTAGCATACAAAACTCTCATAAAGAGATCACCATATACAACTGCCTGCATAGCTTTAATAACCATTGCAGGTGTCATCTTAAATCCCTCATTAGTTTCCATACCGTTGGCATTTACAGAAATTACAGGAATTTGTGCCATATCGACTTTTTCAAGTGCTCTTCTGATAAAACCTATATAGTTGCTGGCTCTACATCCACCACCGGTCTGACTCATAAATATTGCGGTCTTATTAGGATCGTATTTTCCTGAAAGTAATGCTTCCATTATCTGACCTACAACTATCAATGAAGGATAGCAGGCATCATTGTTTACATATTTAAGACCGCAGTCTATGGCAGAGCGTGAATCATTTTGTAAAACTTCTACATGATATCCGAAAGCATTGAGTGCCGGCTCTAAAAGGTCAAAATGTATAGGAGACATCTGTGGACAAAGAATGGTATATTCGTCCTTCATCTCCTTGGTAAACACTTTTCTGTGATAAGCGGAAGAGTGTATTTTTCTTTCAAAGTTTTTCTTATCTCTTACACGTAGTGCAGCAATAAGTGAACGAATACGAATTCTTGCGGCACCTAGGTTGTTTACCTCATCAATCTTAAGCACGGTATAGATCTTTCCTGAGCCTGTAAGTATATCACTCACCTGATCTGTGGTAACGGCATCAAGTCCGCAACCGAAGGAATTTAGCTGTACAAGATCAAGGCAGTCATCCTGCTTTACAAGACTTGCAGCAGCATATAGTCTGGAATGATACATCCACTGATCGCTTACGATAACAGGTCTTTCTATCTTGGCAAGATGAGAAACCGCATCCTCTGTGAGTACTGCAATACCAAATGAAGTTATCATATCAGGAATACCATGATGTATTTCAGGGTCTACATGATAAGGTCTTCCTGCAAGAACTATACCATGGCGGTTGTTCTTATGTAGCCATTCGATAGTTTTTTCGCCTTCTCGCTCAATATCTTTCTTTGACTGAATAAGTTCTGTCCATGCCGCATGTGCAGCGAACTTTACCTCTCTTTCGTTTATATCAAACTCTTGCTTCATTACCTTGATAAGCTGATTTGTAAGTACCTCTTCATTGGTAAATGCCATGAAAGGATTCAAGAATCTGGTATTTGTTTCTCTGATCTCTTCTACATTATTCTTGATATTCTCAGCATATGAAGTAACGATAGGGCAGTTGAAATGGTTTCCGGCATCAGGCTGTTCATTTCTTTCATATGGTATACATGGGTACCATATTGTGCGAACGCCATTCTTTATAAGCCATGAAATATGTCCATGAGTGATCTTTGCAGGATAACATTCCGACTCACTTGGGATAGATTCAATGCCCAGCTCATATATTTTCTTAGTTGACATAGGAGAGAGTACAGTTCTAAATCCCAGGTTTCTAAAGAATACAGCCCAGAACGGGAAGTTCTCATACATATTCAAAACTCTTGGAATACCGATAGTACCTCTAAATGCCTTGTCAGCGGTGAGCGGTTCATAGCCGAACATACGATTATATTTATATTCATAGAGGTTTGGAACATCCTTTTTAACTCTGTCCTTACCAAGACCTCTTTCACATCTGTTTCCTGATATGAAGTTTCTACCACCTTCAAATTTGTTGACTGTCATTACACAGTTGTTATTACAACCACGACATCTGGTCATAGATGTATCATACTGTAATGATATAATCTCATCTAAAGGTAACATAGTAGTCTGCTTGCCCTCGTACCTTTCTCTTGCTATAAGAGCAGCACCGAAAGCACCCATTATACCGGCAATATCAGGTCTGGTAACAAAGCCGCCGGAGATCTTTTCAAGTGCACGAAGTACAGCATCATTATAGAATGTACCACCCTGCACAACTATATGCTTTCCAAGGTCTGCAGCATTTGAGATCTTTATAACCTTGAATAAAGCATTTTTTATAACGGAATATGCAAGTCCGGATGAAATGTCAGCTACAGTAGCACCTTCTTTCTGTGCCTGTTTTACATTTGAGTTCATAAAAACGGTACATCTGGTACCAAGGTCTACAGGATTTTTTGCAAACAATGCTTCTTTTGCAAAGTTTTGCACTGAGAAGTTCAAAGAACCGGCAAATGTCTCTATAAATGAACCACAACCGGCAGAACAAGCCTCATTTAGCTGTACTGAATCTACAGTACCGTCCTTGATACGAATACATTTCATATCTTGACCACCGATATCAAGTATACAGTCGACCTTAGGCTCAAAGAATGCTGCTGCATAGTAGTGTGCAATGGTTTCTACTTCACCCTCATCAAGCATAAATGCAGCTTTTAGAAGAGCCTCTCCATATCCGGTAGAACATGAATATACTATCTTTGCTTCAGGGTGTATTTTTTCCTTAACAGACTTGATAGCTGAGATAGCTGTAGCCAGTGGCGAACCGTTATTATTTGAATAAAAATTCCAAAGCAAGCTTCCGTCTTCACCTACTAAAGCAATCTTTGTAGTAGTTGAACCGGCATCTATTCCAAGGAATATATTACCCTTATAATCCTCAATATTTGCGGTTTTTACACTGTGACCGAAATGTCTACTGCTAAACTCTTTATAGTCTGCTTCATCTGTAAATAAAGGATCAAGTCTGGCAATTTCATGTGCCATCTCAATACCTTCTTTAAGCTTGTTTATAAGATCTGAGATACCAATCATAGCGTCAGTACTTTCGCAGTTCAGTGCAGCACCGATAGCTGCAAAAAGATGTGAATTGTCAGGATCTACAATATATTCATCAGTAAGATTTAGTGTTCTTATAAATGCCTGTTTAAGCTCAGAAAGGAAGTGCAGCGGACCGCCAAGGAATGCTACATGACCTCTGATTGGCTTACCACAGGCAAGCCCTGAAATAGTCTGATTTACCACAGCTTGGAAAATAGAAGCTGAAAGGTCTTCTCTGGTAGCACCCTCATTTATAAGTGGTTGAACATCAGTTTTTGCAAAAACTCCACATCTGGCAGCTATAGGATAAATAGACTTATAACTTTTGGCATATTCATTAAGTCCTATAGCATCAGTCTGAAGTAGGGAAGCCATTTGATCGATAAAACTTCCTGTACCACCGGCACAGATACCATTCATTCTCTGATCTATGCCGCCTGTAAAATAGATGATTTTGGCATCCTCTCCACCAAGCTCTATTGCTACATCAGTTTGTGGAGCAACGGCTTTTAGTGCAGTTGCTACTGCGACAACTTCCTGTACAAATGTGGATTTTAGATGTTTTGAAAGAGTAAGACCACCTGAGCCGGTAATCATTGGAATGATATTCACTTCTCCGATCTTTTCAAAAGCATCCGATAACTGTGCTGCCAAAGTCCCCTGTATATTCGCATAATGTCTGCGATAATCTGAAAATACTACTTCATGTCTGCTATCTAAAATAGCAATCTTGACAGTAGTAGAACCTATATCTATACCTAGTACATAGGTTTTTTCTGTGTTTTGCATATTATAACCTCTTTTATAAGCTTGTGATTATACAATGTGGGGTCATACCCCTGTGAAACCCAGTTGCAGGATTATACCTTACAATCTGTTAAAATCAGTAGCTTGAACATGCCTTTTATTTTGAAAAATAAAATTGCACACAAAACCACACATGTAAAAACATGATTTTATATCATAGCATATTGCTAGGAATAAGGCAATGAATAAGAGGTTAAAAGTAAGTTAAGTAATGTAAAATTGGTTATAACTGTGACTTTTTAAGCTATATTTATTGAATCTTAAAAAAGTTTCTTATTGTATTTTAGACATACATATTGTAAAATTATAGCATCAGAATCGGTTCGAAATTCTAAAAATTCTAAGTTTCAAAAAGTTCAAAGAATAATCCAATATTAAAAAAAATTTGGTATAATAAGGAGGAGATATGAAAGATAAAGACATAACTCAGAAAGTACTTGAAAAGTACAATGATGTATTTGCTGATATTTTAAATGTACTTTTATTTAATGGGAGAGATGTAGTAGAAGAATCTACACTTATTGACGCATTGCCGATGAGTATGTTAAAGATTGACGGAAGGGTCAGATCACAGGAAAGGGATATAGCAAAGTACTGGCGTAGAAGTAAAATTAATGTAGCATTATTTGGATTGGAAAATCAGACAATACCAAATAAACTGATGCCACTTCGAGTCTTTGGATATGACGGCACAGAGTATGTAAAGCAAAGCAGAAAAGAAAATAATGATAAGGCAAAGTACCCGGTGATTACATTGGTGCTGTATCTGGGATATGAAAAGGAATGGAACTATCCCAAAACGCTTTTCGAGGTTCTGGATATAGATGAAGACATCAAGCCATATGTAAATGATTTTAAGATAAACTTATTTGAGATAGCATATCTGAATAGAGAAAAGATAGATTTGTTTAAAAGTGATTTTAGGATACTGGCGGATTACCTCTACCAGATGAGGGTAAACAGAGATTATACAGCTGATGAAACTACCATTGAGCATGTGGAGGAGCTTTTAACATTAATGTCGGCAATGACAGGAGATAATAGATTTGAAGAGACTATAAACTATTTGAAGGGAAAGGAGAAGGTCAATATGTGTGAAGTACTGGATAGAGTAGAAGCTAGAGGGATAGAAAAGGGAATAGAAAAAGGAATAGAAAAAGGAATTGAACAGGGTATTAAAAGAGGTACAATAAATACTCTTATATCACTGGTAAATGATGGAATACTAAGTAGTTATGAAGCGGCACTAAGGGCAAATATGAGTGTTGAAGATTTTGAAAAGTATTTAAAGAAAAATTGATAAAGTATAATTATATAGGGGCTGCCTTTGGCAGCCCCTTTGCATATAGTACTTGAACTGTAACTAATATCCTATAACATCGCCTCTTTCATTTCTTTTGCATATGCACCTATATATTTGGGAGCTTCGGTTTTGTACTGTTTTAAGAGCTTGATAATGGCTGAACCTACGATTACTCCGTCTGCTATTTGACTCATTTCCTTAGCCTGTTCCGGAGTTGAAATACCAAAACCTATAGCACATGGAACATCAGTATTTTCTCTTACTATCTTTACTATGGAGCTTAAATCTGTAGTGATCTCACTTCTGGTTCCGGTTACACCAAGGCTTGATACGATATATAAAAATCCCCTGGCTTCTTTGGCAATCATTGCAATACGATCATCAGATGTAGGTGCAATAAGAGAGATAAGATCAATATTATATTTTTCTGATATATCGAGGAATTCATTTCTCTCTTCAAATGGAATGTCAGGGAGGATAATACCGTCAATGCCTACTTCACTACATTTAGCAAAAAACTTTTCTGAGCCATATGAGAATACTACATTGGCATAAGTCATAAATACAAGCGGAATAGTTACTTCTTTTCTAAGTTCTACGACCATATCAAATACTTTATCAGTTGTAATACCACCTGCAAGTGCACGAATATTTGCACCCTGTATAACTACGCCCTCAGCTGTAGGATCAGAGAAGGGTATACCTATTTCTATTAGATCAGCTCCATTTTTTACCATTTCGAGTATGGCAGACTTTGTAGTTGCTACATCCGGATCTCCACAGGTGATAAATGGAATAAATGCCTTTTTATTTTTTAATGATTCATATATCTTATTCATGTAATTCTTCTCCTTTATATCTTGCAATAGCGGCACAATCTTTATCACCTCTTCCTGAGATGGTGATTACAATAATTTGATTCTTGCTCATAGTAGGTGCTATTTTCATGGCATGAGCGACGGCATGAGCAGACTCTATAGCAGGTATAATACCTTCCATCCTAGAGAGGTATTCAAATGCTTCTACTGATTCATCATCCGTTACAGGTACATAGCTTGCTCTTTTTATATCATGAAGATAAGAATGCTCAGGTCCTACACCCGGATAGTCAAGTCCGGCAGAGATGGAATATACAGGTGCAATTTGACCATATTCATCCTGACAGAAATAGGACTTCATACCATGGAAAATACCAAGTTTTCCTGTATTGATAGTAGCAGCTGTTTCAAATGTATGAATTCCCTTTCCTGCAGCTTCACAACCGATAAGTGCCACATCTTTGTCTTCAATAAAATTGTAAAAACTACCTATGGCATTTGAGCCGCCGCCTACACAGGCAAGTACAGCATCGGGTAACTTGCCTTCTTTTTTTAGTATTTGCTCCTTGATCTCCTTTGAGATTATGGCCTGGAAATCTCTAACTATAGTAGGGAATGGATGAGGTCCCATTACAGAACCGAGGCAGTAATGAGTATCATCTATTCTACTTGTCCATTCTCTCATAGCCTCTGAAACAGCATCTTTTAAGGTTTTTGTTCCGCTTGTTACAGGGATAACTGTAGCACCAAGCAGCCTCATCTTATATACATTTAATGCTTGACGGATAGTATCTTCTTCACCCATAAATACTACACATTCCATACCCATTAAAGCAGCTGCGGTTGCTGTGGCTACTCCATGCTGACCTGCACCGGTTTCAGCGATAAGTCTCTTCTTGCCCATCTTTTTTGCAAGGAGTGCCTGCCCAAGAACATTGTTTATCTTATGTGCACCGGTATGTGTAAGGTCTTCACGCTTTAAATAAATCTTTGCACCACCAAGGTCCTCCGTCATTTTTTTTGCAAAATAAAGCTTTGAAGGTCTTCCGGCATAATCATTTAAGAGATAATTAAGCTCTCTGTTAAATTCCGGATCATCCTTGTAATGATTATAAGCCTTTTCCAATTCTATCACTGCATTCATAAGAGTTTCAGGTATATACTGTCCACCATGAACTCCAAATCTTCCTTTAATATCTGTCATTTTTCACCTCTCTTACTAAACTTACAAATTTTCTCATTTTAGCGGCATCTTTTTTGCCTTCAGTTTCTATTCCTGAGCTTACATCCACACCGAATGGATGTAGTTTCATTATTTTTTCTTTTACATTACCTATGGAGAGCCCACCCGCTAAAAAATATTCTCTATCAAAACCATCAAGTAAATTTTCGTCAAAGGTCTTCCCACAGCCGGCACCGGCATCCAATAAAATAAAATCCGTTTCCTTATTTATTGATTTTATATCAGCTTTTGATTTTATCTGATAGGCATATATTATAGGTGAATTTATCTTTGTCCGTAATTTATTTATATAGTCGTCATCTTCATTTCCATGGAGCTGTACAATATCAATTATATTGTTTTTGACTAAATAAATTATGTTTTCGATATCTTCATTTACAAATACACCTACAGCCTTTACTCTTGAGTCAAGTTTTGATTTTAATAATTTTGCTATATCAAAGGATATATACCTTTTGCTTTTATTTGCAAATACAAATCCGATATAGTCAGGTAATACTTCATTTATCACTTTGATATCATCTTCACTTGTCATGCCACATAGCTTAATCTTTGTCATATTTTCCCTTTAACCAATCCAAAGTGAATTTCTTATTTTCTGCACGCATTAGTACTTCACCTACCAAAGCGGCATCAGCACCCATATCAATAATATTTTTTATATCTTCAGGGCTGTTTACGCCGCTTTCAGAAACAAATAAGATATCCTTAGGCACAAGGTTTCGAAGTCTTTTACTGTTATCTGTGTTTACGGAGAAGTCCTTTAGATTTCTGTTATTTACACCGATCATACGAGCATTTACCTTTAAGGCTTTTTCTATTTCAGATTCATCATGACATTCTATAAGAGTTGAAAGTCCAAGATCATCACATATGTCTTTAAAATATTGCAATTCCTCCACAGATAATATGGAGCAAATTAAAAGAACACAGGAAGCTCCCATTGCTTTGGCTTCATATATCATATATTCATCAATAGTAAAATCTTTTCTAAGGAGTGGAATATTGACTATATTTGATATTTCCTTTAAATATTTATCACTTCCAAGAAACCACTTAGGTTCTGTAAGTACTGAGATACAGTTTGCACCTGCATCTTCGTATTCCTTTGCAATTGCAAGATAGGGAAAGTCTTTTGCAATAATTCCTTTGGATGGAGAAGCCTTTTTACATTCACATATAAAGGATAGCTCAGGCTTTTTTAAAGTATTTTCAAAAATAAACTTTTCGGCTATGATTTTTTCTGCCTCGGCTCTGATTAAGGACAGTGGAATATTTTTTTTCTGTTCTTCAATTCTCCATTTTGTGTATGTGGATATTGTATCTAAAATGGTTATTTCTTTACTCATTGCTTATCCTTATAAAATCTTCCAAAATCTTAAGGGCTTTTTTGCTGTCGATAAGATTTCTTGCAAGATTTATTCCTTCCATTATACTGTTTGCCTTACCTCCTATATAGAGTGCTGCTCCGGCATTCAAAAGTACGGCATCTCTCTTAGGTCCTTTTTCACCATTTAATATAGTAAGAGTAATTGCTGCATTTTCTTTAGGATCTCCACCTACTAAATCTTGCTTTTTACAACGGGAAATCCCAAAATCTTCGGGCTTGATTTCATAGGTATGTAGTGAATTATTCTTTATTTCGCAAACTTTAGTAGGAGCGGAGAGTGATATCTCATCCAGTTTATCCATACCATATACAACCATACCTCTTTTAACTCCAAGATCTACAAGCACTTTTGCGAGAGGTTCTATTAGGTATTCATCATATACTCCAAGGAGCTGGCACTTCGGTTTTGCCGGATTTGTAAGAGGCCCAAGTATATTAAAAACTGTTCTAAATCCAAGCTCCTTTCTTATAGCACCTACATATTTCATAGAACTATGATATTTTTGAGCAAAGAAAAAGCACATGCCGACCTTTTCCAAAAGCTCTTTGCATTTTTTTGGATCTTCTTCAATATTTACGCCCAATGCCTCTAAACAGTCGGCTGTACCACATTTGGAAGAAGCGGCTCTGTTTCCATGTTTACTTACTTTCATACCGCCGGCAGCAGCTACTATAGCTGAGGTTGTAGAAATATTGAAGCTTCCGGCATTATCACCGCCAGTACCTACTATTTCAAAGAGGTCAAAATCTGTATCAACAGCAGTGGCATGCTCTCTCATAGCCATAGCACAACCTGCGATTTCCTGTGTGGTTTCCGCTTTCGCACTCTTTGTAGAAAGAGCTGCAAGAAATGCGGCATTTTGTGTAGGAGAAGTCTCACCGTTCATGATTTCATTCATAACTGCATAAGCTTCATTAAAAGTTAAATCTTCTTTATTTACAATCTTTACAATAGCTTCCTTAATCATATTATCCTTTCAGTTCATTATCTTATAGGTTTTAAAGTTTGTAATCCCAATCGCAGTTCTTTCTTAAAGCTTTGTAGGATTTTACGCAACCTGCGGAACTCGTTTGTTCGCTTGAAGAACAGCGAACTACACTCAAACAAGTCCTCGGTTGCTTAATCCTATCTCGCTTTTGCGAAAGAACTAATCGCTACAGGGATTACAAAATAAAACCTATAATGTATGGCTAAAATTTCAATTCTGTATAAAATTTCTCAACATTTCTTTTCCATATTCTGTCATTATGGATTCCGGATGGAACTGCACTCCATAGATTGGGTAGCTGCTATGTTCTACCGCCATTACTTCACCATCATCTGTTTTTGCTACCACTTTTAAATCGTTAGGAATGGTGTCTTTACTTGCAGCAAGAGAGTGATATCTGGCAACCTTACTCTTCGGGGGTAAATTAAAAAAAATAGTACCGGAGGTATCAAAATATGTAAGAGAGTCTTTTCCATGCATCAGCTCCTTGGCATAGGTTACTGTTGCTCCAAAGGCCATACAAATTGCCTGATGTCCAAGACAAACTCCAAGGATCGGAATACTTTGTCCAAGCTCCTTTATTACATCTATAATTACGCCTGCATCCTCAGGTCTTCCGGGACCCGGTGAGATAATAATCTTTGCGGGAGCAAGAGCTTTTATTTCTTCCACAGTCATTTCATCATTTCTTATTACTTTTATATCCGGATGAATTTCACCTACCATTTGAAACAGGTTGTAGGAAAAACTGTCATAATTATCAATCAATAGAATCATTTGTTTACCTCCTGAGCTTTTCTTAATGCGTCTACTACAGCACCTGCCTTATTTATGCTTTCCATATATTCCTTATCAGGTTCTGAGTCGGCTACAATACCGGCACCGCTTCTGATAAATACTTTTCCATTCTTCTTATATGCAAGCCTGATAGCAATACAGGTGTCCATATTTCCGGTAAAATCAATATATCCTATAGCCCCTCCATAAACCCCTCTTTTGTTATTTTCAAGTTCACCAATAAGCTGGCAGGCACGAATCTTTGGTGCACCTGAGAGGGTACCTGCAGGAAGGACAGCTTCAAGTGCATCCAGTGCATCATTTTCAGGTCTTATTTCACCCCTTACAGTAGAACCTATATGCATTACATGTGAATATCTCTCTATAGAGTGGAGTTTTTCTACCTTTACACTTCCAAATTTGCTTATCTTGCCAAGATCATTTCTGCCTAGATCTACAAGCATATTATGTTCAGCCAGTTCCTTTTTATCAGCAAGTAATTCTTCTTCCAAAAGAAGGTCCTCATCCCCGGTTTTTCCTCTTGATCTTGTACCGGCAAGAGGGAATGTGTGGATTATTCCGTCTTCAAGCTTTACCAAAGTTTCAGGTGAAGCTCCCGCAATCTCAACATCAGTACCTGAAAAATAAAACATATACGGTGAAGGGTTTACTGTTCTAAGCACTCTGTAGGTATCAAAAAGGCTTCCGCTAAAGTCAGCCTGTAGGCGGTTTGAAAGTACTATCTGGAAGATATCACCTTCCTTGATATGATACTTTGCCTTTGTGATCATATTTGAAAATTCTTCTTGTGAGAATAAAGGCTTTACTTCAGAGAGTAGTTTCCCTGTTTCATAGGATTTTTCGCCTGTAAATAAAAGACTCTTTATTTTCTCAAGATTTTTAATAGCGTCCTCATAGGCAATAGGAATATCTTTATCAAGTGAAATATTTGTAATGAGGATAATTTTTTGCTTTACATGATCAAATACAATAACATCCTTAAAAAGCATTACATCAATATCCTTAAAGCCCTCAGAATCTTCTACATTTCTTTTTATACTTGATTCCTTATAGTTTATATAGTCAAATGAAAAATATCCGACCAAACCGCCTGTAAAAGGAGGTAAAGAGGCGAGTCTTGGGCTTTTGTATTTTTTTAACAAATCTCTAAGATAACCGGTAGGATCATTACAGGTAAAATCCTCACCGTCCAAACTCATTTTGCTTTCAATGCAGCTTATAGAAAGCGTGGGATCAAATCCAAGGAATGTATATCTTCCCCAACTCTCATTAGCCTTTGCTGATTCCAACATATAGGCATGTGTAGATGCTTTCTTTAGAATCCGTATAGCTTCTATAGGGGTAATGAAGTCAGATAATATTTCCATACTGACCGGTGCGAGAGTATATTCTTTAGTTTCTTTTATCTTTTCTATTTCAGTTAAAGTAGGGTAATACATAAATCTCCTTTATAATGTCTTTCCTTCAAGTACAACTCTTTTTTTGATTTCAACCATCAAATCATCAAACTGTTTAAGGTCAAGTGATTGTGCACCGTCACATAATGCTTTAGCAGGATCATTGTGGACTTCAATCATAATTCCGTCAGCACCGACAGCAAGTGCTGCCTTTGCAAGAGGTGGTACAAGTGATCTTATACCCACTGCATGGCTTGGATCCACCAGTACCGGAAGATGGGTTTTCTCTTTTAAAAGTGCGACTGCTCCAAGATCTAAAGTATTCCTGGTGGCAGTTTCAAAGGTTCTGATACCACGTTCACAAAGTATGACATTTTCATTGCCTGATGCCATGATATATTCAGCACTCATAAGAAATTCTTCAATAGTGTTACAAAGTCCACGCTTTAAAAGTATAGGTTTTTTCAACTTTCCAACTTCTTTAAGCAAGTCAAAGTTTTGCATGTTTCTGGCACCTATTTGAATAATATCCACATTTTCAAACATTGGTAGCTGAGTTTGGTTCATAACTTCTGATATAATAGGAATGTTAACTGCCGCCTTGGCACTCTCTAAGAAGTCCAGCCCCTCCTTACCAAGTCCCTGGAAGGCATAAGGAGAAGTTCTTGGTTTGAATGCACCACCACGAAGTATAACAGCTCCACTTGTTTTTATGCTTCTTGCAACCCTTGTAATCTGTTCACTTGTTTCCACACTGCAAGGTCCTGCAATAACAGTAAATGTCCCTGTGCCTATACTGATATCATTTACCTTTATGATGGTATCATCCGGATGAACTGTTCTACCGGCAGCCTTATAAGTTTCTGTAACCCTTTTTCCATAGTCAACTATCGGATGAGTTGCCACTATAGTATCCATATCTATTTTTGAAGTATTCCCGATTAAGCAAACTGCTGTATGTTCTGTTCCGGGTGCATATATTGTATCAAATCCTATATCTTCAAATTCTTTTCTAAAGTTTTGTATCGCCTCTTCACTGATGCCTGTTTTTAAAATAAAAACCATAAGTCCTCCTATGTAGTAAATAAAAAAGTCCCTGACAAATAAAAACCTAAAAAGGTTAATATTTGTCAAGGACGAAATTTCAATAATAAAAAATCGCGGTGCCACCTTGATTCACAGCATGACCTGTGCACTTTAGGATACCTACATATCCCTTGCAACTAACGTATGCGTACGTTGTAGTATACTCTGCCGAGGCATTTGACTACACCCTCCATGGTCCATTTGCTAGACTGTTTCTTATCCGGCTCTCACCTCCCCGGACTCTCTGTGAAGTCATGACTAACTTTATCTCCATATCAACGGTTTGATTATTTTTTGAATTCTAATATAAAAACTTTTGCATGTCAATAAAAAAATATTTTGTTAAGAAAAAAGATAGACATTATATTTGTATTGTTTCTTTTAATTAAATATGATAATGTCTTTTTGGCAGGAGGATAAAAATGAATTATATAGGTTCAAAATATTCTCTACTGGATTTTTTGGAAACAACTATAGAGAAGATTACCGGATATAAGAATGGTGATGATTTTATTTTTGGAGATTTGTTTGCAGGTACAGGCATTGTGGGGCAGACATATAAGGCAAAAGGTTGTAAGGTAATTGCTAATGACATACAGTATTATAGCTATGTATTGAATAAGCATTTTATTGAAAATAGTTGTGAACTTGACAGGGAGCTGCTTGATAAGTTAAATGCTCTAACTCCGGTAGAAGGTTTTATTTATAAAAACTACTGTGAGGGCTCGGGCTCCGGTAGAAATTATTTTACTAATGAAAATGGTATGAAATGTGATGCTATGAGGATTGAACTTGAACGACTACATCAAAGTGGTGAAATAAGTGATAATCTTTATTTTTATTATTTGTCAAGTCTAATAAATTCGATTGATAAATATGCAAATACTGCGTCTGTATATGGAGCGTTTTTAAAACATATAAAAAAATCGGCACAAAAAAGTTTTCAACTTGAGCTATTACCAATAATTTCCGGTAGCGTAGGAGAAGTATACAATGAGGACATCAATGAACTTATTAAAAGAATAAGTGGTGATGTACTATATCTTGATCCACCATACAATGCCAGACAGTATTGTTCAAATTATCATGTTTTAGAAACTATTGCCAGGTATGACTATCCAAAGCTTAATGGTGTAACAGGACTTAGAGATTCAACAGATCAAAAGAGCAAATTTTGTTCAAAGCGAATGGTCATAGATACCTTTGATGATTTAATAAAGAATGTGCAGTTTAAATATATCTTTTTAAGCTACAATAATGAAGGACTTATGAGCTTAGACAATATAAAAGATATAATGTCAAAATACGGAGAATATAAATTCTTCACAAAGGAGTATAGGAGATTTAAGGCAGACAGAGATGAAAATAGAAATATAGCGACTAACTCAACAACCGAATACTTGCACTGTCTGATAAAAAAATAGGAGTGATTTGATGGCAAAGTATAATGATTTGGATCCTAAAAAATGGAAAGAGTATGAAGATATCAATACGGACTCTCTGTGGATAATAGATAGGCGTGATAATTCCGGAGCACATTCCGGAAATTATCATGGAAACTTTGTACCACAAATACCACACCAGCTATTTGCTAGGTATACCAAAAAGGGAGATTGGATTTTGGATCCTTTTATGGGTAGTGGGACATCATTGATTGAAGCGCAGAGAATGGATAGAAACTCTATCGGTATTGAGTTACAGCCTGAAGTGTTAGAGGAAGCTTATGGGCGTATTCAAACTGAAACAAAGAATAAATGTATTGCAAAAGTGATTTTGGGTAATAGCCGAACTGTAAATATGGACGATTTGATGGAAAATATCGGAATCAAAAAGTTACAGTTCGTGATACTTCATCCGCCCTATTGGGATATTATAAAGTTTTCAGAGGATAGGAACGATCTGTCAAATATGGAAACTTTGGAGAGTTTTTTGGAAGGATTTGGTGATGTCATTGATAATTCAACAAAATATCTTGAAAAGAACAGATATTGTGCCTGTGTTATAGGAGATAAATATGCGAATAGTCAGGTGATTCCTTTGGGATTTCATTGCATGAATAAATTTATTGAGAAGGGATTCTTATTAAAGGCTATATTGGTAAAAAACTTTGGTGAAACAAAGGGGAAGGCCAGTCAGCAGGGAATATGGCGTTATAGAGCCATCACCAATGATTTTTATATTTTTAAACATGAATATATTTTTGTATTTAAAAAGGTGAAGTAGTTTTATACTGCTTCACCTTTAAACATTAATGTATGTGGATAATATCACTTTTTAAATGATACTCTTTACCATTGTCTGAAATTATTATTTCATTAAGACCATGCACCTTTACAGAATTCATAAAATCTTTGATATGTTTATGCATTAGACTAAAGTTACATTTCATGAGTAAACATTCTTTGTAAGTGTCGGCATCACAAACTACATATAAGCGGTTTAAAATTTGCTTTCGATTTTCTTGAGACTGGTGACTATAATACCAGCGAATCATATCATCCTTTCCTTTACGAGTAGACAAATCATAAGGTCTGGAAGATAGCTTTGCAGGATATAGCGTCAGTTTAACATCAAAAGGAATACCGTCGATATAGATATCAATATCATGGTTAAATTTATCACTATCATGTACTGCACCATACTCACAGAAAATATATTCACATCTAGTAGATGTTATGTAATTATACCATCTATGAAGTGCATAGTCTTTATTTACTTTTGTACGCTGGATTTCACTCAAGCATTCGTCTAATGAATTCATTCTATAAATAAAATTGCTGGTTTTATCGTAATAGTTATTTTGCATTTTCCAATCAGGAGAAGTAATCTCCATAGTTCTTCTTAAATCTTTTTCAAGTTGTTGCTCTGTAAATTTATTTATTCCCATATACTCTCCTTTAATATTATTAACTGTAATTTAGCAATAAAAGATCACCTGAATTTATAACATTATCATTATGAGAACCAATAGTTCTGATCTTATCAAAAAGTTTTGTTTTATATACCTATGGTGTAAAACTGATAGTTTCCTTAAAGAAATGTTCTTCATTTAGGTGCCCATTTGCATATGCATCTACAAAAAAACTTATATTTGAGATATTAGATGGATCTATATCTTGATCTGTAATAGTACTAACAGACCATTCTATAGTTTCAAAAGTGCTTTTTTGCGGTTTGATTAGTGGGAAATAAGGTGGATTTTTAATTTTCTTGCCGTCTATATAATTTTCACCGGTGCTAATATTCATAGTTTCATCTGTTTTATTAACAATATATAGTTTCAGAATATAGTTCACATTATTCATATCTGATCCTACAAGAATAATGGTACAATAATCATTATCGATAAGAACTTTATCTGTATCCTTTGGTTCGTACACATATGTAGTAGTGTTGTCTTGACCATAGGGATAAATATGAATTGTTTCTGTATCTATTTCAGTACTTTCCTTACCATCATATTCATAAACATGAATTAGTGCTTCAATATCCGTAATATCCTTAACAGTAATAGATTCATTTAACGGATCAAGATACCATACTACTTGTGATTTTGAACCTGCTTGAGCTGACTCAAACATAGGTATATGTACCTGTAATCCGTTTATAAAGCTGTCTTCGGTATTAAAAACATATGTTTTATCAGTAGATTTATTTTCCAGTGTAATATTAAGATAGGCAAGGTTAGATACATTATCCCAACCCATACTGTCTACAGTTATTGAATAATTATCTTTATCAATAACAACATAGTTTTTAATGGGATAAGGACTTTCGTTTTGAGAGGATGTTTCTTCCACTGGGTTAGAGGAAGCCACAGCAGTGTTTTTTTCATCTGAAGAATTTTCAGAGGTTATTTCAGGCTTCGTATCTTCCCTCTTACTTTCAGATGAGCTACATGCGACAAGCAGTATGCTAAGTATTAAAAGTATCAGTAAGTGAGATGTTTTTTTCATAAAGACTCCTTTTCTATAATCAAATCATTAGATAATATAAAGTATAAATCCAAACAATTATTACAAATTAACTATTACATAAGATTTATACGACATTTATTGTAACACAAAGTGGTGCTGACGTGGTAGATATAATATTGTATCAAGAGGGTCTTCTTAAAGTTTATGAATAATAAAGCTGTTTTGGGTAAAAGTCAAATCATTTACATATAAGCTATATAAATGTATAAGCCATATATGATAAAGTCCTAGTATACCACAAATAAAAATGTCCCACTTATGGTAGAATACTATTTTGTATATTCTAACACTAGGAGGAACTGACTTATCAGAAAGGTTATTTTATCAATGGATGAACAAAGAAAGTATGAAGTTATCAAAGGTCTGGTAGATCACCCCGATACAGCTAACAAGGATAGAGCTGCTCTTATCCTAGGATGCACCAAGAGGCATATAAACCGTATGATACAAGGTTATGTTAAAGATGGTAAGGCATTCTTTATTCATGGTAACAGAGGTAAGAAGCCGGCTACCACTATCTGCCCTGATGTCAGAAGTCAAGTTCTTGATCTATATAGAACTAAATACTACGAGGCTAACTTTGAACACTATACAGAGCTTCTAAAAAAGCATGAAGGCATAAGTATCTCCTCTTCCTCTGTAATGAGTATTTTGGAGTCAGAGTACATTCTATCTCCAAAGGCTACAAAAGC
Source organism: Lachnoanaerobaculum umeaense (assembly GCF_003589745.1). Taxonomy (GTDB): domain Bacteria; phylum Bacillota; class Clostridia; order Lachnospirales; family Lachnospiraceae; genus Lachnoanaerobaculum; species Lachnoanaerobaculum umeaense. The sequence goes on along the minus strand of NZ_CP032364.1, from coordinate 2,648,897 downwards.
TAAGCGTAGACGCATTAAGCAAACTCTCAGAGCTAAGAAGGAAGCTACAACATCAAAAAAGGAATTATCACAGATACAAGCTAACTTAGTAGCAGTTGAAGATGCTCACAGTCGTCGTCCAAGATGTGCTTATTTTGGCGAATTGCTTCAGATGGATGCTACCCCTTATGAATGGGTACCGGGACAGATATGGCATCTACATTTGGCTATTGATGATGCCTCAGGTGTTGTCACAGGTGCCTGGTTTGATACTCAGGAGACTCTTAATGGATACTACCATGTATTTGAGCAGATTCTTACTGATTATGGTATTCCCTATAAGTTTCTTACTGATAAACGAACTGTATTTACTTACAAGAAAAAAGGTGCCTTATCTGACGACAAAGACACCTATACACAGTTTGCATACGCCTGTAAGCAACTTGGCACACAGCTTGAATCAAGCAGCGTACCACAGGCTAAAGGACGTATAGAACGATTGAATCAGACTTTACAGTCACGCCTGCCTATTGAGCTAAGGCTCGCAGGCGTAACCGATATCCATAAAGCCAATGAATTCATTTACCACTACATAAAAGAATTCAATGAGAAGTTCGCACTTCCACTTTATGGTATCAAATCTGTCTTTGAAACGCAACCATCTAAAGAAAAAATAAATCTTACTTTGGCGGTTTTAACTGAGAGAACTGTTGATGCCGGACATGCGATTCAATTCGAGAAGAAATTTTATAAGATGATAGATCACAAAGGAGTGCAGACCCATTATCGAAAAGGTACCAAGGTTATGCTTATCAAGGCATTTGATAGGTCTATGTTTGCGTGCGTAAATGACAAAGATATTTATGCACTGGAAGAAATACCGGCTCATGAGCATAAATCTAAGGATTTGGATGCTGACTACAAACAGCCAAAGCCTAGAAAGCCTTATATACCGCCTATGAACCATCCTTGGAGATTGGATGCCTTTAATAAATTCGCACACTCACAGCCACACAGAATTGAAGAAGACATAAAAAGTGCATAATAAAAGCCCCTTTGTGGGGGCTTATAAATTAATTATTTTGGGACATAATCATTTATGCTTGACAATCATTTACATATAAGCTATATAAATGCTATAATAAGCCCATGTCTTTAAGAAAAGACTGAAATTTGATTGATATCGGAAGGGAGAGAGATGGATTTTTTTGAGAAATTAGAAAGAAAATTTGGAAGGTACGCAATCAAAAATCTGATGATGTATCTGACAGTATTATATAGTATCGGCTTTGTGATTTCTTTGGTGAATATAGACATATATTACAATTATATGTCATTGGATATACCGGAAATACTCTCAGGTCAGATTTGGAGATTGCTTACATGGATTATGTATGCTCCGGATCAGAGTATATTTTTTGCAGCCATAATGCTGGTATTGTATTATAGTCTGGGAACCAATCTTGAAAGAGTTTGGGGGAGCTTTAGATTCAATGTATATATGTTTATGGGATATATATTTCTGATAATAGGTGCATTCGTATTGTATGCAATATATGGAGAAGCATCAAGACTTTTTCTACTTACACCTGACAGTTTGAATATGTCCATATTTCTTGCATTTGCATTGACATATCCTAACATGACATTTTATATATACTTTGTTTTACCCATAAAGGCAAAATATTTGGCATTTGTATATTTGCTTATGGAAGTATATAGTTTTATAATAGGAGGCGTCATTACAAAGGTATCTATCGGCCTAAGCTTATTGAATTTTGTTATATTCTACTTGATGACCAGAAGCTGGAATAGAATATCACCAAAGAATGTGGTCAGACAGGTGAAATTTAAAAGGGCTGTAAAGATGAGACCGGCAAATCAAGCTATTCATAAATGTGCAGTTTGTGGAAAGACAGAAAAGGATGATGATACATTGGAATTTAGGTATTGCTCAAAATGCAAGGGAAATCTGGAGTATTGTTCTGAGCATTTATATACACATATTCATGTAGAATAATGTATGGGATTTTAAAGTATTCTGTATATATAACTTGATAGATGTATGAATGAGTGGTAGTATTTACGCTTATAAAAAAGTTAAAGAGGAAAAAGAAATGAAGAAAACAAAGATTATTTGCACTATGGGTCCAAATACAAATGATAAAACTCTTATGAAGAATATGGCAATCGCAGGAATGGACGTTGCCAGATTCAATTTTTCACATGGCGATTATGAAGAGCATCTTGGCAGATTAAATATATTAAGAGAAGTTAGAGAGGAGACCGGAAAGCAGGTAGCGGCACTTCTTGATACCAAGGGTCCTGAGATAAGAACAGGCTTACTTGAGGGTGGACAGAAAGTAAATTTGATGGCCGGAAATGAATACACACTTACAATAAATGAATGCGTAGGAAATGATAAGAAAGGTTTTATCAACTACAGTGGTTTAAATGAAGATATAAAGGTTGGAGATAAGATACTTATTGATGACGGTCTTATAGCACTTGAAGTAATTAATGTGGATGGTGTAGATATACATACCAAAATATTAAATGGTGGAGAGCTTGGAGAGAAGAAAGGTGTAAATGTACCTGGAGTTTCTATAAAGCTTCCGGCACTTACACAAAAAGATATTGAAGATATAAAATTTGCCTGTGATAATGGATTTGAATTCATAGCAGCTTCTTTTATAAGAAATGGTGATGCAGTTCGTCAGATAAGATCAATAATAAATGAAAAAAATGCAAATATACAAATCATATCAAAGATTGAGAACCAAGAAGGTATCGACAATATGGATGATATCATTGAAGCAAGTGACGGTATCATGGTTGCAAGAGGAGATATGGGTGTTGAGATAGATGCTGCAAGACTTCCATTTATACAAAAAAAGATTATTGAGAAATGTTCAGTGGCAGGAAAGCCGGTAATAACAGCTACACAGATGCTTGACTCAATGATTAGAAATCCAAGACCTACAAGAGCAGAAGTTTCTGATGTTGCCAATGCTATCTATGACGGTACGGATGCAATAATGCTTTCAGGAGAGTCTGCAATGGGTAAATATCCTCTGGAAGCACTTCAGATGATGGTAAAGATAGCTAAAGAGACAGAGATACATCTTGACCATGCACTCTATAGAGGTAGAAAAGTAAATAAGATGGATAAGAAGAATATTTCAAATCAGGTTGGTTATGCTGCGGTTTATACAGCGGATCAATTAGATGCCAAGGCAATAATAGCACCATCTATCACCGGATTTACCACAAGAATGCTTTCAAAGTGGAGATCAAGTATTCCGGTTTACGGTATGAGTCCAAGTATCACTACAGTTAGACAAATGCAGCTTTTCTATGGAGTAGTTCCTGTATGGGCAAAGAGAGCGGATACAACAGATGAACTTATATCATCATCTGTCGAGACATTAAAGGCAGAAAAATATTTAAAGTCAAATGATCTTGTTGTTATCACTGCGGGTATCATACCTAAGAAGGATGAGAGAGGTCCTGCAAAATATACAAATACAATGCAGGTTGAGATAGTAAAATAAAAAATATAATAAAATATCATATTTTTTATATAAAAATAAGTAAAGATATGGTAAAATATATATAATGAGTGGTCAATCAAGGCCCTATCCATAAAGTCACAAGGATTTCTATCCTAGTGACTTTATTGGGATTAAAAAGGAGAGAAAACATGAAAAATCCAATAGTAACATTAACAATGACAGATGGTTCTGTAATCAAAATTGAACTTTATCCTGAGGTGGCACCTAATACTGTAAGAAATTTTATAAGTCTTATAAATGAAAAATTCTATGACGGACTTACATTCCACAGAGTAATCTCCGGATTTATGATACAGGGTGGATGCCCACAGGGAAATGGTATGGGAGGTCCGGATTATCAGATAAAGGGCGAGTTCAAACAAAATGGATTCCAAAATGATCTGGCACATAGTAGAGGAGTTATTTCAATGGCGAGAGCTATGAGTCCAAATTCTGCAGGATCACAGTTTTTCATAATGCATCAGGATGCACCACATCTGGATGGAGCATATGCAGCATTTGGAATGGTAATAGAGGGTATGGATGTAGTAGATAAAATTGCTGCAGTTGATACAGATTACAATGATAGGCCAAATGTGGACCAAAAGATTGCAACTATGACAGTTGATACATTTGGCGAGACTTATGAAGCTCCTGAAAAATGTTAATATTTTAGGAAAACATTGTGAGATAGTTATCTCTGATGAAAATGTGGCTTTGAGGGAGGCGTTTTACTCCCACAAAGCCACAATTGCTATACTTGGAAAGGAAAACATAGATATCTCTGTTTCAAAATATGCAGTAACAGATATAAAAGATATAGATGAAGAGTATATAAAAAAGGTAGCATATAGAAAATTGAATCTGCCTATAAGTATTGGGAAAGTTGATAATATAAATATACGCGAGATGAAACCGGATGACTTTATATACTTATCAAAGTTTAGCGAGTTCCCATTTGATACAAGAAAGGATTTAGAGGAGTATATCGATATATACTATGACTTTTATGGATATGGATTATATGCATTTGAAAATGAGAAAGAACTAATGGGATTAGCAGGGTTTTATAATAAAGATAATAGATGCTTTATATCCTACATAATAGATAAAAAATATCGTAGAAAAGCTTATAGCTTCAAAGTTTGTAAGTATTTACTGGATTTTATACATAGAACAATAGAAATAGAAGATATTTATGCGGAAATACTAAGCTCAAATATAGCCTCAGTAAAACTGGCTGAAAAATTGGGTGTAATAATAGTTAATAAGATTTTATAGAAATAATTTCTGCATATTTAATATATAAAGTACCAAAAGGGAGGAGTTGTGCCTGTGAGTTAGAAAAACCTAACTGTTGTTTTTATACAAAATTTAATGTATAATTTTAGATACAATATTTTATACACAGTAAATAGCAGGGGTTTAATTAATGAAGGTTAAGACATTTGCGAAGATAAATTTATGCCTAGATGTACTAAGACGAAAAGAAAACGGATACCATGAAGTTGAGATGGTCATGACAAATGTTGATATAGCTGATGTACTTGAAATCAAAAAACTGGAAGAGAAGAAGATATTACTAAAATCAGATAATAAAGAGTTGGCGATGGATGAAACCAATCTTATTCACAAAGCAGTAGTGATGTTACAAAAAGAAGTTAAAAAAGAGTTTGGTGTAGAGATAGTACTTGAAAAAAATATACCTATGGAAGCAGGTATGGCAGGCGGAAGTGCAGATGCAGCAGCCACATTAAAGGCAGTTAATGAGCTGTTTGACTTAAATATAAGCGAGGAGAGATTACTTGAGATTGGTGCTAACCTTGGTGCTGACATACCTTTTTGTATAATGGGGGGAACTGTTTTGGCAAGTGGCATCGGTGAGAAGCTAAAAAGATTAAAGCCGTTGCCTAGAATGAAACTTTTGATAGTAAAGCCAAGGATAGGACTTTCAACAAGAAAGGTATATGAGAGTTTAGATATAGAAGGACTTAATAAGACAGGTTTTAAACATAGAGATGTACGGGAAATGGTCTCTATAATAGAAAGTGATAAAAATGATAAAGAAAAGATAGATGAGATTGCAAAATCACTTAACAATATTTTGGAAGTACCATCTATAAGGCTTTTGCCATTTATATCTGATATAAAGAAGATAATGATGGAGAATAATTGTCTGGGGGCTCTTATGAGTGGAAGCGGTACAGCGATATTCGGCATATATGAAAATGATGAGGATATACTTAAGACCAAAGAGATATTTGAAAAAGACAATAGAATTAATTATATACATATTACAAATACGCTATAGAAAAATGGATGGAGGATACGATGACAGATTTTTCGCATGCAGATATAGATGAATATATGCCACTTAGAGATGTGGTTTTTAAAACTTTGAGACAGGCTATCTTAAGAGGAGAACTACAGCCCGGTGAAAGATTGATGGAGATAGCGCTAGCAAAAAAACTTGGAGTATCCAGAACACCTATAAGAGAGGCTATCAGAATGCTTGAACTTGAGGGACTGGTACTTATGATCCCAAGAAAGGGAGCTGAAGTAGCAGGTATTACTGAGAAGAATCTAAGAGACACTTTAGAGGTAAGAAGAGCACTGGAAGAGCTGGCTATAGAGCTTTCATGCACAAAGATTACGGATAAGGAAATCGAAGAACTTGAACAGGCAGAAGAAGAATTTGTAGATTCAATAGAAAATAAAGATATTATTGATATTGCACGTGCAGATGAGAAATTTCATGATATAATATTTACAAGCACAGGAAATGATAAACTAGTGCAGATGATAAATAATCTTAGAGAGCAAATGTATCGTTACAGACTGGAGTATGTTAAGGCGGAAGCTACAAGAAATCAGCTTATGGACGAGCATGGAATGATACTTAAGGCTCTAAAGAGTAGAGATAAATCTGAGGCTAAGAGAATCATTGCTGAGCATATAAATAATCAGGAGGTCAATGTTTCCAAGAAGATTAAGGAAACACCTACAAAACAATGAGGAAATTGGCAATAATATTTGGAGGACAGTCCTCTGAACATGAAATATCTATAATATCTGCAACCAATGTTTCAAAGCAGGTAGATACAAGTAAGTATGAGCTGATATTTATAGGCATTACAAAAGAGGGAAGATGGCTCAAAGTTGACAGTATAGCTTCTATAGAAGATGGAAGCTGGTTGAACTCAAAAACAAGTGCATATATTTTGCCGGATGCGACAAAAAAGTGTATAATGATAGAAACAGATGGAGAGTATAAAGAGATAGCGGTAGATGTGGTTTTCCCCGTAATGCATGGACTTTATGGTGAGGATGGAACTATTCAGGGATTGCTTGAGCTTGCAGATATCCCATATGTAGGATGTGGTGTATTGGCGAGTGCAGTAGGCATGGATAAACTTTATACAAAACTTGTAGTTGATAAGCTTGGTATAAGGCAGGCTGCATATGAGCCCGTACTTGATTATGAAGTGAAGGATGATTTTAAAGGTGTAATAAAGAGGATAGAAGACAGATTTGAATATCCTGTATTTGTGAAACCTTCAAATGCCGGTTCTTCAAAGGGAGTATCAAAAGCCTCAGACAGAGAAGAACTGGAAAAGGGCATAATCGAGGCATTAAATCATGACAGAAAAATACTTGTAGAAGAGACTATTGTAGGACATGAAGTAGAATGTGGGGTACTTGGCAGACCGGGAAATGTAATGGCAAGTGGAGTTGGTGAGATAAAGTCGGCTACAACATTTTATGACTATGACGCAAAGTACAAGTTGGGTTCACTTACTTTACTTGATTCAAAGCTGCCTGACGGAGTAAGAGAGAAACTTCCGGAATGTGCTAAAAAGATTTTTACAGCTTTGGACGGTTTCGGATTATCAAGAGTTGACTTCTTTGCAAAGGAAGATGGAGAGATTGTATTTAATGAAATAAATACAATGCCGGGATTTACCGCAATAAGCATGTACCCTATGCTATTTGAAGCAGCAGGTATTGACAAAAAAGTACTTATTGACAGGCTTATTGAATTAGCTTTTGAGAGAGGGTGATTTTTCTTTGGATTTACCTATAGGAATATTTGACTCAGGTGTAGGAGGGCTTACAGTAGCAAAGGAGATAGTGGCTCAAATGCCAAATGAAAGTACAGTTTATTTTGGTGATACAGCCAGAGTTCCATATGGCTCCAAGTCTAAGGATACTATTATCAAATACTCCCGACAGATTGTAAAATTTTTAAAGACAAAAAATGTAAAAGCTATCGTAATTGCGTGTAATACCGCCAGTGCTTTTGCACTAGACATATTGAAGACAGAGATTGATATACCGATAATCGGAGTTATCCATGCAGGTGCTATTACTGCTACTGAGACTACAAAGGTTGGAAGAATAGGGGTGGTTGGCACCAAGGGAACTATATCCAGTGGTATATATGAGAAGACTATTCATGAGATAAATAGCGAACTCGAAGTAATACAAAAGGCGTGTCCGCTGCTTGCCCCTCTAGTAGAAGAGGGGCTGATAAATGACAGTGTTACGGATGAGATTATTTCAAGATATGTTAGTGAGTTGAAAAGTAGACATATTGACAGTCTGGTATTGGGATGTACCCATTATCCTTTATTATACAAAGCATTTAGAAGAATTATGGGAGAGGAAGTTTCTCTTGTAAATCCTGCATATGAGACCGCAAAGGAATTGAAATCTTTGTTTGAGCGTGAGAATCTATATGCCTCAAATGTAGGCGAAGTTTTTCATGATTTTTATGTCAGTGATATGGCAGAGAGATTTAGTGATTTTGCATCTTCTATTATGCCCGGCATAGTAAAGAAAGCAGGGATAGTCAATATAGAAGAATTTTAGTGACAACAAAAGTTTATATTGTTATAATTAAAAAACATTCAAAGCTTTGCAGAATGCATACAGATCGAATTGGCTGGAGGAATTACAAAGCACAGACAGGCATTCATTGTTGAGCATAGTTATCAGTTTTTTATTTAAGGTTATTTTATATAGAATAGTGGGGAGATACATTTTTCTAGTAAACTATCATTCTTTTATTTTAAACTTGATATTTGCATAACAACCGGTGGTAGTTTAGGGTTGGGTAGAGACCGCAGTGCGGCTTCTGCTATGGTTTTAAGGTAGAAGATTATGAAAGAATTTGTAGATATTGAGATTAGCGGCACTCATCTGAGATATGATGAGAGTGATCCCATTGCCGTGAATATTTCAGGAAATCACTATATTGATGGTGATATACATAATATAACTTACGTGGAAGAAGCCCAGGGTTTTGATGAAATTATCCTTAATACAATAATTGTACAAAAAAATAGGGTTGAGATTATCAAAGAGGGTGTGGTAAATTCCAAGATGGTATTTACCAATAACAGTAGGTTTAAAGTAGTATATAACACTCCCTTTGGAAGATTGGATATGGAGACAGAGACAAAGCTCCTCTTGATTGATATGAATGAATATGAGATAAATGTATATGTTGAGTATATACTTTATATAGAGGGAGATAGAGCATCGAATTCTAAGATGCGAATTCATATAGTTGAGGCAGTAGACAAGAAGGGTGGCTGAGCCACCCTTTTAAAATAGGTTAGGAAAACCTAAAAAGGAGAAGATATGGACAAGAAGTTAAAACTATCATTTAATTCACCGGTTATTTTGATCTTTGTTATTTTAAGTTTTGCAGTATTTTTATTAGATAATTTCACAGGGGATTTTTCTAATAGATTATTATTTAGTGTATATAAATCATCGTTCCTAGATCCATTCACATATTTTAGATTATTCGGACATGTGTTGGGTCATGCAAGTTTAGACCACTTTTTGGGGAATATAATGCTTATACTGGTGATAGGTCCTATGCTGGAAGAAAAATATGGTTCAGTAAACATACTTTTTGTTATATTGGCGACTGCACTTGTGACCGGAGTGGTACATTTCTTTGTATTTCCGTATAGTAGATTGTTGGGGGCAAGTGGTGTGGTATTTGCTTTTATACTGCTTTCATCATTTGCAGGATTTAGAGAAGGAAAGATTCCGGTTACATTTATTTTGGTAGCAATTTTGTATATAGGAGAGCAGATATACCAAGGAGTTTTCGTACAGGATAATATTTCAAATTTGACTCATATCTTAGGAGGTATAGTTGGCGCATTTCTAGGATTTATAATGAATAAAGGGAAAATGAATAGATACTAAGATAAGAAGTTAATACATCTTATATAAAACCCACTATAATGAATGATTTATAGTGGGTTTTTGTATTTGATTTTCATGATTTTTTCACATAACTTACAAAAAATACAGATTATTTTTTAACACATAGAAATGATATTAGTTTAGTCAAAATTTAAGAATAATGATAAAATAATATTAATAGAATATTATAAATAATTAACCTAAATTTTGCTTTGTTCTTCTGATTAACATATGAGGAGCTTTAAAGCAGCTTGCGGAGGTGGTTTATATGGGAATATGATTGTGTTTGCAAATCATCTTTATTGTCTGGAAATTTTCAGGTCTTTTGTGATTTTACAATGCTAAAAATATATGATGAGAGCGAAGTTTCATGTAAAAATGTTGGAGAATATAATAGAGAGAAAAAATTATGAAAAAAAATAAGAACAAAATTTTAAGTGTGTTGAGAAAATGCACTGCAGGAGCATTGGCTGCCGCCATGGTTATAACCACAGCACCTTATTTTGGGGGGATTGAAGCGAAAGCGTCTACCCTTGTAGACAATGCTGAACTGGATCCGGGAGCACCTACAGGTGCAAATAGCGGAATAACGAGAGTAAATGAGTCGGGTGGACATTTCACTTCATATGATTATACTACTTATGGTCAGTCACTTGGTACTGTATATAGATATGGAAATGTTACAGCCTCAAGTTCGGGTCAGTTTTCAAACTATCAGGATGGTTGGGGAGGAAATTTTTTTAATTATCCTAATGGAAATACTCATTCGGTAGTAAGGGATCCTGTAAATATTCATGGGATTTCATTATATCCGGGATATAACACATTGAATCAATATACATTTGATATTGGTGCGATTCTTGATCCGGATGCTGTATCAGTTGATCCAAGAAAGACTTTTGGTATGGGAGGTAACTATAAAGCATCAAAATCGGCATTTGGAGCAAACTGGTGGTCCACCTATATAGGATTTGGACAAAGTGGAGAGCATAAGGAAGCTAATCCTACAGATATGATGCCTGTAATATCTCCAAGAGATATAAAATATGAGGCAGATGGATTTACATACCCTGTACCGGGAAGAAGTAATAATCAATCTGATACTGCTACACCGCCTGATCATAATGTTATGGGAATCTATAATGACAGTATAGGTTCAAATATACCAAAGGGAAATGGTAGAGTTGTTGAAGTTAAAATACCTCAAAAATATGTAGATTATGTAAATGCAACATATGGTGCAGGCACTGCATCAAGTAATGATAAGATAGAAGTCAGGATGGAGTTAAAGCCTACAGCAGATAAGCAAAAACTTCTTATTGTGTGGACAGGTTATAATCCTAATAACTATCCGGTAGAATTCTGGATAGGAGCACAGTCTGATTCACAGATTGCCGGAACAGATGTGGCACCTACAATAGTTACCGCAGACCATACAAGACTTCATATGATGGATTATTATAACCAAAATAGCTATAGTGGCCATATTCCACAACCGGGTGGAGGTACTATACCATCAGGTTCTACATCACTTTATACTATGCCGGATTTTGCGAATATACCAAATGTATTTAAAAGACCTGATTCATTGACAGATTTGGATATAGAGTTGGTAGCGGGAGAGGGTAGAGTATGGGCAGGAGACAATCAAAAGCCAAATAACTTGGGTCATGATAACTTTGTCTTCGGTCAAAATGCCGACAAGAATCTTCTGGTTCAAAAATATGATGCTGCAACTGCCTTTTCAGGTAGATTGAATATGGCTGCAAAACAAAGTGCATCTACAACCTTTAGAGTCTCTATGAGAGCGGCAGTGTACTATGTAGATCCTACATATACAGGAACTGATTCAAATGGATATATTGCACAGCCTTTTAAAGATATACAGTCAGCTATAACAGCTATGAAGTCTACAGGAGCTAAAAAGGGTTATATATATGTAATGTCAAGTGACGCCAATCCTGTAATGGTAAACAGTACTATTACAGTACCGGCTGATTTGGATGTACAGATAGAAACCAGCCCTTATAAGACTACTGCAATAGCAGGAAAGACGACAAAAGGTGTGTATGAAATTGGAGATCCTATAAATAATGATACAAGCGTTATCAGGCGTGATCCTTCATTTACAGGTGATATGTTTAAGATGGATCAGGCTAATTCACATCTTAGTTTCTACAATATAAATATAGATGGAAACAAGGCAAATGTTACTGCAAAAGCCCCTATGCTACATGTTACAGCCGGTAGGGTAACAATAAGTGACAAGACCAGCTTATATGGTGCAAAGGTTGCAGGAACAATAGATACTGATGGTGATGGAACAAAGGATAAGTATGAGGCTGATGCATCTGCAATTTTTGTAGAGGCGGCAGGAGAGCTTAGCCTGGCTGCAGAAGCAGATTCTATAAGTATTTCAGATAATGAAACAGAAGTAGATACTGCTGAACTAAACTTGAGGGCTCCTTCAGCAGTTGCTATAGGAAACTCAAGCGTTGCTACAAGGCCTGATATAAACAATCAAAATATAGCAATGCCATTAAAGCTATATGGTAATGTAGATATTCAAAATAATAAAATAAAGACTACAACAGTTGTTGGTGGCGTACCTGTTACCACAGAGTCAGACGGAAATGTGGCACTGGGAGTTTCAGAGCTTTTAGTACCAAGTGGAAAGAAATTCAGTGGAACTGTAGGTGTTTCTGTCAAAGAATTACCAAAGGGAGATACCTCAGGTAGAGCAATAGTTGACTATGAAGATAGAGCAGCAGGTTCTACTATACTTCCATATTCAGCAGGTAATTTCAAAGCTGATGCAACAGGTACCAGCAATGCAGTCGGAATACCTACTTATATGGCTGTGGATAATGCGACCGGAGATGACTTAACATCTGCACCGGATCATGAAAATTCACTTGGTATATATCTTCATACATTAAGATATAACTATACTGTAACTTATGTAGATGAAGATGGTATGCCTCTTTCTGCAAATCATGGCAGTGTGAGTGCAGCTACAAATAAGATTACTCTTGATAATACACTTACTCAAATTGGTGGCTCAGCAGTTTATCAACACAATCCGACAGCTTCACCTGCAGAAACAGGTGGAGGCAGTGGTGAGAATGTGACAGCACATTATAGCTGGAGAGGTGTTGCGGGAAGCCCGGTTGAGATAAATGCGCCTACATATCCGGGCTATGCAGTAGCAGAAGTTACCGGAATACCTACAGGAGTTACCGGTGATAATTTTACAAACACTAATGGAAAAATAGAAGGAAAGACACCTGAGCAAAATGTAGATATAGTTATTAAGTATAGAAAAAATGAGGTAACATATCATTTTGATGTGGCAGGTGGTGCTCCAAATCCTGGAGATAAGACTGAGACTACTTATGTTTCAGGAACACATCCTTCTACACTGGGTAGTCTACCAACACCTACAAAGACTGGATATACCTTTGGAGGTTGGTATGTTTTCACGGATAATGATGGAAATGGAAAATATGATAAGCCTACTACAGATCCGGTTACAGGAGTAGTAAATGTTAATGATGGTGATCCGTTCACAGGAGGAACAGCTCTTACAGGATATTATGATGCAATGAATACTCTGGATCCTGTATACAACCTTGTAGCAAAATGGGTGGGAGACGGTACACCATGGAATATAGATACAAAACATAAAAATGATAATGCAGCTTTGGAACTTAATTTTGGAACTGAGCATGATACAAGACTTATAGAAGAGTCTATATATAAAGATCCATTGACAGAAATTGGAGTTACTATACCGGGATATAAAAAGAAGACCGTAAGTAATACTCCGGCGAATGTTGGAACTAGAGCACCTCTTACAGATGCACATCCACTCAGATATACTATTGACAGTATGCCGGCAAAGAATATAAATGTGGTGTATAAGTATATGGTAGACAGTACAGCAACATTTAACTATACCGTTGAACATGTTGATGGTGGCGGAAATGCACTGAGAGCAGCACATACTATAGTAAAAAGAGCTGAACAGCCAATTAATGCACAACCTGAGAATATCTCAGGCTATACATTTGATCACTATGAAATAGATCACAGTACAGGATGGGATTCACATATTGCAAGTGGAGATAATCCAAGACTTGTAGGACTTGATGGTGCAGCAGGGAACTTAATTGTGTCTGACAACCCACTTTCTACATCACCAAATCCGGGAGTATTTGCGGCATATATGCCAAATCAGGATGTGAAGATAAAGTATGTTTATACATCAGATTCAAGTTCAAATCTTGTAAGAAGATACTTAGATGCGTATAGAGATAAGGTGCTTGATAGTGGTATCACACAGGTAACACCGGGAACTACATATAATTTATCAATCAATTATACTGATAAGCTCTATGGATATACCTGGGATCCTGCAGTATCAAGAGTTGATTTTACTCCTACAGGATATGGAGAAAGCTTCAATCCAACAAACGGAGATATAACAGGAAATATGCCTCTTGCTTTAAGTGGTGTAAATGGTATAAGAGCGGACTATAGACTTGGACTTGATCTTTCAAAGTGGAGAGATGTAGAGTTTAGGGTTACTACAGATCCTAACTTCAATCATGGTAGTATAAATCCTCTTTCAGCAGGTGCACCTACTAAGGTTTTAGTAAGTGATGGAAGCACTGCAGGAAATACAGCAGCTTACAATTTCAATAGACTTCAGGCTGAGAACTATGTACCTACTACAAGTGCAAACAGATATTATATGTTTGAAGGTTGGTATATGGATGCAGCCGCGACTACACCTGTAACCGGAACAACTTTCTGGAATACAGATACTACACCAATCATAATATATGCTAAGTTTGTGGAAGACCCAAGCAAGTGGTTTGATATAAACTTTGTAGCAGGAAGCAATGGTTCTATTTCAGCACCGGCTACATTACATATACCATTTGATTATACTTGGGGACAGATTACTCCACAGCTTCCAACAGCTACACCGGTAATAAATTATAACTTTAATGGATGGGATGATGCAGCAGGTAACCATATGTTAGCTTCATCAACTCTGACAAATCACGCTACATATACAGCTATATTTGGAAAAGATCCTAATACATGGGGAACTAATGTAGGAGGATTTACTCCAATAGGAAGAATAGGTGGAGATGGTAGTGGAGAAATTGAAATAAGAGGAAGCAAACCTGGAAATGTATATGTTATTTCTAAGCCGGATGGTGAAATAGTGGCAGTAGTCACAGGTGATCCAAGTGGTAATACTACTACAGTTCCTGATTTAATTCCGGGAGCACATTATAATGTGCAGGAGGGAACTCCGGATACAGTTGCAAATGTTGGTGGAAATGTTTCGAGCGTTACAGGTACATCAGTTTCCACACCTCAGGATGTATTTATTCCTACAGTAGATAATAACTACAATGTAGGATATGATCCTGATAATGACGGAATGGCACAGATTGTGATAAATCCGGCAGATCCTGACTCTGATTATGCCCTAATAGATGAGTCTGGAAATGTTTTGAATTATCCGGGAAGTGACAATGGATGGATGACTCCGGTAGGAAATAATCCGTCTACAGTAACATTTAATAACTTGAATCCAAATGAAACCTATACGGTTGTTGCAAGAAAACATGGTGATGCTACACTTGCAGATCCTCTGATAAAGCTCCCTGACGGTTCACAGATAAATGCGAACCCCGGAGATATGGCAGAGGTAGCTAAGTATATTGTAGAAACGAGAAATGGAATTATTGTTTCTGTAAAGGACAATATAGTAAATTCAGATGAATTTAATGAAGCACATGCCGGCGAAACAGTCACAATCCATGCAGACCCTATAGATGCAAATGGTAAGAACTTCCTATATTGGAATGTATTGGCAGGAAGAGCAGTTGGAGTAAGTGGAAATATCACAGATGCTGACTATTCATTCCAGTTATCAAATTCAAATATAGTATTAAAGGCAGTTTATGAACCGACAAAGATAATTGGAGATGATGCCAATTTACATGAGGAACTTAGAGGAAAGGCAAGCCAGGGAGAGTTTGGTCTTGAGCCTAATCAGATTCCTACACTGGCAAATCATTTGACAACTCCGGGTGACAGAGATCTTCAATCTATAAATGGAGCTAATGTAGACTATAGAGTAATCTTTGATAAGAGAGATACTACAAATGCAGAGTCAAGTCTTGTAAAACCGGTATCTATATCCGGATCAGACCATCCTACTGCTTATACTGCGGCATACTCACTTGATATAAAGCTTGAGAGATATGTGGACGGTAGAAGAGTGGATGCAGGAATTATAGCTACAGCATCTAATGCTACAGTGGATATAATTGCCCAACTACCTGCAGCAGATATTGATCAGCTTGACTACCAGTTATTTGATATCACAACAGGTACTCCGGTTGAAATAACACTTACTACAGATGTTGCAAATAATGCCGGATTGATTAAGTTTACAGGAAATCTATTGCACACATATGTGATGGTTTACTCAAAGACATTTAAGGTTACATTCCTTGATAATGTACCGGTACTTGACCACAGATATTTGAATGATACATCTAGAAACTTCTACAAACAGTTTAAAGTTAGAAGAAAAGAGAATGTAGAGGATGCTTGGTATTCATCAGATTATACAGTGGTAACAGATTATGCCCAAAATGACGTACCAAATGCACTTGAGACTCCATTTGATGATATTTATGGTGTAACTTATACCTATGAGAATTGGTCTAAAAATGACAGTGCACTTAGGATATATGACACTACAAAAGAAGTTACAAAGAGAACTACTATCTATGCTTACTATTCAAACAATAAGCCTATGGTGGATAAGGCAAGAATAGACCTTGGAAAAACTATTGAAGAGGCATATGATTTGATGTATGACCCATATCTTAAGGCAGGTGAAGCAGCTAATGTACAGGAAGCTATTGATACTGCTAAAGAGGTATTAAGACGTGCCAGAGGCCTCATTGCTCCTGATGGAAGTACATATCTTAGAATGTCTAATTATCCTGAACTTCAGGCTGCTATAGATGCACTTAGAGAGGTTTTGGATAGATATAGAGATAAATCCAAGGGCAGAATGGATGAAAGAATAAGAAGAACCGGTGGTGCCAGTGGTGGTGGTAATTCATCAAACGGAAGAGGAAGTAAACTTTTGGCACCGGGAGAGAAGTCACAACAAAATACAGCCATTAATGAAAACAGTAATGTAAGAGCATTTGTACTTGGTGTAGACGGAAACTGGGAAAGAAATAGCGTAACAGGTGGATGGTCTTTCGTACTTAACGGAGGAACACCTATAAATGATATGTGGGGTATGATCGTATTCAATGATAATACCGGAAAGAAAGTATCACGCTGGTATTACTTTGATGGTAAGTCAACCATGGCAACAGGTTGGACATATGACTCAAAGAATGGTAGATGGTATTATATGAACACAACAGAAGGTCCTGAACTTGGACAGATGGTAACAGGCTGGGTAAAGGATTCTACGACAAATAAATGGTATTATATGAATGATAATACAGGAATTCTTGAAACCGGCTGGCATTTAGATAAGCAGGATGGCAGATGGTACTACCTTGACCGAAGCGGTGAGATGCTTCTTGGATGGCAAAATATTTCAGGAAAATATTATTATTTTAATACTGTCGTACCACAAAAATCCTATGAATGGGATGCAAATGCATTTAAATGGAACTATTTGAATAATACTGTCAGACCATATGGCTCTATGTATGCAGGTGAGAGTACACCTGATGGATATAGTGTAGATGCTAATGGAACATGGATTCAGTGACATAGGAGATGAAATGAAAAGAAAAACAATGATAACAAGATTTGCCATGTCATTGTCTGCGAGTATGGTTATGACTGTACTCGCACCGGCAATGCCGGCATATGCAGCAGGCTATAATTATGTAAATCATAATTTGAATACAGCTGCTACAAAGGCAGTATATGGTGGAATTGCGGCAAATATAGGAGATGTTACACCTAGAGACGGATATTTGGGATTTGATTTTACTACATTGAATCCTTCGATATCAGGATGGGTAAATAATATTGTAGCAACAGGAAATCCGGGAGAACATATAGCAGATCAGACATTGCCGTTTTTTACGGGAACATCATTTTCTCCTACAGCTACATTTGATGGAAAAAGTTGGATAAGTGATTCCGATTTTGATTTGGACGGATATGAGATAGCCGGCTATAATCAAGTTCCTCTAAAAGGAAATATTCTTGGATATCCAAGAAGTAGTCAAATAGAGATACCTACAATTACAAATCAAGGTGCTGTGTATTATGCAGAACTTAAATCTGATGGTAAAAAGTTTGACTATGTAGTCGGATATAAGGGTGCAAATGACGGTCATGGAAATGAATATTATCTTCCGGGAAGCAAGTACGATTTTAATGCATCAACAATGGATGCTGCTCATACCTCAGTGATAAATCCTATTGCAGAGAATATAGCTACCACAGGTGGAAAAGAGGTACTTACAGGCTTCCAAGCAAATGCTAAACCAATAATCGGATACGAAGTGGTAGGAAGTGAAGTAAATCTATATAAGAGCGGTACAAATACAGCTTGGAGTGGTAATCCCGGATTTAGTGTAACCAATGAAAGAGTTGGTGAAACTACTATAAATAAGGATACATTTATTACATTTAGATATGCTCCTAAGCAAGATACAAAATTTAAACTAACTGTAGTTGATAATTATTATGACTATGAAGAGCATCCTGTAGCCGGAGTAACTATCGGTGAAGGTGTAACTGTTCTTGCCGGACAGCTAAAAAGAAGTGGTAGTCCAAGAAGTATTACCAGACCTGTAAGTAAGTACTATTATGCAACTCAGGATGTAAACACTGATAGTACAACAAAGGCAAAAAGTGGTACATATAATCTGGATGGTTCAGGAAATATAGATTTGAATCCGGGTGCGGATGTAGAATATATTTTGGATCCTACAAATCCTGTTGAAATAGAATATACATATACTAAATCAACAGATCCTGCTGGTGCAGCAAATTATGGAAAGTTCTTTGATGTATCAGGAAATGTGATGGATATTATGATACCATTTGCATTTGATACTAATCCGTCAAACTTTACACCAATAAATGTAGCGGGATTAGCAGATGGATATAAACCACAGGGTCAAATGTTAAATCAAAATGTTACTATAAAGTATAATTATATTAAGAATCCAAACTACTATAGGGGAATAACTATAAACTATGTGGATGAAGAAGGAAATGAAATCAATGACAAAGTTGTTGACGCTATTGGTACTATAGCTACACTTCCGGCAAGCCCTGCTATACCGGTTGTAGGTACAGTATATAAGAATGCTTCAACAGGGAATTTATTTATAAGAGTGGACAGTACTACAGGGGCAAATTATAGTATACCACTTCCAAAGCTGGATACATATATATCATATGATACTTCTCCATCAGGAATACCGGGAGTAGAACCGGAGTCAACTGCTGCTTGGGATAATACATTTACTCCTCTTTCAGGCGATATTACAAATGAACTGAATCCCGGTGGTGCACAGGCTTGGACAGCTACAAATCAGGTGCTTAGGGTAAATTCGGCAGCAGGAGTAGGCAAAAATATTTCTGTAACAATTACATATAACAGAGATATTGGTTCTATAGCGGCTATAAATCCTTTAGCAGGTATGGGCGGTAAGCTGATGGTTCCTGCTTATACCAACAATATAGGACTTTTAGTTCCGGAGCATGAGTACGGAGGCGGTACTTATCCGACTGATACAGCATTCGTGGCAGCAGGACTCTCAGGTCAGCCTATAGAAGATACTCATTCTTTGCCTAGAGTGAAAAATATCACAGCAGGAACATATCATGTAAATATTACAGACAGTGACTTGCCTACACCGGTTCCGGATCAGGGATATAGATTCAGAGGTTGGAAGATGACTGATGGTAACTGGCTTTCTGTAAACAGCTTTGCAGATGATGATCCGGCTATAACACCAAGAAGTCTCCCTGCAAACAGTTTGGAGCAAAACCAAAGTATAGGAACAGTAACAGTTAATGCAGTGTTTGAACTTGATCCAACAAGATGGAAAAAGTTTAAACTTGCTTCAGGTGATAACCATGTAATATTTAACAATGGTAATGAAGCTAGTGTTTTAACTTATGATTATACACATAATACTGCAAGAACAAATATTCCTTCATCAGATTTGAATGAGTGGATAGATGAGTCAACCGGTGCATTGACAGTGCAAAGTGGATATGTACTTACATGGTATGATAAGAACTTTGCAGAGGTCGATTTTGCTACAATAAACTTAGCAGATTATCCTGACGGATATACATTCACAGCCTATGGTAGAAATACTTTGGCAACTGCACTCTATGTGCCGGAAGTAACTCCAAGTTTAGATAGTACTACAGGAGCTCCGGTTATAGCAGTAGATGCTATATCACCAACTGCAATGAGCGTTGGATATAACTATGTAGTTGCAGATAGGGATGGAAATGTGGTTGCTTTATTAACAGGAGCACAGCTTTTATCAAATAATGGAAAGATATCAGGCTCAATGCTTCATCCGGGAGAAAGCTATAAAGTATATACAGCAGATACTACAACAGCTATTAATGTAGGAAATCCGGTTCCAACAACAGGTATAAGTGCACCTTCTACAGTTATTACAATACCTACAGTGTTGAATGCAACAGCATCTGAAGATCCAAGCAATGCAGGTATGGCACAGATAGTTATAGATCCTGCTGATGCAAATACACAGTACGCACTGCTTGATTCGAGCGGTAATGTAGTATATAACTTTACATCACCGGATTCTTCCAGAAAGGTTACATTTGGAAATCTTGATCCGGATACAATTTATACTATAGTGCCAAGACCGCTTGGAAGTAATGATACACCAGCAGCAAGAATAGCTGATGGGGTAAGAACAGAGAATGTAAACACGGGAAATCTTGGTATAACAGCAACAGTATTCCCTGTAAATGTAATAGTTGATGATGCAGATTTACCGGGAACCAGCACACAGATAAGTATTGGAGGAGTTAGTAAGACTTTTGCAGATTTACAGTCTGTAAGATTTGGTCAGGCAGTAAGTATACAAGCAGAGCCTATAGACCACAATGGTGCATTATTTAAGGAGTGGAGAGTAATATCCGGCAATACAGGTCATAGTAATAATATCGAAAACAATTCAAGTGGAATAATATCTTTTGGTATGCCAAGAGGATCTGTAAAGCTTCAAGCTCTTTACGATACAGGAATAAACTTTGCACCTGACTATTATCCAAATAGAAATACTTTTGATCCGAATACTATCGGAGTAACATATCCGGTTGGTCCTACCGGCATAACAACTCCCGGACTTTATAGAATACATATCGACCAAAGAAAGGTGACAGGAGCACATGAAAGACTTGTGCAGGATGAGAACACAGATCTTTATAAGGGAGAGTTTGAATTTAGGATATTTGTAGAGAGCTCAAATGATGGCGGAAGTACTTGGAATACTTATACAGGAGCTGATGCACCTTTAAGTCTTGAAGCAAGTATACATACAGGAGCATTGTCATCAACAAGAAATTATAGTTTGTATAAACTTGCTACAGATTCAAATGCTTTAACAAGTGTACCCGGAGTATATGAGAATCCTGCAGGTGGAAGCGGATATATGGGTGAGTTTAGCGATAACTTTGAAACGGGTCACACATATATATTCGGATATACAAGTACAGGAACAACAGTAAGATTTGTAAGTATACCTGATATGAGTACTTTAAAGACTATTATTGTGGCACCTGGAAGTAGACTATCAGATTACGAATCAGATTATGTTTCAGACCTTCCAAGTAGGGGGGATACATTTGAAGATGGAAATACCGGACTTACTTGGATTTATGATGGACTCAGCTTGAGAATGGACAAGAAGGAAAGTATAAATAATAATATGGTAATTAATGAAGATAAGATTATATATCTTTATTATACAAATGATGCTGAATATAGAGCTAAACTTGTAGACGGACTTAATGATAGCCTTGGTAAGGTTGATAATATTGATGCCTCCAAGTATGATGCAAGTGATGTAGCCAAAGCACAGGCTAAGGCTGCAGAGGCAAGAGCGATTTTAAATAGAGCTGCTCCAAATAAGGCATTATCACCTGAATTATTGCAGGTATTAAATGAACTTAATTCTATCTTAAACAGTATGGGAATAAGAACAAAACCTACACCAAATAATAAGGGCGGCGGTGGCCGTGGCGGTTCCGGTGGCAGCGGTGGCTCTTCAAAAAAGAGTGCACAAAACACAAGTACCACTAGCTTTAGAGTCGGGCTTGATGGTAACTGGCAGCTTTTAAATCCTGAGGAAGCTAAGGTAAACTTAGATAATAGCAAATGGGTATTCAATCTTTCAAATGGTGGAAGAGCTAAAGGCTGGGCATATCTAAGCTATACTTTTGAAGGCAAGACAAAGTCTGAGTGGTATCATTTCGGTGATGACGGTATTATGAATTCAGGTTGGTTCTTTGAGAGCAATATGTGGTATTATCTTTCAATGGACCACAATGGATTCTATGGTGAGATGATGAAGGGATGGCATCATGATGCAAATGATGACAGATGGTACTATCTGAATCCAAGTAGTGGTGCGATGCACACTAATTGGACAAAGGTAGGAAATGATTTCTATTATTTCAATCCGACTGCACCGGCACAGACCTGGTTCTATGATAATAATACAAATAGGTGGAACTTTGGAAACATTGATAGTAGACCTCTTGGTTCTATGTATCAAAACGAAAATACACCTGACGGATATTATGTAAATGAAAATGGAGTTTGGAAATAATTCTAAATAATAAAATGGGCGGTTGCATGAGAGTGCAGCCGCTCTTTATATTTGAGATTGTAAAACAAAAGTTCTAAAGTGGATACCTGAAATGTAACAGAATGTATGAGATATTCTCTAACCACTTTTTCAGACAATATACTCAAATATTCCCTCATTATGATATAATATAACAAGTATTGAATGAAAAAGAGGAGAGATATGTCTTTTACACATTTACATGTACATACAGGATATTCATTGTTGGATGGTTCCTGTAAGATAAAAGAGATAATAAGTCGTGCAAAGGAACTTAATATGACTTCATTGGCCATAACCGACCATGGAGTTATGTATGGAGTTATAGATTTTTATAAAGAGGCAAAGGCAAACGGTATTAAGCCGATACTTGGGTGTGAGGTTTATGTGAGTCCGTCTTCAAGATTTGAGAAACAGGCAAAGCAAGGTGACAGGTACTATCATCTTATTTTGCTTGCAAAAAATAATAGAGGCTATGAAAATTTGACAAAGATAGTGTCGAAGGGATTTACAGAAGGCTTTTATTACAAGCCGAGAATAGATTTTGAACTTTTGGAAGAATACCATGATGGTATAATAGCACTTTCAGCCTGTCTTGCCGGAGAGATTCCCAAACTTATATCAAGGGGTAGAGAGGATGATGCAATAAAGGCTGCAAAGAAATATAGGGATTTGTTTGGTGAAGATTCATTTTATCTGGAACTACAAAATCATGGAATACCTGAACAAAAGTATGTGAATCAGATTTTGATGAAAATTGGAAAAGAGTTGGATATACCACTTGTGTCAACAAATGATGTTCATTATATAAATGCAGAAGATGCAACAGCACATGATATATTATTGTGCATACAGACAAGTAAGACAGTATCAGATCCCGACAGAATGAGATATGAGGGTGGCCAATTCTTCCTAAAGTCAGAGGATGAGATGAAAGCACTCTTTCCATATGCACCTGAGGCTATAGAAAATACAGCAAAGATAGCGGATATGTGTGATGTAGAAATAAAGTTCGGTGAGACAAAATTGCCGGAATATCAGGTGCCAAACGAAATGTCTGCTAAGGAATATTTAGAGAGTCTATGCTTGAAAGGCTTTCAAAAACATTATTCCGATATTTATCCAAATAGAGAAGAAATAAAGAACAGAATGTACTATGAGCTTGGTGTAATAGAAAAGATGGGATATATAGACTATTTTTTGATAGTCTGTGACTATATAAATTATGCCAGAAGTAAGGGGATTTCAGTAGGTCCAGGAAGAGGTTCGGCAGCAGGTAGTGTAGTATCTTATTGCCTTGGAATCACAGATATTGATCCTATTAAATATAATCTTATTTTTGAGAGATTTCTAAATCCTGAGAGAGTTTCAATGCCTGATATAGATGTGGACTTTGCAGATGAGAGAAGAGCCGAGGTCATTGACTACGTGGTAAATAAATATGGTAGTGAAAGAGTATGTCAGATAATTACTTTTGGTACATTACAAGCAAGAGGTGTTATAAGAGATGTGGGAAGGGCTATGGAAATACCATATGCCAGATGTGACAGCATTGCAAAGATGATACCTAGAGATAAGGATATTACACTTGGACTTGCATTGGAGAGAAATAAGGAGTTAAAGGAACTGTATGACAGTGATGATGTGGTGCATGAACTTATAGATTATAGTTTAAAACTTGAAGGTTTACCAAGACATGCGAGTATACATGCAGCAGGTGTAGTGATATCAAAGAAGGCAGTGGAAGAGTATGTACCACTGGCATTGGGAGTGGATAATTCGGTGACTACACAATTTACTATGACCACTTTAGAGGAGCTGGGGCTTTTAAAGATGGACTTTTTGGGGCTTCGTACTCTTACAGTCATTCAAAATGCTTTGGAGATGATAAAGAAAAATTATGGCGTGGAAATTGATATAAAGGATATGGATTATGATGATAAGAAGGTATATGAGTTCATATCCACCGGAAGAACAGACGGTGTGTTTCAGCTTGAGAGTGCAGGAATGCAAAATTTCATGAAGAGATTGAAACCGGAAAATCTGGAAGACATTATTGCGGGTATATCACTCTATCGTCCGGGACCTATGGACTTTATTCCAAAGTATATCGAAGGGAAGAATCTAAAGGGAAATATAATTTATGATACACCGCAACTTATACCGATACTTGAGCCTACATATGGATGTATAGTGTATCAGGAGCAGGTAATGCAGATAGTGAGAGATCTGGCAGGCTATACTATGGGTGGAAGTGATGAAGTTCGTCGTGCTATGAGTAAGAAAAAAATGCATGTTATGGAGCTTGAGAGAAAGAATTTCATATATGGAAATGAAGAAAATGGAATAAAGGGATGTATAAATAATGGTATAGATGAGAAAATTGCGAATAAAATATTTGACGAAATGATAGATTTTGCAAGCTATGCATTCAATAAATCACATGCTGCTTGCTATGCAGTTGTTTCATATCAGACCGCATATCTGAAGTATTATTATCCTAAGGAGTTTATGGCGGCTTCACTTACTTCAGTGAGTGATCATCCTACTAAGTTGGCAGAATATATAGCAAGTCTAGCTGATATGGGAATAAAGGTTTTGCCTCCGGATGTGAATCTGGGGGAGGGAGCTTTCAGTGTGGATAAGGATGGCATCAGATTTGGACTTTCCACTATAAAGGGAGTAGGCAAGGCAGTAGCGGATACACTTGTAAGAGAGCGAACCTTGAATGGAAAATATCTCACATTGGAGAATTTTATTAACCGATTGCCGCAGAAGGATTTGAATAAGAGAAGTATTGAGAGCTTTATAAAGGCCGGAGCCCTGGACAGTATGGAGGGCAATAGGCATGAAAAGATATTAAATGCTGAGCTTTTTGTAGAAAAAAAATCAAAGGAGAGCAAGGCGACTATTCCGGGACAGATGTCATTTTTTGATGTAGTAAGTGAAGAGGACAAAGATAGTTTTGTTTCAGAAATGATACATATAGAGGAGTACTCCAAAGAGGAGCTTCTAAAATATGAAATGGAAGTTCTGGGAATGTATGTCAGTGGGCATCCTCTGGAAGAATATGTTTCGCTTTTGGAAAAGCATTGTGATACAAGAAGTATTGACTTTTATCCGGATGAAAACGGAAACATTTTGCTTGAGTCGGGAAGAAAGATAACTATAGGCGGTTTACTGGTAGAGGTAAATAAGAGATTTACTAAAAGGGGAGATATGATGGCGATATGTACATTAGAAGATATGTATGGCAGAATAGAACTTTTGGTATTTCCTAAAGTATTTGAAAACTATGGTGGAGAACTGACCGAGGGAGGAAAGGTCTTTGTTAAGGGTAGAGTTGATACCTCAGGTGAAGAAGAAGGAAAACTTATAGTAGACAGTATAAGGGAGTTTGGAAGAGTAAAAAAGGAACTTTGGATTCAATACAGTGATAAGGATAGTTATGAGGAAGATTTGGGAAATCTGCTTTCTGATATCGGAAGTTTAACAGGAAACGATAGAGTTATTATTTATTTAAAAAAAGAAAGGGCGAAGAAGGACCTTGGTGCTGAATGGGGAGTACCGGCTACGGAGGCAGCTAATATTTTGGAAGAACGACTGGGCAGTGAAAATGTCAAGGTTGTAGAGAAAATATAAATCAAACTGTAATTAAACTCATAGAAAAATATTGATAATTTTAGTATAATTATCTTGTATTCAGTGAGGATATATTTTAGAGATAAGAAAGGAAATCATAGACAAAAGTCTATGTGGTTTTAATATGGCAATGAATGAGTTTAGGGAAGAGCTTGACCCACAAAGTACGGTCAATAAGGTAATAGGTATAGTTTCCGGAAAGGGTGGAGTAGGTAAGAGTTTGGTAACATCTCTTATGGCTGTAAAGGCTAGGTCAAAAGGCTTTAGAGCAGGCATTATAGATGCGGATATTACAGGTCCGTCTATACCTAAGGCATTTGGACTTAGTGGCAAACTTGGTGTGACATATGATCAACTTATGATACCGGCCGTTACAAGTACAGGAATAAATGTAGTAAGTACAAATCTTATTTTGGAAAATGAAACAGATCCGGTTATATGGAGGGGCCCTGTAGTAGCAGGAGTAGTAAAGCAATTTTGGAAGGACACCGTTTGGAACAATATTGATTATATGTTTGTAGATATGCCACCCGGAACAGGGGATGTTCCACTCACTGTATTTCAGTCAATACCGGTGGATGGAATTATAATTGTTACAAGTCCCCAGGAACTTGTCTCAATGATCGTTGCAAAGGCTGTAAATATGGCTAAGAAGATGAATGTGCCGATTCTGGGGCTTGTTGAGAATATGAGCTATTTTGAATGCCCGGATTGTGGACATAGACATGAGATTTTTGGAAAGAGTCATATTGATGAAATAGCAAAAAAAGAAGGCTTAAAGGTACTTGCAAAGATACCGATAGATCCTAAAGTGGCAAATAAAGTGGATGAGGGTCTTGTAGAATATGTAGAGGCACCATGGCTTGATGAAGCGGCAGATTTGATTTTAAAATAAAATATTAACCGGAGTGATTTTACTTGGGGTCCGTATATAACAAAGAATTGGAGATCTTATGCATATATCAAATAATCCAAATAATGAATTGGAGCAATCCATTGTACAGGTTCCTGACCTGGTTCAGATACCTGAGGAAATGCATGAAATGGCACCGAAATTTCAAGAAGCAATGATGATGTATACCTGTGCAATCAGGGAAGTTAAAACCAAGCTCGAAGTTTTGAATGATGAATTATCAGTTAAAAATAGAAGAAATCCTATTGAATTGATAAAGTCGAGAGTAAAAAAACCACAAAGTATTGTTGAAAAGCTAAAAAGGCGTGGTCTGCCACTGACACTTGAGTCAATAGTCAATAATTTGTATGATGTGGCAGGTATCAGAGTTATTTGCTCTTTCCTTGACGATATTTATGATGTGGCAGATATGCTTACCAGACAGGATGATGTTAACCTTATTGCTGTGAAAGATTATATAAAAACGCCGAAGGAAAATGGATATCGCTCATATCATCTCATTGTTGAGATACCTGTATTTTTCTCAGAGAGAAAACAACCTATGAGGGTGGAGGTACAGATAAGAACTATTGCTATGGATTTTTGGGCAAGTCTTGATCATCAGCTAAAATACAAAAAGGATTTTATTGATTCTGATGATGTGGAAAGGCAGCTTAGAGAATGTGCTGATGTGATAGCAAACACAGACAAACAAATGTTGAACATAAGAAAAAGTATAGAGTCTAGGGGTATAGAGATACGAAAACCCAGATAAATTGAAGGGCTGTCGCTTTAAGGAGTACAGATGTAGTTTGTATTGTCCTTAGTGCGGCAGCCATTTTATATCAATGAAGATAAATATTTAATTTTATCCAAGCACGCATCTTGCTGAAACCGAACATATATATTAAAAACAATATGCTGGTAGTAACCCATGAAAGTGGATACGCCCAGAGTATTGTATATATATTCGGATACTTTGGCACCATTACAATGATCCAAACGATTCTAAGTACACATACACCGCTGGCAGTCATTATCATAGGTATCCAGCTGTCGCCAATGCCTCTAAGTGAGCCTGAGAATATCTCAATAATAATATAAGTAGGGAAAGCTACTACCATAAAGTTAAGCATATCTGTACCAATCTTTAGAACATTCTCATCCTGTGTAAATAATGTATAGATATTTCTTCCAAATAATTTTAGAAGTATTATTACAATAGCAGTAGCAAGTATTGCTAAAATCATTCCCTGTATTATACCCTTTTTAACTCTTTCTTTATTACCATATCCATAGTTTTGACCTGTAAAGGTGGTAACAGATATACCCAGAGATTGTATAGTCATCCAAAAAAGAGTATCTATCTTACCATATGCTGTAAAAGCGGCTATGGTATCAGTACCAAGACTGTTTATAGAAGCTTGAATGAGTATATTGGCAATGGTATACATAGCAGATTGCATTCCTGCTGCAATACCGATACTGATCATTTTTCTAAGTTCGGAAAAGTTTATATGTAGACTATTAATCTTCAATTTCAGTGCATCATCTCTTCGAGAAAGTACTATGATGACTAAGATGGCACTGATTATCTGTGATGCTACAGTTGCAATGGCAGCACCGGTCACGCCCATATTCATATATTGTATCAATATAATATCCAAGACTATATTCACAAAACAACTTATGATAAGAAATATAAGAGGAGTTCTTGAATCTCCAACTGCACGAAGCAGTCCGGCACCCATATTATAGATAAGGTTTGGGGCAAGTCCTATAAAATATATTTGTAGGTAAGGTAATGCCATTGACATTATATTATCCGGTACATTCATATTTGCAAGCATTGCTTTTGAAAATATGGCACCAAATATACTGACTATTATACCTACTATAAGCGAAAAAGTGATGGCAGTATGAACACCTATGCTGACAAGCTTATTGTTTTTTGCACCATAATGCTGTGAGATGATTACACTAAATCCGGAGGACAATCCTACAAAGACACCTATAAAAAGGTTTATAAGAGTGCTTGTAGTTCCACCTACGGCAGCCAGTCCAAGTTTTCCTACATTCTGTCCGACAATAACGGCATCTGCAGTATTATAGAGTTGTTGAAAGAATGTACCAAGGAGTATGGGGAAGAAGAATAACAAAAGTTGGAAGGTAATATTGCCCTTGGTCATATCCTGCTTCTTAGTTTGTTCCATAAAATTCCTTTCTAAAGTATAGTGCTTAATATAGAATTTATAACAGTCTTTTAGAACTGATATTACTATATCATTTCCTCAGGCTTAAATACTTCGTCAAATTTCTCCTCTGTCATAAGATTCATGTTTAGGGTAGCTTCTTTTAGTGATATATTTTTCTCATGTGCCAATTTTGATACTTTTGCAGCATTTTCATAACCTATATAGGGGCTTATTGCAGTTACAAGCATTAGGGAATTATGTAAGTTCTCATGCATTTTTTCTTTATTTGCCTTGATGCCAATTACACAATTTTCTCTAAAGGATCTTATACCGTCAGATAGCAACCTGACAGACTGAAGGAAGTTGTGAATAAGTACAGGCATAAACACATTCAGCTCAAAATTTCCCTGACTGGAAGCCATATTTACAGCCATATTATTGGACATAACCTGTACACATATCATAGTCATAGACTCACATTGTGTAGGGTTTACCTTTCCCGGCATTATGGAGCTTCCGGGCTCATTTTCAGGTATAAAGATTTCTCCCAAACCACATCTAGGTCCACTTGAGAGCCATCTGATATCATTTGCAATTTTCATAAGATCACCTGCAAGTGAGGATAGGCTGCCATGTACAAATGCAAGTTCAGATTTTGAACTCAAAGCGTGGAATTTATTGCTGTCTGTGACAAATTTTTTGCCTGTAAGTTTTGAAATATTTTTTGCAACAAGGGTATCAAAACCCTTTGGTGAATTAAGTCCTGTACCTACTGCAGTAGCTCCAAGTGCAAGCTTACTTAAAAATATAAGAGAATTTTCTATTTGATTGTAATTATTTTCAAGAGAGGTTCTCCAACCGCTTATTTCTTGTGAAAATGCTATGGGAGTAGCATCCTGTAAATGTGTTCTTCCGGACTTTACAATGCCGATATTTTCATCCTCAAGTTTCTTAAATGCAAGTATAAGTTCATTTAGTGACGGTAACAGCTTGTCGGTTATTTCAATTAATGCCGCTATATGCATTGCAGCCGGGAAAGTATCATTTGAGCTTTGTGACATATTCACATCATCATTTGGATGTAAGAGTTCTTTTTTGACAAGCTCATTGCCCCTATTAGTGATTACTTCATTGACATTCATATTGCTCTGTGTACCACTGCCGGTTTGCCATACAGATAAAGGGAAATGTTCATCCAATTTACCTTCAAGTATTTCATTACAAACTGTATTTATAATATCTGCCTTATCTTTTTCCAATTTACCAAATTCAAAATTTGTAGCGGCACAGGCGGACTTTAGATAAGCAAATGCCCTTATGACCTCCATAGGTATCGTTTCTGTACTTATCTTAAAGTTTGACAGACTTCTTGCTGTCTGCGCTCCATAATATTTGTCTACAGGTACTTCTACAGTGCCCATTGAGTCATGCTCTATACGATATTCCATAGTTTTCTCCTTACATCATTTATGCTATAATCAGTTTAACAAAAAACAAAATAAAAAAACAGGGCAATAAATGAAAATAAAAAAACAAGAATCCGGATTTTTAATTATACTTGATATATTGACACAGCTTGCGGTGATATTGTCACTAGCATGGTTTGTTGTATTTATATTTGGAGAGAGAACATATATGGTGGGGCAATCTATGTCACCACAGATAGAGCAGGGCGAGGTGGCACTTATAAATAAAGCGGCATACACATTCTTTAAGCCGAAGAGATATGATGTGATTGCTTTTAAAAATAGTGACGGAAGAGAATGTATTCGTAGAGTTATCGGTCTTCCGGGTGAGACTGTAAATATAAGAAATGGAATGGTCTATGTCAATGGTGAAGTTATAGATAGATTTTATGAAGCTTCATCAGCAGGTTTAGCAGCAGATGAAGTAAAGCTTCTTGGCAATGAATATTTTGTATTAGGTGATAACAGAGTGGGAAGTGAAGACTCCAGAACTTCTACAATAGGCAATGTAACAGGAGATATGATTATAGGAAATGTTTGGCTAA
Source organism: Lachnoanaerobaculum umeaense (assembly GCF_003589745.1). Lineage (GTDB taxonomy): Bacteria > Bacillota > Clostridia > Lachnospirales > Lachnospiraceae > Lachnoanaerobaculum > Lachnoanaerobaculum umeaense. The sequence goes on along the minus strand of NZ_CP032364.1, from coordinate 2,617,461 downwards.
GAGCATTACCTATAAAAAGAATTGGTTTTATAAGGTGATGAAAGGATATTGCTTATGAAGATACAATGGTACCCGGGTCATATGACTAAGGCAAAGCGTGCTATGTCAGATGCCATAAAGCTTGTGGATATTATTATAGAAATGGCTGATGCCAGAGCTCCGGAGGCTACAAGAAATCCGGAAATCATGGAACTTGGCTCAAATAAGTCAAGGATAATTATATTAAATAAGGCAGATCTATCAGATGAGAGTGCCAATAACAGATGGGCAACATATTATAAGGAGCAGGGCTATGAGTGTATGTTTATGGATTCCAGAAAAAAGAATGGAATCAATGCACTTATAAAGGCGATAGAAAATGTTTCCAAGGAAAAGCGTGAGAGAGATGCAAAAAGAGGCATAAAAAATAGACCTGTCAGAGCTATGGTAGCCGGTATTCCAAATGTGGGTAAGTCTACACTTATAAATTCGGTATCAGGCAGGGCCATGGCAAAGACCGGAAACAAACCGGGAGTAACTAAGGGTAATCAGTGGATAAAGTTAAAGGGGCAGATAGAGCTTTTGGATACCCCCGGAATACTTTGGCCTAAGTTTGAAGATGAAAAAATTGGTGAGATGATAGCTTTTATCGGATCCATCAATGATATGATAATAGATATCAGAGAGCTTGGACTTGAACTTATCAAATGGTTTCTAAACAATAAGACTGATATTTTGAAGGAAAGATTTGAAATAGACGACTCTGATGATGAAAATGCTGTTTTAATAAAGATAGCAAATATCAGAGGATGCACTAAAAAGGGCAATGAACTTGACTATGATAAGGCGGCAGGCATATTTGTAAATGAGTTCAGATCAGGAAAACTTGGAAGGGTGACATTGCAAATGCCATAGTAGTATGATGAAAGAAAAGTTTTCATCATTGGTGCATCTTCTGAATGGAGATTACAGTTTAGGTAGTCCTTTAGAGCTTTTGTTTTACAATCCTAATCGCAACTCTTTCTCAAAACTTCGCAGGATTTTACGCAGTCTGCGGAACTCGTTTGTTCGCTTGGGGAGCAGCGAACTGCACTCAAACATGTCACAGGCTGCTTAATCTGAGTCTCGTTTTTACGAAAGAGTTAAACGCTACAAGGATTGTAAAATTAAAAGTCTCAAGATATATAGTACTTGAACTGTAACGAATGGAGATAGAAATGAGAAAAATAAGTGAAGAAAAACTTGCACTTGAGAGAATAAGACTTGAGGGTATGCGTGAATTTGAAAATAAATACAGTGATTTTTCATATGTTGCAGGGATAGATGAGGCTGGTAGAGGGCCACTTGCAGGTCCGGTAGTAGCGGCAGCGGTCATTTTACCAAAGGATATTTTTCTACCCTTTTTGAATGATTCGAAAAAGGTTACAGAAAAAAGAAGAGATGTTTTATTTGAGGAGATAAAGCAAAATGCTATATCCTATGGTATAGGTATTGCTTCAAATATACTTATAGATGATATAAATATATTGCAGGCTACATATGCAGCTATGAGAGAGGCGATAAACGCCCTTGAAAAGACTCCGGATATTTTGTTGGTGGATGCAGTACATATACCGGAGGTAGATATAAAACAGGTTGGCATAGTAAAGGGTGATGCCAAAAGTGTAAATATTGCGGCTGCCAGTATATTGGCAAAGGTCACAAGAGACAGGCTTATGGCAGAATATGACAAAATCTATCCTGATTATGGCTTTGCTTCAAATAAGGGCTATGGTACTGCCGCTCATATAGCAGCCTTAAAGGAAATAGGACCTTGTGATATACATAGAAAATCATTTATAGGAAACTTTGTAAGTGAATAAAAGAGAAATTGGAAATCAAGGGGAGATAATGGCGGCCTCCTTTTTGGAAGAAAATGGAATCCAAATACTTGAAAGAAACTACAGAAACAGATTTGGTGAGATAGATATTGTCGGAAGAGATGGAAATATACTTTTATTTATAGAAGTAAAGTATAGAAAAGACGAAAGCTTCGGATATCCACTGGAGGCTGTGGGATATTTCAAACAGCAAAAAATAAGAAAGATGGCAAGACATTATTTGAATGAAAAGCATTTTCATGCTCATACAGTCAGATTTGACTGCATAGGCATAATAGGTAATGATATAGAATGGGTTAAAGGAGCATTTTATTGAGTATAAAGATATTAAAAAAGAATGATAAAGATATTTTGAAACTGTTAAAGGCAGAAAACGGTGTGGAATATTTTTCATTTTCTGCGCTTGAAAAATATAATGAACTGATACAGGGATTTTCTACAAGAATTGGTGGAATAAGTGAAGGTCCATATGCTACTATGAACTTAAGTTTCAGCAGAGAACCTGATAATCAACAGGGCGTACTTGAAAATTATAAGAGAATGGCAAAGGCACTTGGTGTTGATGAGAATAGCTTTGTACTTTCATATCAGGTACATTCAACCAATGTAAAATTGGTAAAGAAAAGTGACAGAGGCAAGGGAGTAGTAATTGATAGAGACTATGAAGATATTGACGGACTGATAACTAATGAAAGGGGCATTACCTTAGGGGCTTTTTTTGCAGACTGTATTCCCCTTTATTTTTATGACAAAAGAAAAAATGCAATAGGTTTGGCACATTCGGGATGGAAAGGAACTTGCAATAAAATGGGTGCAGTTATGATAAAGGAAATGTCAAAGCACTTCGGAACAGATGTAAAAGATCTAATCGCCTGTATAGGACCGGGGATTTGTCAGGACTGCTATCAGGTAAGTTTGGATGTGTATGAAGAATTTTCAAAGAAGTTTAAAAAAGAAGATATGGACAGTATTTTTAGGGAAGATGGAGAAGATCATTTCAGACTATCACTTTGGAGAGCTAATGAAATAGTATTAAATGAGGCAGGTGTACCGAAAGAAAATATATTTACTTCAAATGTTTGTACTGCTTGCAATCCGAATTTACTCTATTCACATAGAATAATGGGTGAAGAAAGAGGAAATATGGCTGCATTTATAGCACTAAAATAAAAAGCTCAATTATAATCTTGCTAAAACCTTATAAAGTAATTATACTGTTTATATTTGAATAAAGGAGGCTATATGGAAGATTTTTTCAAAAAGTTGAGTATATATGGAAGTATTGCAAAAGAAGAAGGACAGAAGATAGCACAATCAGCATTGAACAAGGGCAAGGAATTGGCAGATATTGCAAAGCTGAAAAGAGACATAAAGATAGAAGAGGATATTATAAAATCATACAAAATGGTTATCGGTGAGTATGTTGCAGCTAATGATCTTTTGCGGGAAGATGAGTTGGTACTTGATCAGAGAACAAAGATCCTAAAAAGTCAGGAAAAATTAAAAGAGCTTAAAGAAAAGCTTGATGAAAAGGGTAAGAATAAACAGGTATAAGGAGAAGATAATGAAACCATACGCAGAGTTGACAAAAGAAGAGCTGTTAGAGCTTAAAGAAAGCTTAAAAAAAGAATATAAGGTAATGCAGGCAAGAGACTTAAAGCTTGATATGAGTAGAGGTAAGCCTTCACAGGAACAGCTGGATATTTCTATGGGCCTTATGGATGTACTCTCATCAGATAAGGACCTTATGAGTGAGAATGGATCAGACTGTAGAAACTATGGTGTACTGGATGGTATACCTGAGGCAAAGGAACTTATGGGAGATATGATGGAGGTTCCTGCAGATAACCTTATCATATATGGAAACTCAAGTCTTAATGTAATGTATGACTGCATTTCAAGATCATATACACATGGTGTTATGGGCTCTAAGCCATGGTGCAAGCTTGACAAAGTAAAATTCCTTTGTATAGTACCGGGATATGACAGACATTTTGCTATTACAGAATATTTTGGATTTGAGAATGTATGTATACCAATGCTTGAGGATGGTCCTGATATGGATATGATAGAAGAACTGGTGGAAAATGACGATTCTATAAAGGGAATCTGGTGCGTACCTAAGTATTCCAATCCTACAGGAAATTCATACTCAGATGAAGTAGTAAGAAGATTTGCAAGATTAAAACCGGCAGCAAATGACTTTAGAATTTACTGGGATAATGCGTATACAATTCACCACCTATATGACCTTCACCAGGATCATCTTATAGAGATTCTGGCAGAATGTAAGAGAGCCGGAAACCCTGACTTAGTATATAAGTTTGCTTCAACTTCAAAGGTAACTTTTCCGGGTTCAGGAATTGCAGCACTTGCAACATCATTAAACAATCTTGAGGACATCAAAAATCAGTTAAAGAATCAGACAATAGGCCATGACAAGGTAAATCAGCTCAGACATGTGAGATATTTTAAGGATATACATGGCATGGTAGAACATATGAAAAAGCATGCTGACTCACTTAGACCAAAATTTGAGATGGTAATAGATACTCTTGAAAAAGAGCTTGGAGGACTTGGTATAGCAAGCTGGACAAAGCCAAAGGGTGGATATTTTATATCATTTGATACTATGGACGGCTGTGCAAAGGAAGTTGTATCAAAATGTAAAAAAGCAGGTGTTGTAATGACAGGTGCCGGAGCCACTTTCCCGGGTGGAAAAGATCCACATGATAAGAATATTCGCATAGCTCCTTCATTCCCACCGGTTGGTGATTTGGAAATAGCTGCAAACCTTCTTTGTTTATGTGCAAAGATGGCATCAGTAGATAAACTCCTAGGAGAATTATAATGATTAGTGCAAATGGAATAACCCTTAGATTAGGGAAGAAAGCCCTTTTTGAAGATGTTAATATAAAATTTACACCTGGAAACTGCTATGGACTGATAGGTGCAAATGGTGCAGGAAAGTCAACATTCTTAAAGATACTTTCAGGGCAGATAGAACCTACAAATGGTGATATAGTAATAACACCTGGAGAGAGACTTTCATTCTTAGAGCAGGACCATTTCAAATATGATGCATATACAGTTTTAGATACTGTAATCATGGGTAATGCAAGACTGTATGAGATAATGAAGGAAAAGGATGCAATATATGCAAAGCCTGACTTTACAGAAGAAGATGGTATAAAGGCGGCAGATCTTGAAGGTGAGTTTGCAAATATGAATGGGTGGGAGGCTGAATCAGATGCGGCAGCACTTCTAAATGGACTTGGTGTAGATACTGAACATCACTACACCCTGATGAGTGATATGCCATCAAACCTTAAGGTAAAGGTACTTCTTGCAAAGGCACTTTTTGGTAATCCTGATATACTATTACTTGACGAGCCTACAAACCACTTGGATTTGGATGCTATTGCCTGGCTTGAAGAGTTCCTTATAAACTTTGAGAACACCATTATAGTGGTATCTCATGACAGATATTTCCTTAATAAAGTCTGTACAATGATTGCAGATATCGACTATGGCAAGATACAGCTCTATGCCGGAAACTATGATTTCTGGTATGAGTCAAGCCAGCTTATGGTTCGACAGATGAAGGAAGCAAACAGAAAGAAAGAAGAAAAGATTAAGGAGTTGCAGGAGTTTATTCAAAGATTCTCTGCAAATGCTTCAAAGTCAAAACAGGCTACATCCAGAAAGAGAGCCTTGGAAAAGATTGAGCTTGACGATATAAAGCCGTCTTCAAGAAAGTATCCATATATTGACTTTAGACCTGTAAGAGAGATTGGTAATGAAGTTCTTACAGTTGAAAATCTTTCAAAAACTGTTGATGGTGAGAAGGTACTTGATAACATCAGCTTTGTACTGAATAGAGAAGATAAGGTAGCACTTGTAGGACCTAATGAAAAGGCAAAGACAGTTCTTTTTAAGATACTTGCAGGAGAGATGGAGCCTGACAGCGGAAGCTATAAATGGGGACTCACCACCACACAGAGCTATTTCCCAAAGGACAATACCAAGGATTTCTCCGGTGAAGAGACAATAGTTGAATGGCTTACAGGATATTCTGAAATCAAGGATGCTACCTATGTAAGAGGCTTCCTTGGCAGAATGCTTTTTGCAGGTGAAGATGGAGTAAAGAAAGTTAAGGTACTTTCAGGAGGAGAGAAGGTTCGTTGCATGCTCTCAAAGCTTATGATAAGTGGAGCAAATGTACTTATACTTGATGAGCCTACCGACCACCTTGATATGGAGTCTATTACAGCACTCAATACAGGACTTGAAAAGTTTAAAGGCGTACTGATCTTCTCATCAAGAGACCATCAGGTAGTACAGACTACTGCAAACAGAATTATGGAGATCATTAACGGAAGTCTTATAGATAAGATAACCACATATGATGAATATCTTGAATCTGATGAGATGGCAAGAAAGAGATTTACTTATACTGTTTCAGCAGATGAAGAGAGTGATGACTGATATGGCAAGTACAAAGAAAATGATTTCATGGAATGTCAACGGTCTTAGAGCTGCCGTTACCAAGGGATTTTTAGATTTTTTCAGAGATATTGATGCAGATATTTTTTGCATACAGGAGTCAAAACTCTCAGAGGGACAAATCGAGCTGGATTTGCCGGGATATTATGATTATTGGAATTATGCAGCTAAAAAAGGTTACTCAGGTGTAGCTATATTTACTAAGGATAAGCCTGTTAATGTGACCTATGGTATCGGCATAGAGGAACATGATAATGAGGGTAGAGTGATCACAGCGGAGTATGAGGATTTTTATTTGATCACCTGCTATACTCCAAACTCTCAAAGAGGACTTACAAGACTTGACTACAGAATGACTTGGGAAGATGCTTTCCTTGCCTATATCTTAAAGCTTGAAGAAAAAAAACCCGTGATATTCTGTGGTGACTTGAATGTTGCACATAAAGAGATAGATTTGAAAAATCCTAAGACTAATAGAAAAAACGCCGGATTTACAGATGATGAGAGAGCAAAGATGGATGTCATTTTGTCTTCAGGATTTGCTGACAGTTTCAGAGTATTGTATCCTGATAAAACAGATGCATATTCCTGGTGGTCCTATATGGGAGGTGCCAGAGCTAAGAATGTCGGTTGGCGTATTGACTATTTTATAGTATCTGATAAATTAAAAGATAGAATAAAGGAAGCTAAGATTCACAGCGATATCTTAGGTTCAGACCATTGTCCAGTAGAACTGGATATAGAAATATAATTATAAGACTTAAAGGAGGTGCGTTATGGTAATTCAATCAGAGAGAGGTAGAAGTTTTTCTTATCCACTTGGCATTATTGTTACGCCCTCATTTTTTTGCATAAAGGTTATAAGAAAATGTAAGTGTCTTTATATGAACCTTTATGAAAGAAATGTAGAAGAGCCGATAGAAAAAATAGAATTTCCTTTAGAATCACGCATAGGTGATGTGTGGTTTTTGCAAGTGAATATGCGTTTAAAAAAAACATATGAGTATGCACTTGAAGATGAAAAGGGTTGCTTTGTAGATGAGTATGGTAAATGCTTCTCAGGTAGAGACAGTTTTGGAAAGATTAGCCTAATGGATAATCCTATGAGAAGTCCGGTATATGTCAGCGATTTTGACTGGGAGTGTGATTTTGAAAACTCAAAGACATTAAATAATAAGGATTTGGACAGTTCATTTATTTATAGACTCCACCTAAGAGGGTTTACAAAGTCAAGCAGTTCAAAAGTTGTAGATAAGGGAACTTTTAAAGGTCTGGTAGGTAAAATTGATTATCTAAAAGAGCTTGAAGTTGATTTTGTGGATATAATGCCTGCTACTGAGTTTGATGAATTCATAAGAGTCGGTGGAAGTTGGGTTTCGCTTTTTGATAAAGATAAGAAGGAAAAGAAAGAAAATATCAGAGTCAATTATTGGGGTTATACAAACAGTCTGAATTTTGCCCCTAAGGCAAGTTTTGCCACCAGAAAAAACAGGAATCCTATAAATGAATATAAGCTGATGGTAAAGGCATTGCATGAAGCCGGTATTGGAGTCATACAGGAATTTTTCTTTGTGAATAAAAGTATCAGTCATATAATTGATGTACTTAGATACTGGAAGCTTGAATATCATATAGACGGATTCCACCTTACAGGTGTAGATTGCTGTGAGGATATTGTTAAAGACCCATATCTACTTGATAGTAAGTTTATCTTTACAAACAAGATATATGAAAGCAAGGGTAAGAATATCATCTCTATGGATTATGATTATATGAATAATATGAGGAGATATCTAAAAGGAGATGAGGGAATGATACCATTCATTTCAAATGTACTTGATAATAGAAGTTCTTATATGAATTTCATTGCTGATATCAATGGATTTTCTCTGGCAGATATATATAAATATGATTATAAACATAATGAAGAAAATGGCGAGAATAATACAGACGGTTCAAATATGAATTTTTCTTGGAACTGTGGATTTGAGGGTGATACCCAAAAATTACAGGTGCTTAACCTTAGAAAGAGAATGTATTTGAATGCTATTTTCCTCTTGATGATATCTAAAGGTACTCTTTGTATATTTAGCGGAGATGAAGTATTACAATCAAAGAATGGTAATAATAATACATATTGTCAGGACAATGATATAAGCTATTTTAACTGGAAACTGGTAAACAAGAATAAGGATTTTTTGGACTTTGTAAAGTCCATGCTTGAATTCAGAAAAGAGTATATTCTTGGTAAGGAGCAGAAAAAGACTTCTATACATGGAATGCAGGTGTGGAAACCTGATTTTGAATACTACAACAGACAAATGGGAATACTGATAGAAGGAAAACAGGATGTATATATTATTCTAAATATGCATTGGGACAAGCATGAGTTTTCACTTCCCACTATAAAAAGAAGCAGCGATTGGCATGTATTGATTAATACAGATGATATAAATGCTCCGTTTAAAAAAGCAGAAACTCAAAAAACTGAGGATCAGAGAAATATAGTTGTGGAAGGCAGAAGTTGTGTGGTACTAGTCAGCAAGGAATCTGCGAAGAATGTTAATAAAAAAGCTAGATAATCTAAAACATAATTTGGAGGATTCATGGAATTAGTAATAATGGCCGTAATTGCTGTGGTGGTTTTAGTAGTAGTAATAAAACTTATCAGTTCCAATACTAAAAGCTCCGATGATGACATGATTGCCTATGAAAATTCTAAAGGCTTGAAAGAGGATAAAAAAAATTATTCAAAACCAAGTCTGAAAAAGGGATTTCAGCAAGAGGCAAGCGTAAAATGTATGGTGGCGAATGCTACATGTTCCACTTTAAAATACATGGATTTTAAAGGAGATATTTATGATGTCAAGTATGATGGTAATAATGTAAATATCGAAAGAGAAACAGATAGTGACGATACATTAAAGGATTACAAAATAGAAAAGGCCTACATGCAGGGAGGTTTTGCTATTATAGAGAGCTCTAAAACCGCAGAGAGGATAAATAATTTCAATCAAAATATGAAGCATATCAGAATCTGGGATAAAGATGACAACAAGTATAAGTCTATAACTTTTAAACAGGGTATAAATGATTTTGTAGACATAGAAACTCTGGATGAGCTTTGTGATTTTTTGAAAAAAGAGCTGCCACAAGGGGGTATCATACTGGATAAGCTTGTAAAAATAGGATTTGGAAAGAGAAATCTGTGGACATCCTTTAGCTATGACTATGGAGACGGGAGGAGTAAAGTTATTAAAAAAGATGATACTCTGAAGTTTGAAGATTTGTTTGAGAGATGGGAATAGGTTATATTGTAGATGAATATTTATATAAAACAAAATTGATAAAATTGTCCCGGCGGATTCTATGCGTTACAGTTCAGGTACTATATATCTTGAGACTTTTAATTTTACAATCCTTGTAGCGTTTAACTCTTTCGTGAAAACGAGACAGGATTAAGCAGTCGAGGACTTGTTTGAGTGCAGTTCGCTGCTCCCCAAGCGAACAAACGAGTTCCGCAGACTGCGTAAAATCCTGCGAAGTTTTAAGAAAGAGTTGCGATTAGGATTGTAAAACAAAAGCTCTAAAGTGGGTACCTGAACTGTAACTTTCATTCCTGCCGGGATAAAACAAATTTTCAAAATACTATTGACAAATATATAGATGTGAAGTATCATATAACAGTCAGTTTTGGGTTATCGCCAAATGGTAAGGCACTGGACTCTGACTCCAGCATTTCTAGGTTCGAATCCTAGTAGCCCAGCTTTTACAACTCCCATTCAAACAAAGATGTTTGTGGGAGTTTTTTAGTATATACAGATGAGGAAAATTTATGAAAAGAGTAGCACTGGCGGGGACAGAAAACTTAACAAATTATATTGAGGCATTAAAAGAGAATGATATAGAAGCAGTTGTAACATTGGATATAGACGAAGCTATAAAATGTGACGGATTATTGATTCCGGGTGGTGGCGATATAGATCCGGTATACTATGGAGAAGAGATGGATGGTTCAGATGAGCCGGATAGAGATCTTGACAAAGCACAAAGAGATATACTTGATGCATTCGTAAAGTCAAAAAAACCTATACTTGGTATTTGTAGAGGTATGCAGCTTATAAATATATACTTTGGTGGAAGTCTTTATCAGGATCTGGAAACAAAGGATATACATACCAGAAAAAATGACAATGATACCGTACACAGCGTAAGAAGCGTAGCAGAAGGTAATGTATTTGAAAAATTCTATGGAAAGAACTTTAATATAAACTCTGCACATCATCAAGGTGCAAAGAAACTTGGAAAAGGCTTGAAAGAAGTATTACAATCAGAAGATGGAGTATGTGAGGCTATTATACATGAAGAATTGCCTATTATAGCTACACAATTTCATCCTGAGAGAATGTCCTATAAGCAAAGAAGAGATGATGCAGTGGTAGGAGAGGAAATTTTTAAATATTTTAGATCTCTGTTAAAATAAGAGATAGTTAGGTTGAGGTAGTCAAGATGTACTCATTTAATGAAAGAATCAGATACAGTGAATTGGGGGAAGATGGAAAGCTGTCTTTAGTTGGACTTTTGAATTTATTTCAAGACTGTTCAACATTCCAATCTGAGGATCTTGGACTGGGAATAGAATATCTACAAGGTAAAAAAGAAGCCTGGTGGGTGAATACATGGCAGATAGATATAGGTAGATTACCGGCATTGGCAGAAAAAGTCGAGATAGGTACATTTGCATATAATTTTAGAAGTTTCTATGGATATAGAAATTTCTTTTTAAAAGATGCCAATGGTGAGTTCTTAGTTAAAGCCGATTCCATATGGTTTCATTATGATTTGGACAATAAAAGACCTAAAAAACCTACAGAAGAATCTTTAAAAAGATATCTGGCAGGTAATGAAACAAGGCTTGATATGACAGATATGGTCAGAAAGTTCGACATACCAAAAGAGTATGGGCTTGGCAAGGAAATAATTGTCAGCAAAAATGATTTGGACACTAATCATCATATGAACAATGCTGTATATGTCGACAAGGCAAGAAATAGTATTGAAGAAGATTTTAAAGTAAAGAAAATAAGTGTACAATATAAGAAAGCGGCAGTTTTAAGTGATGTGATTTTGCCAAGGATTACAAAGGATGAGCATTCATATTTTGTAAATCTTGCAGACAGAAATGGTGATACATATGCTATCGTCAAGTTTGAATATTAAGGGGGAGTTATGGAATTAGGGAAAATACAGATTCTGAAAGTAGACAGAATAAAGGATTTTGGAGCATATCTTACTGATGGCAGTGAGGATGTACTACTGCCTAAGAAAGAAGTGCCGGAGAATTGTGAAATAGGAACTGAACTGGAGGTTTTTTTATATCGTGACAGTAAGGATAGATTGATTGCTACTACCAGACATCCAAAACTTTTGGTAGGAGAGATAGGCAGACTATCTGTAAAGTCTACAACAGGAATAGGTGCATTCCTTGATATAGGTCTTGAAAGAGATGTACTACTTCCATTTAAAGAGACAGTGAGCAAATTACAAGAAGGAGATGAGGTATTGGTATATCTGTATGAAGATAAGAGCCACAGACTTGCAGCCAGTGCCAAGGTATATTCACGCCTTTTGTCAAACAGTCTATATAAAAAAGATGACGAAGTAGTTGGTACAGTATTTGAAATCAAAAAAATGGGCACATTTGTAGCCGTAGATGATAAATACAATGGAATGATACCTCCAAATGAAAGCTTTGAGGACATCAAGGTTGGCGACAGACTGGATATGAGAGTTATCAGAGTAAGAGAGGATGGCAAGCTGGATCTTAGCCCAAGAAAGAAGGCATATAGACAGTTGCTTACAGATGCCGATACTCTTTATAATATTATAGAGGATAGAGGAGGAAGACTAGGCTTTGATGAGAGTGTTTCTCCTGATAGAATAAAGTCAGAGTTGCAACTTAGTAAGAATGCATTTAAGAGAGCGGTAGGACATCTTTTAAAAGAAGGTAAAATAGAGATAATAGATGGTGACATCAAGTTAAAATAGAAATATCAAAGGCTGCAGACTTTCTGTGGCCTTTTTTGGAAAGGAGTCATATGTCTTTGATTGACAATGTAATAAGTAAGGCCAGAGAATATGTCGGAGTGAGCGAATATCCGCCTGAAAGTAATAATGTGAAGTTTAACACAGATTACTATGAGAAAGAAGTATATGATAGCAGCACTGCCACTTATCCATGGTGTGTGACCTTCCTTTGGGATGTTTTTAGGATGGCCGGAGCCGAAAAAGTTTTTTGTGACGGTATAAAAACGGCTTCTACAGAAACAGTATATAGCCATTATAAAGATAAAAATATGCTGTTTAGCAAGGGTCAAAGAGGAGATATTATCTTACTTCTAACAGGCGAAGCCGGAAAAAACAGAAGAGTAAATCATGCAGGAATAGTGGTAGGAGTAAATACGGATGGAACATATGAAACCATAGAGGGCAATACCGGAAATGGAGATATTGCAAATGGTGGTATGGTGATGACAAGGAAGAGAAACTTTGATGGAAAAGGATATACAATAGTAGGCTTTGCAAGGCCCGACTATAAAAATCAAAGTAATATACAAGTGCAAACTGATAAACAAATATCTAATGAGATTCCTATAAGTGCAAGACTTACTATAGTGGGCAGTGGTGTTAGGGTAAGAACTGCTCCTAATACCTCATCTTCATTATTGAAAAACCTTAGTGAGGGAGAAGTGGTGAAAGCAAGTGGCAGAATTGCCAGTAGATATAATCCATGGTTTCATATAGCAGAAGGGTGGATAAGCGGAAAATTTGTAAAAGGTTGGATAAAGGACTACAATGACAATAATAGATGGTGGTATGTGGAAAAAGACTACAGGTATGCTAAAGCAGAGTGGAAAAATATATCCGGTAATGAATATTGTTTCGGTAAGGACTCATATCTGTTTGTAAACTGCTATATAAAATCAGCATTAAGTGGAGTATATTATTGGGTGGATGGTGATGGAGCATATCAAAAGCAACACGATACAACATCCCCGAATAGAAAATATAGAATAGTAGAAAATTATAAGATGGAGAATGCTTACATAAAGTGAAAAATTAGTTGCAGAATAGATAATGATTATCTACTTTGCAACTCATTTTGTTTTAATATATTATTATATTTTTTGTTGATTAAAGTATGCACTATAAATTAACTTTTAATCGAACTATTACAGTGACAGGATATAAATAAGTGTTGAATATTATTAAGGATATGGTAAACTCCTGTCTTTGACAGTTTCAAAAGTTAAAATGCCCTTGAAACCCAGTGTTTTACTGGCTTTCAGGGCATTTTTATTTCGTTTTGAAACTAAAAAAATAGTATTTTATTTTCCTTTGCTTTGTTTTTGTATTGTCCGCATTTTACTTTTTGTTATAAATTCAAAATCTGTATTAAAATGACAAATCTCATGTAGTTTATCTGTGAGCTCTGTTCGTTTATATAGAGGTATGAAACCTTGCTCTTTTACATATGCAAAATTAAAATCTTTTAAGGTATTTAGAATCTCTTCGCATGTATACTTGTGGTCTAAAAATTTTTCAAGATATCTGTAAATAATCAAGGCTAAAAAGCAGGTTAAGAAGTGAGAAGTAATTCTATCAGCTCTTTGTAAAAATACCAGTCTTGCTTCAAACTCGGTTTTCATAATTCTAAAGCATTCTTCTATTTGCCAACGCTTTTCGCTTATATTTAGTATTTCACTTACATTATCGTCAAGTAGGTCTGTTGAGACGGCATACATACCATCATACTTTGCCTCATCATCTATTTTGTCTGTATTAAGAAAGTTATGTACATTTGCTTTTTCACCATCATCAGTTACCGCAATACTGCCAAGAAGCCTGGCCGGATCATTAGGATTTCTTCTTTCTTTTTTGATACTGCCTTTTTCAAGCATTAACTTAGCTCTGTCAACTTGTTTTTCTCTAATAGTCTTTTGGTATTTGGCATATTTTGGTGAATATGTGATGATAAGTCTTTGAGATAAATCTTTTGGTGTATATGGAGCATCTTTGTAATATATAGTCTCATCATCCTTTGAGATTTCGGCTAGATCTACCATTTTATCATCAGATAAACGTTTGAATCCTTTAGTATCTAACGCCCATTGCCTATCCTGTGCATTAAGCTTTTTTATTGATTGAGTAACTACAAAAGCTCTTTCACCCATATGATTGTACTTTCTTATTTTTTCTGAACCAAGTCCGGCATCACTACAGTAAATAAACTTTTGACAATCAAACTCATTTAAAATTTTTTCTTCAAGTGGTTTAATAGAGGTTTGTTCATTTGCATTTCCCGGGAATAGAGAAAAAGCAAGTGGAATGCCGTCACCATCCATAAACATACCCATTTGTATTATAGGGTTTGGTCTGTGTTCCTTGCTTTTGCCATATCTCTTAATGCCATCTTCATCCTCAATCTCAAAATAATAGTTAGTACAATCATAAAAAAGAAGCTTATCATTGCGTTTTCCGACTAAATGACTATTTCTATAAGTTTCAGATTGTATAAGGTCACATTCTTTACCGAGTACATTTAAAGAGCGATATACATCATGTAATTGGTAAGATGGTGGCTCTAAAAAATCCATAGAACAAGAGTAACTTGAGCGTTTACTGTAAGGTTCGAGTATTCTGGAGTAAATCAAATCCGATAAAATCGAGTTGATATCAAACTTGAAGCTATACTTATCCCTTATCTTTCTACAAACTTTATGTAAGCCAAGTTTATAATAAAAGTACTGCAAAAACAGATAACCTCCACGATAGAAGACTTGTTGCTGTGGCTGTAGTCGTTTGCTTGAGTTAAAAGAAAAATTTACTATTTTATCTTCTTTGTACTTCTGTGTTTCAAGTTTTGCCTCAGCACGAGCCCATTTCATAACGTCATCTCTAGTGGGTCCGTGCTCTTTTAATAAATCAGCAAGAGTACCAAGTTTGCGTACATTTATAGAGGTGCTAACCCCTTTGTCATTTATAAAGCTTTTGGAAATATAGAAGGACTCTGCATTTTTTGATTTTGATGTAGTAACTTTCATAAATAACCTCCACACCTTATTATATAACAAAATACTAGAAAATACTATATATTAAAACAAATATTTTGACAAAAATTTTAACTGAAGAATGTAGGTTATATACGGGTTGTAGGACTTTTTTTATGATTATTTAGGTGAGCAAACTGTCAAAGACCCGGGTATAGACTGGATCGTCATCGGGTAAACTCAATTCATATAAGCTAAAGTTGATTTTCTGTTGACCTATTTCAAAAAAGTCGTTATAATAATTAACTGTGAGCATAGTTACATTATAACATGTAACGGAGAAAGATGGTTATCGTTAGCCATCTTTTTTATGTAAAAACTTAGGGAGGAGTGACTCGTTTTGAGTTACTCCTCCCTCTTTTATAGCTGCCATTTCCCGACAGCCCCTTTTTTTATTTAAATAAATAAAACTGCACTTTTGTGTGGGTACATTAGTTTAGAAAAAAGTATAATAATAATACCTGACTTCCGTCGTTTCTCTCAAAACCTAGTACTTTAGGTGTCCAAGAGCATACAGTTTTGAAAGAAATTGTCGACTTCAGCTTTGGTTAAATAGAGGGCATCAAGGTTACTAAAACCAACCAGTTTTTTAACCTTTTCGTTAACAGATTGGTTTCTTGATATATTGATATATGTATCATCACCTTTATTTACCACCCTAAAATCACGCATAAAGTTGATCAAGTCATAAGAGTTTATTTTATTCTTGAAACACTTGATTTCTAATACTCTTAAAAGAAACAAGCTAAGGTAGCATATCAAAAAATGCCCATAGATTGTTTCTTTTTTCTGTAAATAAACGGGTCTTGCATCCAGGTATGATTTTGTAAGTCTAAAAGATTCTTCGATCTTCCATAGGCTATGGTATGTTTTATATACCTGTAATGGCTCCATATCTATTTCGGATGTCACTAAAAGATTATATCCTGCATATTTAAGATCTTCATCAATCTTAGATTTATTTAAATCTATTATAGGCTTTATTGTCTTGCCTGTACTATCTTTAGTTATAATGTCTACATATTTAGCACAATCTCCAAGTTCATCTTTAGCGATATTTTTGTATGTAGAAAACTTTGAAGCTTTATCGACCATTTTCATTATTTCAAGCCTTTGTTTCTTTGCAAGGTTAGGATTATAAGAGACGATACGCTTTTCTTTTACAGAAAACCTTGTAACACACTCTTTTCCTGTTTCCGGATCAATCTCTTTAAAACTGTAATCAAAGCTGTCAATACAGGATTTAAGACGAAAAGATATATTACCTCTTTCATCAGTGTAATTAGAAAAGACATTTGTATCATTCTCAAGTAGAACCCATTTCTTTTCCTTTTCACTTAGATTCTTACCATGTATTGATTTTGAAAATATATAGCCGTCACTAGCTTCTTTAACTGCAGCATAAATATTTCTTGCACAATTAAGGCCTTTATCAGCCACCTGAATTGTCTTGCCTGATACGCTGTGTCGTTGCTTCATTTCTTCAATAACTTTTCTAATATATGGCTTTTCCGATTCATTTCCGGGATACATTTGCATGGAGACAGGTACTAGATCAGCATCTAAAAGTAAAGCCTGCCCTATTATCGGAGAGTGCCTATTCTCTTTTGAAGGTCCCTTTTGCTTGTCATCGCTAGGAAGATCAATTTCAAAGTAATAATTAGTACAATCGAAAAATACATTGCTTAAATCTCTTTTAAAATACTTTTCATAAGAGTGATTAAACAAATCAATGTACTTCTTATAAGACTCTCCTATGAAAGAACACCCGTCATATACTTGGTCTTCAGAGATTGTAGAGCTGCCGTAAATGTATGGAAAGACATGAGAGGCTGTCTTTGACTTAGAGCATGGTGATATAACCCTTGCATAAATAAGTTGTGTAATTAAGTCAAATACAGAGAACTGAAAACGCATTTGAGAAGCAAGTATATCAATAGTTTCCTTAACATCAAGCTCATCAATCAATGAGTAGAGCAAGAAGTGTCCTATATTAAGTTCAACAGGAGTGGAAAATGCACGAGGACGGGATTCTTCAGAAAGAACTTTTGTTCTATTCTCATTTTGCTCTTTTACATAATCGCTATAAAATTTAATCGGATCCGGAATCTCATCTGAAGTCAGATCTTCAACGTAACCAAAAGATTTTACATTTCTTGTTCTTGGTTGCTTTTTATCCTTATCCCAAAATGATTCATACATCTGAAGATAAGTACCTTTTTTCTTCTTTTCTTTTCTCAAAAAATAAGCCATAAACACCTCTAAAAGTAAAGTACTATGAAGTACTATGATTATAACATGCTGTAAAAATTTTTTCAATTTTTTCAAATTATTTTTTATGTAAGAAAAGCCTTTAAAATAAAGGGTTTAAAAGAATTGTATAAAATTAAATAGTTTGCTAAAAATTTGAAACGTCGGAAATTTCATAGTACTTCGACGGAAGACGGGTAGCCATCTTTTTTATGTAAAAACTTAGGGAGGAGTGACTCGTTTTGAGTTACTCCTCCCTCTTTTATAGCTGCCATTTCCCGACAGCCCCTTTTTTTATTTAAATAAATAAAACTGCACTTTTGTGTGGGTACATTAGTTTAGAAAAAAGTATAATAATAATATATCCGGATATTATATAATTTAATAAAAATTCAAGGGGGATATTTTATGAAATTCTCAACTTCTATTTTACTGGGACTGTCAGTTTCAGCATTGATGAGTATACCAACATTTGCAGCACCTACTACAGTACAGCCCACTAGAGAGGCTGCTGTGGAATGGGTAAAGTCTAAGATAGGTACGGCTATTGATTATGATAAAGCATACGGTGCACAGTGTGTGGACTTGATTAAAGGCTACAGCAATGAGCTTTGGAATTATTATAGTCTAAGTGGAAATGCAAGAGACTATGTGTCAAATCAGTTACCTGATGATTGGGCAAGATATTCACCGGGACAAGCTACACCTGAGCCGGGAGATATTGTAGTATTTGGAGGTGGGCAGTTTGGGGTCAGTTCATATGGTCATATAGGCATTGTGTATAATGTTGATTCATCTAAGTATTATTATATAGATTACAGTGGAACCTATAGTGGATCACCTGGAGAAATGAGAAGTGCAGCTCTGGGAAGATATACCGCTCTAATAAAACCAAGCTTCGCATCATCAGTCTCAGGCTTAAGTAGTGCATCCGAGATTTCAAATGGAGAATATTTTTTTGAAAATGCTGCCGGAGGAGTATTGACAATAGATGACTATACAAAAAATGGAGCTAATGTAAATATTACAGATAATTCCGGACTATATCGTCAAATGTGGAGAATAGAAAAACTTTCTGATGGTTCATTTAAGCTTATATCTATGCATACAGGTAAAGGTGTAAATGTAAGTGGAGATGGTGCAGCAGCAAGAGAAAATAATAAGAATGTGTGGGCATGGGATTATGTGAATGATGGTACTGCAAATTGGTACATAGTTAGTGATGGGGATGGATGGTACAGATTGATATGTAAAGCCTCCGGGAAAGCACTGTCAGTAACATCAGATAGAAATGTAGTACAGAGAGATTCTGATTCCGGTGCAGACCAGAAATGGAGATTAAAAACCAAGTCATCCTGGGATGAAGCACAGCAATCTCAGAAAAATACGGGGAACACTTCAAATACAAGTAATACAAGTAATACAAATAATACAGGTAATACAAATAACAAGAAACAAAATAATACAGTAACATGGAGATACGATGGTTATGGCTGGTGGCTTGAATATTCAGATGGTAGCTATCCATGGAATAAATGGGTAAAGGTTAATGGATCATGGTACTACTTCAATTATTGGGGCTATGCTGTTAATGGTTGGGAGAAAATAGATGGTAAATGGTATTATTTTGACTCTGATTACAGTATGAGAACCGGATGGGTGAAATCAAGCGGTAATTGGTATTATTTAGACCCATCATATGGAGTATTATTTAATACTATTACACCTGATGGATATTATGTAGACGAATATGGTATATGTATATACTAAACAGATTTAGTTTATATATTTTGGGTGGGTTGATTTTCAACCCACCCTTTATAGTTTTATTATGTAATATATCTTTTTAAAATAGAGTTGCTGACATATAGACATTACACATATCCATATTACAACAACTCCATTTTGGTAAATATTTTATTCACCCTGATACATAAACTTTATAAGTCTTTCTACATCCTCTTTATCATGGGCAACTAAGTCAAGCTCCTTGATATAGCCGTTTGAAAAGATATTAGCCATAGATAGATACTGTGTAAGCTTACTCTTTAGATTGACTCTATCACCTTCAGGAGAAACTAACTCAATAGTTCCTTTGCATTCATCAACTACTTTAAAAAAAGCATCAACATCTTTGATATTTTGTACTTTCACATAAACCTCCATACAAATATATTTTTCTACAGTATAGCAAAATAGATTACAGTAGTAAAGAAGGTAATGCTTATATATGGAAAATATAATTGTAGTATGTTACAATAGGCAGATGTTATCAGGTAACATAAATCTAAGTATTTCAATAATGGAGATAGGAATGCAAATAATAATTGTAGGCTGTGGCAAGGTGGGTTCAACCATTGCTGAGCAACTCAGTGCCGAAGGACATGATATAGTAATAGTAGATACAGATGAATCAGTGGTAAAGGCTCTGGCAACCAGACTTGATATAATGGGTCTTACAGGAAACGGAGCAACACATACAATATTGGTGGAGGCAGGAGTAGAGGATGCAGATCTTTTGATTGCAGTTACAGAATCAGATGAGCTAAATTTGCTCTGTTGCATGGTAGGAAAAAAGGCGGGAGCAGAGCATACAATAGCCAGAGTAAGAAATCCGGAGTACAGTCAGGATATCGGCTTTATGAAAAAAGAGCTTGGACTTGCGATGACGATAAATCCTGAGTATGCAGCATCTACAGAGATGGCAAGACTACTTAGATTTCCATCGGCAATAGAGATTGATACCTTTGGAAGAGGTAGAGTGGAACTCTTAGAATATAAAATTGTAGAGGATAATATTTTGGTTGGAAAAAGCCTCATAGACGTGGGTAGAAATATAAAATCCGATATTCTTATATGTGCAGTGGAAAGAGGAGAGGAAGTAATCATACCAAATGGTAGCTTTGTAATTCAAAGTGGAGATATTATCAGTGTGGTGGCTTCCACAGAGAATGCCAGAGATTTCTTTAAAAAGGTTGGATGCAGCAATACAGAAGTAAAAGATACTATGATAGTTGGTGGTGGAACTATTGCCTACTATCTGGCAAATCAGCTTATACCACTTGGTATAAAGGTGAAGATAGTAGAAAAGTCACATGAAAGATGTGAGGAACTTTCAGCAATGTTGCCAAAGGCTGTAATCATTCATGGTGATGCGGCAGATAAGGATGTACTCTTAGAAGAGGGGATAGAGAACTGTTCTTCATTTGTTTCACTTACAGGAATAGATGAGGAGAATGCATTTCTTTCACTTTATGCAAAGAGCGTATCCAATGCAAAGATAGTAACAAAGATAAATCGTATAGCCTTTGATGAGATTATAGAGAAGTTTGATCTGGGAAGTATGATTTATCCAAAGCATATCACAGCCGAATATATTGTAAGATATGTAAGAGGTTTACAAAACAGTGTGGGAAGTAACAATGTTGAGGCACTGTATAAGATAATACATGGAAAGGCCGAAGCACTTGAATTTTATATCAAGGAGGATTCTGAGATGACAGGTGCTACACTGGAAGCCTTGCCAATAAAGGAAGGTGTTTTACTGGCATGTATTATAAGAAATGGTAAAGTTATGATACCAAACGGTAAGTCAACATTGCAAAAGAATGATTCAGTTATTATTATAACAAGAATTACAGGTATGCAAAATTTAGAGGATATATTAAAGTAATGAATTATTCAATTATATTTTATATAGTGGGAAAAGTTATGATGCTAGAGTCTGCCTGTTTTTTGATACCGTCAGTGACATCGCTTATATATGGCGAACATGAGGGTATGGCATACTTGATTGTAGGAGTGGCTTCAGCTATTATAGGTTATTTGATTTCCAGCAAGAAAAGATTTGAAAATGTATTTTTTGCCAGAGAAGGCTTTGTAATGGTGGCCCTCAGTTGGATAGTACTCAGTGTAGTGGGAGCAATACCCTTTGTACTTACCGGGGAGATTCCCAACATGATAGATGCACTATTTGAGACCGTATCAGGATTTACTACTACAGGAGCCAGCATTTTAGAAGATGTAGAGAGTTTAAGCCATACATCACTTATTTGGAGAAGTTTCACACACTGGGTAGGTGGTATGGGAGTTATAGTATTGCTGCTTGCCATACTTCCAATGGCAGGTGGTTACAATATGCATCTTATGAAAGCAGAGAGTCCGGGGCCTGTAGTGGGAAAGCTCGTACCAAGACTTAGAGATACAGCAAAAATACTGTATCTTATATATTTGGGAATGACAGTTGTAGAGTTTGTTATATTACTCTTTGTAAAGATGCCTATATTTGATGCACTCTGTATTACTTTTGGTACAGCAGGTACAGGAGGTTTTGGAATTAAGGCAGACAGCTTAGGTGGTTATTCCTATGCTATTCAGGTTGTAGTAACAATCTTTATGATACTGTTTGGCGTAAACTTCAATGCATACTTTTTAATGCTTGGAAAACATAAGAAAGATGCATTCAAGATAGAAGAGGTCAGATGGTATTTTGGAATTATATTTGCAGCCATTGTAGTAATTACTATAAATATCAGAGGCTATTTTGAAAATATTATGATAGCCTTAAACCATGCGGCATTCCAGGTAGGTTCTATTATAACTACTACCGGATATTCGACCACAGATTTTGACCTTTGGCCACAGCTATCAAGGAATGTAATTATCTTCCTTATGATGTGTGGTGCCTGTGCCGGAAGTACAGGTGGTGGTATTAAGGTTTCAAGAATCATAGTAATGTTAAAGTCCGTATTCCAAGAGATCGGTTACTATATTCACCCAAGGGGAGTAAAGACGATTAAAATGGATGGCAAGGTACTTGAAAAGCCTGTATTAAACAATATCCGAGTTTTCATGTTAACATATATTATGATATATGTAGTTTCAATGTTCTTATTATCACTTAATAATTTTGACTTTGAGACAAATTTTACAGCAGTAGCGGCAACATTTAACAATATAGGTCCTGGGCTTGCAAAGGTAGGCCCTATGGCAAACTTTAATATATATTCATATTTCTCAAAGCTTGTGCTGACATTTGATATGTTGGCAGGCAGACTGGAGTTGTACCCTATGCTTCTTTTATTCAGTCCGGGAGTATGGAGAATAGGAAAAGATAAATAAAATTTATTTATAAAGCGCTTGCAATTTTTTTGCAGGTGCTTTATAATACCCACTAACATAATAGGAATGAGGAAATAAGGATACAATGATTGAACTGAAAAATGTTACTAAGAATTTCAGTGCCGGAAACAATACTGTACATGCAGTAAAAGATGTATCTTTAGTGATTGATAAGGGAGAAATATTTGGCATAATAGGATTTTCCGGTGCAGGAAAGTCTACACTTGTCAGATGCATAAATCTATTGGAAAGACCTGATACAGGAAATGTGATTGTAGACGGCAATGATTTGACAGCCCTCAAGGCTAGAGATCTTAGGATGGCAAGGAAAAAGATTGGGATGATTTTCCAACATTTTAACTTGATGCCATCCAGAACAGTGGCAGGAAATGTAGAGTATTCGCTTTTTGGATGTAGATTATCAAAGGAAGCAAAGAGAAAAAAGGTAAGAGAACTGTTATCACTTGTGGATATAGCAGATAAAGAGAACGCTTATCCAAGCCAGCTCTCAGGTGGACAAAAACAAAGAGTGGCAATAGCAAGAGCATTGGCAAATGATCCGAAGGTTCTTTTATGTGATGAGGCGACCTCGGCACTTGATCCACAGACCACAGCTTCCATTTTGGAACTTTTACAAGATTTAAACAAGAAACTGGGTATCACCATAGTAGTCATCACACATGAGATGGCAGTGGTAAAGCAAATATGTGACAGAGTTGCAGTAATGGAAAATGGAAATGTGGTGGAAGAAGGAGATGTTTTCTCTATTTTTGCCAATCCAAAACATCAGATTACAAAAGACTTTATAAAGACGACCTCAAATCTTCAAAAGATAGAAGGACTTATTGCTTCAGGTTCAGATGTAGCTAAATTAAAACCGGGAGAGGTCATATTAAGACTCAGCTATAAGAAGGCCAACACCTCTGAGGCATTGATTTCTGAGATATCCAGAAAGTTTAATATAAATCTAAATATAATATATGCAGATGTTGAGATAGTAAAGGATGCTCCGATAGGTGGAACAGTGGCAATAGTTAGTGGAAAAAGAGAAGACATAGATGCTGCTATAAATTATCTGCATGATAAAGAAGTAGGAGTGGAGGTGATAAAGGATGAAAGAATTTCTACACATTCTCTTACCAAACATATCGGCTAAACCTGATGAGCTTATAGATGCGACTTTACAAACTCTGAATATGATGGTATTATCAGGTGCGATTTCACTTTTTTTCGGACTTATATTTGGAGTCATAATGGTGGTTACCCAACCAAAGGGTATACTTAGGAATATTTTTGTCTACAATATACTTGATAAGTTAATAAATGTATTTAGATCTATCCCTTTTGTAATATTGCTTGCAGCACTTATACCGTTTACAAGAATGGTGGTAGGAACTGCAATAGGTACTAAAGGAGCGATACTTCCACTGGTATTTGGCACAGTACCTTTCTTTACAAGGCAGATTGAAAGTGCACTATATGAAGTGGACAATGGGCTGATAGAGGCTGCACAGAGTATGGGTTCATCACCTATAGAGATAATATTCAGAGTGTATCTTAGAGAAAGCTTGCCTGGTATTATCAGAGGTGTACAGATTACATTTATTTCACTTTTGGGCCTCACAGCAATGGCGGGAGCTATAGGTGGTGGAGGTCTTGGGGACTTTGCTATAAGATACGGACATCAAAGAAATCAAACAGATGTAACCTATGTAACAGTAATCATTATACTTATGATGGTAAGCTTGATACAGGGATTTGGAAACAGAGCTATAAAGAAAAGTACACATTAAAATAGGTTTTATATAGTGATTTGATTTTGTTCAAGTCACTAATAAAATATATAATCATAAGGAGGTTTATTATGAGAAAATTAAGTAAATTATTGGCAGTAGGTGCAATACTTGCATTGGGACTTACTGCATGTGGTTCAAGCCAGAAGGCAGATACAAATACTGCGACAGGAGATAATGCAAGCGGTACTGCAGGAGAAAGCACAAAGGCTGAGGGTTCTACAACTATCAAGCTTGGTGTTGTAGGAGAAAATAACGAGCAATGGACTCCGGTAATAGAGGCAATGGCTAAGGATGGTATTACATTGGAGCTTGTAAAGTTTGCAGATTATTCACTGCCAAATAGAGCTTTGAATGATGGAGAGATAGACTTGAACGCTTTCCAGCATAAGGCATATCTTGCAAATGATATTAAGGACAATGGATATAAGATTGAAGCTATAGGCGATACCATAATAGCTCCTCTTGGTGTATATTCAAAGAAAATCACTGACCTTTCAGAATTAAAAGATGGAGATACTATAGCTATACCAAGTGATGCGACAAATGGTGGTAGAGCATTGAAAGTGCTTGAGAGTGCAGGAGTTATTAAAGTAAATCCTGAGGCAGGATATACACCTACTCTGAGTGATATTACTGAGAATCCGAAGAATATCAAGTTCACAGAAGTAGAAGCTGCAAATACACCAAGTCTTTTACCTGATGTGGCAGCTGCAGTGATTAATGGAGGACATGCTGTAGACAATGGACTTAATCCTGAGAAAGATTCTATTTACCTTGAAAAGACTGAGGATGGTGCAGATAATCCTTATGTAAATATTATTGTTGCAAGAATTGAAGATAAGGATAATGAGAATTATCAAAAGGTAGTAAAAGCATTCCAGAGTGATGATGTAAAGAAAGTCATAGAAGATACCTACAAAGGTGCTTATATACCAGCTTGGAAGTAAATTTTTTAAAAAGATTGAATAAATTAAAGATCGCCATATATTCCCCAAAAGGGATATGGTGGTCTTTTTATTTTAAAAAGTATATAGAGAAAAATTGTAGAGTTCATATAATGTTCATATCCAATTCAAAAACCTTTTACATAAAAAACAAACTTTAGCCACTTTTGTTTTCTATAATTCATTACATAGACAAGAGATAGCTAGTCTATAAAAATAAAAGATTTTTTTCATAATACTCGAGCCGGTACATATCGGCTCTCCTCCCAAAAATACAAGCCGACAGAGATGTCGGCTTTTTATATTTATACTAAGAGTTGGATAAAATATTTATTAGATATTGAATATACCGGAGGGATTCATCTATATGTTGACTGTTTTGTATTATACCTATATATATATCAGATGAAAAATAAGGACTTGAAATACATATAGCATCATTTTTTGGAGTTATGTATTTATAAAGTTCAAAATGGTCAAGAAAATATAAATATTCATTGTCTGAAAAAGTCTGATAAGCCTTATCATCCATTATTACAACATCTAAAGCTTTATCAGTCATTAAAGCAAGTAACTTCATTGATGAAGCATAGGCATATTCATATGAAGTTCCATCATTTATATTTCCCTCAGACATTAGATTATTAAAAAAATCAATATTATATCTTTTATTACTTAAATTCTTATGTTTGAGATATTCATCTGAAAGTTTCATAGTGTTTTCAGGTGAAAACTCTATATTAACAGTGGCTACAGATAATAAAGTATTTTTTTTAGTGATAAACTTATAAGAAAAATAGCCGACAATATAAAATATAATAATACCGGTAATAATAGGCAGTTTATAATAGTCCCATATATATTCCAGTTTTTTTCTGCCATGTAAATTATAATTATTCATTTACCCTTCCCCTTTTATTTTGGCTCTCTTCAATATAAAAAATTATATTTTTTAAAAAATATGAACTTAAAAAAGCAATGAAGCCCATACCTAAAAATAGAAGAGGAAAAAACAGTTTTATAGTAATAAAAAATACTATAAAGTGTATGGATGCAATTATAATAGTACAAAATATGAAGCGTATACCTACTACAAAGGCATTACAAATCATATTCTTGACACTGTTATCAAAATGAGACAGAAGTACAAACACATAGAGCAAAACAATTGTATAAAAAATAGTAAACAAAGCTAAAAGTCCCATGCCTATACACCATAGAAGCACCGGCATTTTAATATGCAAAAAAATATAGGCATCTGTGCCGAGTACACCGCCAATTATAAGAAGAATAACTGTCAACTTGGTGGCAGGTATAAAGTTTAGCTTAAAAGAATGAAAATAGTCTGTAAACAAAGCCATAGGCTCATCTTTTGCCAGCTTAATTGTACAGTAGTAAAGAGCAGTGGTGGCTGCACCTGCTGTTATAATAGGAATAGAAGTTATTACCCATAAGATATTTAGAAAAAAACAGTCAAGCAGCTTACCTATAAAGTTCATTATAGGATTGTCAGGGTTAAATAAATTTTTCATAACATTAATCTCCTGTCGATTCACGAAGAACGAGGTTTGTTTCACAATGCATGGTTCTGAAGTTCATATCAGGATCCTTTATTCTTGATAGCAGCAGTTGGGTTGCTGAAAATCCTAAAATCTGACTATGTATATGCACACTGGACAGATTTGGAGATATGATGCGTGCTTCCGGAGCATCATCAAATCCAAGGACCTTAATCTCTTTAGGAACTTTGATATTCATTTTATTTAAAACATTGATCAAATCAGATGCGACAAAGTCGTTAGCACAGATAAATACCTCAGGCAGTACAGAAAGTTTTTCCAGCTCTTCCTGTAAGTAAGATTGATAGTCATTTGTGTCAGGATGCAACTTTCCGGGTTTGTTTCCGGTAAGACACCAGTTCTCATTGATTTGCAGCTTATGTAGATTCATACCGGTGCGATATGCCATATATCTTTCAAAAAATGATTGACAATGTAAATATTCTCCGACATAGCCTATACGAGAAATGCCTTTTTGCACTTCTCTTGATATAAAAGAAATAATAGGTGAAGAATTTTCCATTAAAAGCTTGTCTACACCTAGAGGTTCTTTATGTGCATCTATAGGAGAATCTAAAAAAAGTACCGGTATATCTAAAGTGGAAAGCATGGAAGCATATTCATAGTCAAAAACTTCAATACACATAATGCCTGCCAATCTGTCATTGTGAAGAGAAGCCGGCAATGTAAGATTTTTTATATCTTCATCACGCACAATATGCATACTCATAGAGTATCCGAATTTAGAGATCTCTAACTGAAACTTATCAAGCATGGGTGCTGAAAAATGAGAACCGTTTAAAAACCATGTAGTAAGTAAAGCTATCTCAGTTTTTTCATTATTTATCTGGAGTTGATTGCTTACATTATCAAAATCCACATAGGAGAATTGCTTATACCCCATTTCTATAGCTTTTGCAAGGACCTTCTTTTTAGTGGATTCAGAAAGAATACCTGTATTATTTATTGCTTTTGATACAGTATTTCTTGAAACGCCCAGTTCATCAGCTATATCCTGTAAAGTAATCCTTTGTGACATTTTTCTTCCTTTCGTACTATATCATTTTTACAAATGTAAAATAAAAATAGTTATATAGTTTACTAGATACATTATATCATAGATATTTTATATTTGGTAGTCAAAATAATGGGCAAATGTAAAAATATAAATCAAATAATTTTTACAAATGTAAAATAAAGTATTGACTTTATGTAAAAATAAAACTATTATGAGCATAACAGATTAACAGTATTAAGTTAATAAGGAGGTTTTATGGAAACAAAACGTCAAGATGTAAATGTTAAAAAACCGGAATCAATGCTCAGTTATATGTCGAAACACTGGGAACTCTATATTATTTTTATAGGGCCGGCACTTTTGTTGACACTTATATTTAGGTATCTTCCAATGGGCGGTATTTTAATCGCATTTCAAAGGTTTAATCCCATTAAGGGAATAGTCGGAAGTGAATGGGTCGGATTTAAGTTCTTCGAGCGTTTCCTATCATCACCTGATTTTATGAGATATTTAGCCAATACATTGAAACTGAGTGCCTATGGATTACTTTGGGGATTTCCGGTTCCTATCATTTTGGCATTACTGTTAAACAGAATTGGAAGCAATAATATAAAAAAGAAAATTCAAACAATACTGTATATGCCGAATTTTGTTTCTGTTATTGTACTTTGCGGTATGGTAAGAATTCTCCTTTCAGTCACAGGTCCTATTAATCATCTGTTCGGATCAAGTATAAACTTTATGACGATGCCGGAAGCATTCAGAAGTATTTATATTTTTTCAGGTATCTGGCAGGGTGCAGGCTGGGCGTCTATTATGTACACGGCTGCACTTTCCAATGCAAGTCAGGAGCTTCGTGAGGCGGCTGAGCTGGACGGTGCAAATATCTGGCAACAGATTAAAGTGGTTGACTGGCCTGCAATCAAGGATATCGTTGTGATTCAATTCATTATGCAGGCAGGAAATATTATGAGTATCGGTTTTGAAAAAGCCTATGCATTACAAACCGATATGAACTTAAAATCATCTGAGATTATTGCAACTTATGTGTATAAGAAAGGTCTTCTGGACGGAGATTACAGCTTTTCTACTGCGGTAGGTCTTTTCAATACCGTTATCAATGTTATATTGTTGATTGCCATTAACAAGATCGTGGCAAAGATGAATGATGGAAAGGGAATTTAGATTATGAAGAGGAAAAAATCATTTTTATCACAAAGTACTTCAGATAAAGTGTTTACCCTTGGCGGAAATATCTTTTTGGGACTTTTTGTTTTTTCGATAATCATACCGATAATATATATTATCGTAGCATCATTTATTGATCCTGTAACATTGCAAAACAGCGGTATAAGCTTTGACTTCAGCAAATGGACAGCCACAGCATATGAGCGTGTAATAAGTAATAAACAGATCTGGGTAGGATTTTACAATGCTATAGTGTATTCAGTGGTTTTTACAGTGGTATCTGTAATGATTACACTTCTTGCAGCATATCCTATGTCAAGACCTGACTTTCGTGGAAGAAAGTTAATCAATATTATCTTCGTTATTACAATGTTTTTTGGAGGAGGACTTATTCCGACATATCTTGTTATCAGTGATTTGGGCTTATTAAACAGTATGTGGGCAATTATTCTTCCGGGTGCATTCAGCGTTTGGAACATGATCATTGCAAGAACTTACTACCAGAATATACCTGCTGAGCTTCGTGAGGCGGCAGAGGTGGACGGTGCCAATGAAATAACATATTTCTTTAAAATACTTTTGCCTGTATGTAAGCCTGTAATAGCGGTGCTGGTGCTATGGCAATTTGTCGTAATGTGGAATAGTTACTTTGATGCAATGGTATATTTAAGTGATGAAGCAAAGCAACCGTTACAGCTTGTACTTCGTGCAATATTGATACAGAATCAACCTCAATCAGGTATGATTGCAGATATTCAAAGTACAGCGGCAAGAGCACAAATCGGTGAGCTTTTAAAATATGCAACTATTATTATTTCTTCTCTGCCTCTGATTGCAATGTATCCGTTCTTCCAAAAATATTTTGATGCGGGTATAATGGCAGGTTCTGTAAAGGGTTGATAAGTGGAAAGGATGTCATTATGATTAAAAAGATATACAAAAAGACCATGGTATTATTAACAGTGGCAGCAGTTGCATTTACAACAACGGGATGTGGAGAACTATTTTTCGGATATAATCAGACAGATACAAATCAGGCACTGGATGAGAGTTATACATTCCCATTAAAGGAAAAAGAAACTATTACAGGATTGATTTCATATCCTACAGCATCAGAGCCTAATCCTAATAAGAGAGCCATCTTTGAAAGACTTGAAGAAGCCACCAATGTACATGTAGATTGGACTGCGATCCCTACAGATCAGTGGGGTGATAAGATAGCACTTCAAATGGTTAATTATAAAACTTTACAGGACTTTGTATTTTCAGGCGGTTTTAGTGACAGCAATCTGTTAAAATACGCCGATCAGGGAGTAATAATTCCACTTGAAGATTATATTGATAAGGATATGCCTAATTTAAAGAAAGTCTTTGAGAAATATCCTGAGTATAGAGCCATGGTTACAGCTACAGACGGTCATATATATTCACTTCCATGGATAGAACAACTTGGAGAGGGAAAGACAGCTATTCAAACTGTAGGAGGCATGAGCTATATAAATAAAAAATGGTTGGACTTTTTGGGACTGGAGGTTCCGACAGATATTAAATCCTTTGAAAATGTATTGCAGCAGTTTAAAGATCATGCAAGTGAAATACAGTCTGAATTTAATATTGAGGGAAGTATAATTCCAATGTCCTGTATAATAAACAATGGTGATCAGGATCCGGCTATTTTGATCAACGGCTTTGGAGAAGGATATGGTGATGCTGATAAAGACCGCCATATTGCAGTGACAGATGATAAAAAAGTTATCAGTGCGGCAACACAGGAGGGGTATAAAGAAGGTATTAAGTGGTTACATGAGTTGTATGCTAAGGGGCTGATAGATCCTGAATGCTTTACACAGGAGTGGTCAACATATGTGTCCAAAGGAAAATCCGGAAGATACGGAGTTTGCTTTAGCTGGGATGTTGCAAATATTGATAATTTAAAAGATTGGGTTCCACTCCCGGCTCTTACAGCAGATACAAGAAATATTACACCACAAAACGGTTCGTTCACAAGTGGATTTGATCGTGGTCGTTGTGTAGTTACAGCACTTGCAAAGCACCCGGCTTTGGTATGTAGCTGGCTTGATCAGATGTATGCACCTTTGCAGTCACCACAGAACAACTGGGGTACTTATGGAGAAACTGATAAATTCAATATATTTGAAATGTCTACCAACTCAAAAGGAGATCCTATGTTAAAGCACCTTCCTTTAGGAGATGTATCACCGGTAGAAGTGAGAGAGGCACAGAGTGTAGGTGGTCCACTGGCTATTTTAAATGAGTATTACAATGTTTATGTAACTACTCCTGATGATGCACAGTATAGACTGGATTGGATCAAGGACATCTACACACCTGATATGCACACAGAATATGTTTATCCGAATGTGTTTATGTCACAACAGGATACAGAAGAAATATCCAATCTTTTGGCAGATATCAAAAAAGAGATCAATACAAAGAAATCCGACTGGATAATGAACGGAATGAGTGATGCGGATTGGAATGAATACATTAAAAAACTTGATGCCTATGGATTGCAAAGATTTTTAGAGATATATCAATCATATTTAGATAATTACTTTGCAGCACTGGGACAATAAAAGGAGAAAACATGAGTTTAAAACTGGAAAAGGCAAGAGCATATGAAAAGGAACATTCAAAAAAAATAGTGGGGGATATGCGACCGGCATTTCACCTAAGTCCATATGTGGGATGGATGAATGATCCTAATGGGTTATCCTTTTATAAGGGTCAGTATCATATGTTTTACCAATATCACCCTTACAATTCTCAATGGGGACCTATGCACTGGGGACATGCTACAAGTAGTGATTTGATTCATTGGGAATACCTACCGGCGGCGATTGCACCTGATATGCCATATGACGAATTCGGATGCTTTTCAGGTAGTGCGATTGAGCTTGAAGACGGCAGACATCTTTTGATGTATACTGGTGTAACCAGGGTTGAAAATGAAGAGGGAGATTTGGTGGATTGCCAAACCCAGTGTATAGCGGTAGGTGACGGGCTTAATTATGTAAAATACGAGCATAATCCGGTGTTGACGGAAGCTGATTTACCTGAAGGTGCAAGCAAGATAGATTTCCGAGATCCAAAGATTTGGAGAGATGATGAAGGAATATACTGGGCAGTAGTGGGTAATAGAAGTGCTGACGGTAGCGGTCAGATACTACTGTTTAGAAGTGAAGATGCATTTTCCTGGAAATATTTCAGTACACTTGATGAAAATAAAAATCGCTTCGGCAAAATGTGGGAGTGTCCGGACTTTTTCAAACTTAATGGTAAAGATGTACTTTTGATGAGTCCACAGGATATGTTGCCGGAAGGATTTGAATATCACAATGGCAATGGAAATATGTGTATAATAGGAGAGTTTGATAAAGAAAAAGGTATATTCCATGAGCAATACAGTCAGTCAGCAGACTATGGAATAGACTTCTATGCACATCAGACAGTGTTAAAACAGGATGGAAAAAGAGTAATGATCGGTTGGATGCAAAACTGGGATGCCTGTGCTATACGAGCACATGATGAAGTTTGGGCAGGACAGATGTCATTACCGAGAGAAATATGGATCGAGAACAATAGACTTTATCAAAGGCCTGCAAGTGAGTATGAAGCCTGCTTAAAGAATAAGGTAGAGTACAAGGATGTGGAAGTTGATAAAAACAGTGGAGAGCTGCAACTTGAAGGTATAAAGGGCAGAACCTTGGACTTGCAGATTAGAATCAGGGCTAAAGATATAAAAGATCCATATTATAAATTTACAATATATTTCGCAAAGAAAGATAAATTGTATACTTCATTGAGCTTTAGACCATATGAGAATATACTAAAGATAGACAGAAAATTCTCGGGTTCAAGAAGAGCTATTTTACATCAAAGAAGAATGTTAGTACCGGATAGTGAGGATGAAAGTATAAGACTTCGTCTGGTACTTGATCGCTACAGCTGTGAAGTTTTTGTAGGTGATGGTGAGAGGGTAATGACAACAGCCATCTATACAGATATTAAAGCTGAGGATATAGTATTTGCCTGTGACGGAGAAGCACTGATGGACATTATAAAGCAGGATGTCATACTTTAAACATACAAAAGAGATTGTGAAAATAATACTATTTTCGCAATCTTTTTTAATTTAATTTTCAAGGTAATTCAAATAAAAGGATATTTATTGACAATTATCATTTTAAAATATAAACTTGCTTGATAGCGTAAAAATAATGAGAGGATAGATATATCTAATAATATATGGAACAATTTGCAAGAACACAACTTTTGCTTGGATCTGAGGCCATGGAAAAGCTGAAGAATTCAAGAGTTGCAGTATTTGGAGTAGGTGGAGTAGGTGGATACAGTGTGGAAGCTTTGGCAAGGTCCGGAGTTGGAGCAATAGATATTATAGATGATGACAGGGTCTGTCTTTCAAATATCAACAGACAGATAATAGCCGATATGACAAGCATCGGAAAATATAAGGTAGATGTGGCAAAAGAAAGGATATTAAGTATAAATCCAGACTGTAAGGTAAACACATATAAATGCTTCTATCTACCTGAGAATGCGGCTGAGTTTGATTTTTCACAGTATGATTATGTTATAGATGCAGTCGACACTGTTACCGCAAAAATAAATCTTGTTATGCAGGCAAATGAAAGTAATGTAAAGATAATAAGCAGTATGGGAGCAGGAAATAAGCTGGATCCTACAGCATTTGAAGTAAGTGATATATATAAGACCAGTGTATGTCCACTGGCAAAGGTTATGAGAAGAGAACTGAAAAAAAGGAATATAAAAAAGCTTAAGGTGGTATACTCCAAAGAGGAAGCTCTTGTACCTATAGAAAATGAAAATATAAAAAATGTGGACGGTAGTAATTTACCGGGTGCAGACAGAACACATAGCAAAAGAAGATCAATACCGGGTTCTGTGGCATTTGTACCTTCAGTAGTAGGACTTATAATATCCGGAGAGGTAATTAAGGATTTAATAAAATAAATATAAATGAGAGGGAAATATGATTGAGACAATTTCAAAGTTAAACTCTACTATAAATGGGTTTATATGGGGTGTACCTGCTATGATAGCTCTGATGGGGGTTGGTGTATATCTGAGTGTGAGAATGGGATTTTTACAGATAAGAAAGTTCAGATATATAATGAAAACCACTGTAGGTAGGATTTTCAAAAAACGAGATATTGCAGATGGTGCATTGTCACCATTTCAGGCGGCAACTACAGCACTTGCAGCTACAGTCGGTACAGGAAATATAGCAGGAGTAGCCGGTGCTATATCAATAGGCGGTCCGGGAAGTGTATTTTGGATGTGGGTCTCTGCAATACTTGGAATGTGCACGAAGTTTACAGAGGTGACTTTGGCAGTGTATTATCGAAAGAAAAATAAGCATGGAGAACTTGTCGGAGGTCCGATGTATTATATTCAAAACGGTCTTTCAAAAAAATGGCTGTTTTTGGCTTATTTATTTGCAACTTTCGGTGTACTTACAGTATTTGGAACCGGAAATGCTACACAGGTAAATACTATTACAGCTGCTATAAATGTTGCCCTTGAGGGCTATGGCATAGTAAAACCGGGTGGACATGAGATGATAAATCTAACTATAGGAATCATAGTAACCATACTTGTGGGAATGGTTTTACTTGGAGGTATCAAAAGAATAGGTTCAGTTACAGAAAAGCTGGTTCCATTTATGGCACTTATCTATGTGGTATTGGCATTTGGAGTTGTAATATTGAATATCTCAAGAGTACCGGAAGTTTTAAGTAGCATAGTATATGGAGCATTCAATCCAAGAGCGGTCACCGGAGGTATTATAGGAAGCTTCTTTATAAGTATGAAAAAGGGAGTATCCAGAGGTATCTTCTCAAATGAGGCAGGACTTGGAACAGGACCTATTGCCCATGCATCAGCAGATACAGGTAAGCCTGTAAAACAAGGATTCTTTGGAATATTTGAAGTGTTTGCAGATACCATAGTTATATGTACACTTACAGCCTTGGTAATACTTTGCTCGGGAGTAAATATACCTTTTGGATCTCCGGCAGGTGCGGAACTTACTATAGGAGGATTTATAAAGGCTTATGGAAATGGAGTATCTATATTTACCGCAATAGCAATGTGTTCATTTGCATTCTCAACTATTATAGGCTGGGGACTTTATGGTGCAAGATGCATAGAGTTTTTATTTAATGAAAAGATAATAAAGCCATTTATGGTGGTGTATTCTTTGATGGCAATAGTTGGAGCTACTATGGATCTTGGACTTTTATGGGATATTTCAGATACCTTCAACGGACTTATGGCAATACCAAACCTGATAGCATTATTCCTGCTTGCAAATGTAGTTGTAAAGCTTACAAAGGAATATTTTGAGACCGAAGGAAAAGAAAAATAAAAATGCTTGACAATAAAATAAAATTGTGTAAAATATAATTATAAACCATTTAAGAAAAATTGGAGGAGAAAAAGTTATGTCAGTAAAGATAATTACAAGTGAGAATTTTGAAGCGGAAGTATTAAATGCAAAAGAGCCTGTATTAGTTGATATCTGGGCACCATGGTGTGGTCCATGTAAGATGCTTTCACCTATAGTTGATGAGGTAGCTGAGGAGGCAGAAGGTTTCTCAGTGGCAAAGATCAATGCAGATGAGAATCCTGATTTGGTAAACAAATTCCATGTTATGTCAATACCTACACTCTTGGTATTCAAAAACGGTGAGATAGTAAATAAGTCTGTAGGTCTTATATCAAAGGATGAGGTAAAGGCTTTGTTGGGATAATTGAGGATTTGAGCAAACAATTGTTTAGATATTCAGATACATCCAAAAGAAAGAAGTGATTATATGTATGATATAGTAGTAGTGGGTGCCGGAACTGCCGGACTTTCAGCTGCAATATATGGAGTGAGAGCAGGCAAGTCAGTACTGGTACTTGAAGGTGCATCATATGGGGGGCAGATAATAAATACTCCTGAGATAGAAAACTATCCCGCTATAAAGAAAACTTCAGGTTTTGAATTTGCCACAGATTTATTCAATCAGGCAAAAGATCTGGGTGCTGAAGTTAAATATGAAAAGGTAGTTGGCATCAGCCTTGAAGGAAGTATAAAAAAGATAAAAACTGAAAAAGAGACTTATGATGCTAAGTCAGTGATTCTTGCTACAGGTGCAAAGAACAGACCTCTGGGACTTCCGAATGAGAAGAAACTGGTAGGTTCAGGTATATCATATTGTGCAACCTGTGACGGAATGTTCTATAGAGGTAAGGTTGTTGCTGTAAATGGTGGTGGTAATACGGCAATAGAGGATGCAACATTCCTGGCTAATGTTGCAAGTAAGGTATATGTAGTACATCGCAGAGACGAGTTTAGAGCAGAGGAAGCCGTAGTAGCTGCTTTGAAAAAGAAAGATAATGTAGAGTTCGTTTTGAACTCAAATATAATAGAAATAAAGGAAGAGTCATTTGCAGTTTCCGGAATAGTGGTAGAAGATAAAAATACACATGAAAAAAGAGAGATTGCAGTGGATGGACTTTTTGTAGCAATAGGTCAGGTACCTGATAATAATGCTTTCGCAGATGTGGTAGAGCTGGACAAGGCAGGTTATATCATAGCAGGTGAGGACTGTAAGACAAAGACAGAAGGCGTATTTGCAGCAGGAGATGGTAGGACCAAGGAAGTGCGTCAGCTTGTAACTGCGGCAGGAGACGGTGCTGTATCAGGAATTGCGGCTGCAAAATATGTGGAAAAACTGAATATATAATTAGGAGAAAATATATGAATATATATGATTTTAAAGTAAAAAACAACAAGGGTGAGGAAGTTAGCCTTAGCGATTATAAGAACAAGGTAGTACTTATAATAAACTCTGCAACAGAGTGTGGATTTACACCACAATATGAGCAGTTACAAAAGCTTTATGCAGACTATCAGGACAAGGACTTCGTTATACTTGATTTCCCATGCAATCAGTTCGGACATCAGGCACCGGGAAGTGATGAGGAGATTGCTAAGTTTTGCAGCTCAAGATTCGGTGTAACCTTCCCATTGTTCTCAAAAATAGAAGTAAATGGTGACGGTGCAAGTGAAGTATTTAAGTATCTTAAGAGTGAGAAGGGCTTTGCAGGATGGGGAGCTGATAATGATATGTCAAAGCTTCTTACAAAGATGCTTAGTGAGGTAGATCCTGACTATGCAAGCAAGCCTGATATTAAGTGGAACTTTACAAAATTCCTTATAGACAAGAGTGGAAATGTTGTAAGAAGATTTGAGCCTACAGAAGGTGTTGAAGTAGTAGAAGAGGCTGTAAAAGAATTAATTTAATATATAAAAGAAAGGGGAGCGTTTATGAAGATAAAGGCTCCTTGAAATCTTTTAAAAGAAAGAGGGAATATTAAAATGGCAGATAAGTATGACTCACTAAAACTTGAAAATCAACTTTGTTTTCCACTTTATGCTTGCTCAAAGGAAATAGTAAGACGATATAAAGTATACCTGGATAAGCTGGATCTGACATATACACAGTATATCGTAATGATGGTAATGTGGGAAGAACAGGAACTTAATGTGAAGGAATTAGGAGATAAGCTTTTCCTTGACTCGGGTACACTTACACCTGTATTGAAAAAACTTGAATCTAAGGGCTATGTAACAAGAGAGCGTTCAAAGATAGATGAGAGGACTCTTATAGTTACACTTACAAAAAGTGGTGAAGATCTTAGAGAAAAAGCTCTCGAGATACCTGTAGGAATGAGAGGCTGTTTAAATATAAGTAATGAAGAGATGGTTTTGCTTCGTGATATGCTAAAGAAGATACTTGGTGAAATGGGAGATGTAGCATAGTAATATTCTGTAGACCAATTTCAAAAGATTCTGATAAAATATTGGAAAGGCAGGATTACTAAAATGAGTGCTGAAAAAGAACTTTGGGATATATATGACGAAAACAAGTTACCTACAGGAGAGACAATAGACAGATACAATTTTTCACTAGATCCGAAACAATTTCATTTGACTGTAATAGCAATTTTATTTACAGAAGATAAAAGAATATTGATAACAAGACGCTCTATGAATAAGAGATGGGCAGGAGGACTGTGGGAGATACCGGGTGGCGGAGTAAGAGCCGGAGAGAATTCACAGGATGCGATACATAGAGAAATTTTGGAAGAGACCAATATAAATCTTTATGGTAGAGCGTATGAAAAACTTTATACATATAAGAGAGAAAATCCTGAAGGAAACGGTTATTTTTTTGATATGTATTGCTATCTTATATCGGAGGAAGATATCCGGAACATAAAAATGCAGGTGGAGGAAGTATCAGACTTTAAGATTGTAGATGCTTCAGAGATAGAAGAGATAGCAAAAAGAGGTGAATTCCTAAATTTTGAGAATGTAAAAGAGATTTTATATAGTATATAAGATATTAGAAGCTACGAGAGGATCGTGGCTTTTTTTATTGTATAAATATCAGAGTAATCCTAGAGAATAGGTGATGGAGTATCACAATAGTGTTCAATAAATAGCAACACAAAAACTAGCATAAAAATATTAAAAATTACATAGAAAAATAATAAGAACTGTCTGGTATTCATTGAATACTATTTTGATTTTAGATCGATTTGGGGTAAAGATTATCTGTTGAATAATAGATTTTTTTGGGGACGGTAGTATTATTTTGTAAAGCCAAAGAAAATCAGGGAAGGAAAACGAGAGATTGAGTAAGAAGGGAGATGATTGCACAAAGATAATATATTTTTTATATTGAAATTTGAGAAAGAAAATAACACAATTTTAAAAGTGAGTTCTCTGAGGACACCCCTCTGAGGACACCCCTCTGAGGAAAGCCTTCTTCCAAGGTAATTGGAAGGAGGTTTTTACTTTGAAAGAAAGAATAACAAAGAAGATATTGGCTATATTTTTGACCATAGCTATGTGTTTAACACTTATGCCTGTGACGGCATTTGCTGAAACACCTAAAATACAGAATGTACATATTTCAGAAGAAGGTATACTTACATTTGATGAAGTGCCGGGAGCGGTAAGATATGAGATAGATATCAGAAGTAATGTAACAGAAATGCATAAACTTCAGCAACCGGTTACATCAGGAACAAATATATTTGAGACGATAATGAAAAGATACAAATTTCCAACAGCTAGTTATTGGTTAGCTATGAGGGCATATAATTCAGAGGGTGGGCTTTGTGCAGATTTACACAACGAAGATGAGTACTATCGTTTTGATTACGAGTCTCCATTAATAGAGCTTGTTCCCCCTACAAATCTGCGTTGGGACGGATATACTGCAAGATGGGATGAAGTACCGAATTGTGAGAAGTATAGAATTAATCTGTACAGCAAATATGGAAACAGGAATAGTAGTATAGAAACTGAAGATACTTTCTATAATTATGGTACTGATGTTGGGGATGGAGAATACTTTAAAGTTGAAGCTATTGGGGGAGATGGATATATAGATAGCGTAGAATCTGCAAAAAGTCCAGTATGGAAGATTCAGGTGGTTAGAGAGGTCAATATTGTAGTAACCCCTCCCATAGCAGGTGAAATACCTGATTATAATGCAAGTACAGATAGTAAAGAATGTACTGTTGATTATAATAAAGTGGATTGGGTTGATAGTGATACTAGTATAGTAAGCAATACAAGTAGTCCTAGACCTTTGGAGGCAGGTCATAGATATGATGCAGTGGTTTGGCTAACACTTAATTCTGGGTATATATTTGATGAAAGTACAGTAGTAAAGATTAATGGTGAGGTGGCAAGCAAAACTAATGCTGCCACTAGATCAGCACAATTTAGTAGAGAGTTTAGTGTAGATGAGAGTATCAGAGAGGTAGATGTTAGAATAACCCCTCCCATAGCAGGTGAAATACCTGACTGTATTGCAAGCACAGATAGTACAGAATGTACTATTCGTTATAACAAAGTGCTTTGGAAAGATAAAGATACCGGAGTATGGCACACTAATTTAGGTACTGAACCTTTGGAAGCAGGTCATACATATATAGCTTCAACTTGGCTAAAAGCTAAATCCGGATATAAAATTGATGAAAATACAGTAGTAAAGATTAATGGTCTGACAGCATACAAAGGTGCAATAGTTGCTGAGTTATCCGGTGAATTAATAGAGTTTACCAGAGAGTTTACTGTAGATGGCACAGCTAATTTACATTCAGTAAACTTTGACTCAACCGGCTGATCGGAAGTTGCAGCACAGACTGTGGAAGAAAATGGAGTAGTAACAAGACCGGCAGATCCTGTACGAGATGGATACAACTTTGAAGGCTGGTATACAGAAGCTGAATGTATCAATGCTTATGACTTTAACTCACCTATAACAGGAGATATCACACTTTTTGCAAAGTGGGTAAAGAAGGATACTGAGGGAAGCGGTTCAGGAAGCGAAGGTGGAAGTGGAAGTGGCACAGGAAGCGGAAGCGGCACAGGAGGCGGAAGCGGTTCAGGAAGCGGAAGCGGCACAGGAAGCGGAAGCGGTTCAGGAAGTGGAAGCGACACAGGAAGCGGAAGTGGCACAGGAAGCGGAAGCGGTTCAGGAAGTGGAAGCGGCACAGGAAGTGGAAGTGGTTCAGGAAGCGGAAGCGGTTCAGGAAGTGGAAGCGGCACAGGAAGCGGAAGCGGCACAGGAAGTGGAAGCGGTTCAGGAAGCGGAATCGGCACAGGAAGCGGAAGTGGTTCAGGAAGCGGAAGCGGAAGCGGCTCAGGAAGCGGAAGCTGTTCAGGAAGTGGAAGCGGCACAGGAAGCGGAAGCGGCACAGGAAGCGGAAGCGGCACAGGAAGCGGCACAGGAAGCGGAAGCGGCACAGGAAGCGGAAGTGGTTCAGGAAGATCAGGTGGAGGCTCAAGAAGTGGTGGAGGTAGTTCATCAGGTGGAGGTTCAAAAGGTTCGGGAGTCACAAAGCAAACCCAAAAGAAGGGTGAATGGCAACAGGATGCTACCGGATGGTGGTATAAATATGCTAATGGTACATATCCGAAGGCAACTTGGGATAATATAGATGGAGCTTGGTATGCATTCAATGAAGCCGGCTATATGAGAA
This sequence comes from Lachnoanaerobaculum umeaense, assembly GCF_003589745.1. Taxonomy (GTDB): domain Bacteria; phylum Bacillota; class Clostridia; order Lachnospirales; family Lachnospiraceae; genus Lachnoanaerobaculum; species Lachnoanaerobaculum umeaense. The sequence continues at coordinate 2,575,990 of NZ_CP032364.1, read as the reverse complement.
CCGGATGGATATCATCAGGAGATAAGTGGTATTATCTGGATCCTGCACAGGGAGCAATGAAGACAGGCTGGTATCCGGATGGGAATATTTGGTATTATCTAGATCCTGCTTCAGGTGAGATGCTGCTTGGATGGCAGAATATCGGTGGAAAGTATTACTACTTCAATACCGGCAGTTCACGCCCACAGGGTGCAATGTATGCCAATGAAAAGACACCTGACGGCTATAGCGTAAACGCAAATGGTGAATGGATACAGTAATTTTCTTTGACCTTTGAATAGCAAAATAAATAAAGTATGGTTAGGGGGCTGTCGTTGTGGCAGCCTCTTTGCATATAGCAAGGCTACTTGGTATGCTTATCTATTCCATAAAAAATATATTACTCCCAAGTAGAAAAATGCTTAAGATTTGTTAAGATGTATTTAGTGAATCTTAAAAAGGTTCTTATTGTATTTTAGACATATATATCGTAAGATTAAAACATTAGATTTAGTTCGAAATTCTAAAAATTCTAAGTTTCAAAAGTTCAAATAATAATCCAATATTAAATTCTTTTGGTATAATAAGGAGGAGATATGCAAGATAAGGATATAACTCAGAAAGTGCTTGAAAAGTATAATGATGTATTTGCGGATATTTTAAATGTACTTTTATTTGATGGAAGAAATGTAGTAGAAGAATCTACGCTTACAGATGCATTGCCAATGAGTATGTTAAAGATAGACGGAAGAGTCAGATCTCAGGAAAGGGATATAGCAAAGTACTGGCGTAAAAGCAAAATCAATGTAGCATTGTTCGGACTTGAAAATCAGACAGTAGCAAATAAACTGATGCCACTTAGAGTCTTTGGATATGACGGCACAGAGTATGTAAAGCAAAGCAGGAAAGAAAATAGTGGCAAATCAAAGTATCCTGTGATTACATTGGTGCTGTATCTGGGATATGAAAAGAGATGGAACTATCCCAAAACACTTTTCGAAGTTTTGGATATAGATGAAGATATCAAGCCATATGTGAATGACTTTAAGATAAACTTATTTGAAATAGCATATATGGACAGAGAAAAGATAGACTTATTTAAAAGTGATTTTAGGATATTGGCTGATTACCTCTATCAGATGAGGATAAATAGAGATTACATAGCTGATGAAACCGATATTGCGCATGTGGAAGAACTTTTAACACTAATGTCGGCAATGACAGGAGATAATAGATTTGAAGAAACTATAAACGATTTGAAGGGAAAGGAGAACATCAATATGTGTGAAGTATTGGATAGGGTAGAGGCTAGAGGAATAGAAAAGGGTATAGAGAAAGGAATAGAAAAAGGAATAGAACAGGGAAGAATAGAAGGCAGACTTGAAGGAAGGCAGGAAGGCACTATAAACACGCTTATATCTTTGGTAAATGATGGAATATTAAGTGTTTATGAAGCTGCGTCTAGAGCAGATGTGAGTGTTGAAGATTTTGAAAAGTATATAAAGAAAAATTGATAAAGTATAATTATATAGGGGCTGATTGTGTGTGACAGCCCCTTTGCATATAGTAAATCTACTTGGTATGTTTATCTATTCCATAATAAAATATATTTTATTCCTAGGTCGAAAAGTGTGGAGTATTTGTCAAGTTATATTTAGTGAATCTTAAAAAGTTTCTTATTGTATTTTAGACATATATATCGTAAAATCAAAGCATTAGATTTAGTTCGAAATTCTAAAAATTCTAAGTTTCAAAAAGTTCAAATAATAATCCAATATTAAATTTTTTTGGTATAATAAGGAGGAGATATGCAAGGTAAGGATATAACTCAAAAAGTGCTTGAAAAGTATAATGATGTATTTGCTGATATCTTAAATGTACTTTTATTTGATGGTAGAGATGTAGTAGAAGAATCTACGCTTACAGATGCATTGCCAATGAGTATGTTAAAGATAGATGGAAGAGTCAGATCTCAGGAAAGGGATATAGCAAAGTACTGGCGTAAAAGTAAAATCAATGTAGCATTGTTCGGACTTGAAAATCAGACAGTAGCAAATAAACTGATGCCACTTAGAGTATTTGGATATGACGGTGCAGAGTATGTAAAGCAAAGCAGGAAAGAAAACAGTGATAAGGCAAAGTATCCTGTAATTACATTGGTGCTGTATCTGGGATATGAAAAGAGATGGAACTATCCCAAAACGCTTTTCGAGGTTCTGGATATAGATGAAAATATCAAGCCATATGTAAATGATTTTAAGATAAACTTATTTGAAATAGCATATCTGGATAGAGAAAAGATAGACTTATTTAAAAGTGATTTTAGGATACTGGCTGACTATCTCTATCAGATGAGGATAAATAGAGATTATATAGCTGACAGTACGGCTATTGAGCATGTGGAAGAACTTTTAACATTAATGTCGGCAATGACAGGAGATAATAGATTTGAAGAAACTATAAACGATTTGAAGGGAAAGGAGAACATCAATATGTGTGAAGTATTGGATAGAGTAGAGGCTAGAGGAATAGAAAAGGGAATAGAAAAAGGAATTGAACAGGGTATTAAAAGAGGAACTATAAATACCCTTATATCGCTTGTAAAGGACGGAATACTAAGTATTGATGAAGCATCAGTAAGAGCTGGAGTGAGTGTTGAAGATTTTAAAAAGTATATAAAGAAAAATTGATAAAGTATAATTATATAGGGGCTGATTGTGTGTGACAGCCCCTTTGCATATAGTAAGGCTACTTGGTATGTTTATCTATTCCATAATAAAATATGTTTTATTCCTAGGTCGAAAAGTGTGGAGTATCTGTCAAGTTATATTTAGTGAATCTTAAAAAGTTTCTTATTGTATTTTAGACATATATATCGTAAAGTCAAAGCATTAGATTTTTTTCGAAATTCTAAAAATTCTAAGTTTCAAAAAGTTCAAATAATAATCCAATATTAAATTTTTTTGGTATAATAAGGAGGAGATATGCAAGATAAGGATATAACTCAAAAAGTGCTTGAAAAGTATAATGATGTATTTGCTGATATCTTAAATGTACTTTTATTTGATGGTAGAGATGTAGTAGAAGAATCTACGCTTACAGATGCATTGCCAATGAGTATGTTAAAGATAGACGGAAGAGTCAGATCTCAGGAAAGGGATATAGCAAAGTATTGGCGTAAAAGTAAAATCAATGTAGCATTGTTCGGACTTGAAAATCAGACAATACCAAATAAACTGATGCCACTTAGAGTATTTGGATATGATGGTGCGGAGTATGTAAAGCAAAGCAGGAAAGAAAATAGTGGCAAATCAAAGTATCCTGTGATTACATTGGTGCTGTATCTGGGATATGAAAAGAGATGGAACTATCCCAAAACGCTTTTCGAGGTTCTGGATATAGATGAAAATATCAAGCCATATTTAAATGACTTTAAGATAAACTTATTTGAGATAGCATATCTGGATAGAGAAAAGATAGACTTATTTAAAAGTGATTTTAGGATACTGGCTGACTATCTCTATCAGATGAGGATAAACAGAGATTATATAGCTGATGAAACTACTATTGAGCATGTGGAAGAACTTTTAACACTAATGTCGGCAATGACAGGAGATAATAGATTTGAAGAAACTATAAACGATTTGAAGGGAAAGGAGAACATCAATATGTGTGAAGTATTGGATAGAGTAGAGGCTAGAGGAATAGAAAAGGGAATTGAACAGGGTATTAAAAGAGGAACTATAAATACCCTTATATCGCTTGTAAAGGACGGAATACTAAGTATTGATGAAGCATCAGAAAGAGCTGGAGTGAGTGTTGAAGATTTTAAAAAGTATATAAAGTGAAATTCAAATATGGGTATTGGTAAATGGCTAGACTTAATATAGAGAGGTTGTAATTTGAAATATGTCATAACTTCCTTGGATTTTTAAATAATATGAATTTAAAATAAATAATACATTTGAATTTATATAATCTTTATTTTAAGTGTTGAAAATATACTTTTAGATAAATGAAACTATTTATTAGAGATTAATAAATTTTGAGAATGTAAAAGAGATTTTATATAATATATAGGATGTTTGTTAGAAGCTGCGAGAAAATCGTGGCTTTTTTGTATGAGTAAATATCAGATAATATTTCACTTTTATACTGTATTTAGGATAAATAAAAGTACCTAAATGTTGTAGTGTAAATGTAAACAGATAATGGATAGAGTAATAATGCTGTGAGCCTAGAGTGATTCGATTTTTTTTATACAAAATATAAAAATACTATAAACCTATAGACAAAATAGGTTTATAGTGATATGATCTATTTCATAAAATAAATGAAGGGGTAGATATCCCGGAGAGTAGTATTATGGATTTTGAATTTATAAAACAGGTAATTCCTTTATACGTAGATGCGGCCATATTGACGCTTAAGATAGGCATACTTGGAATCATACTTGCCATAGCTGTAGGTCTATTATGTACAATTATTTTACATAAGAAAATACCGGTAATAAGGCATATTGTAAGTTTGTATATCGAACTTAGCAGAAACACCCCATTACTCATACAGTTATTTTTTATATACTACGGTTTACCAAAGTTTGGAATAAAGATAGATGCCTTTGTATGTGGAGTATTGGGACTGGCTTTTCTTGGAGGCAGTTATATGTGTGAGGCTTTCAGAAGTGGAATAGAAACTATAGATAAAATACAGGAAGAGAGTGCACTAAGTCTTGGACTTAGCCACAATCAGACACTTTTTTATATTTTAATTCCACAGGCTGTTGCAATAAGTACACCTGCATTCGTAGCCAATGTAATATTTCTTTTGAAGGAGACATCGGTGTTTTCGGCTATCAGTTTAATGGACTTGATGTTTACTGCAAAAGATCTGATAGGATTATATTATAAAACGGTGGAGAGTTTAGTACTTTTGATATTTTTCTATTTGATCATATTATTGCCGGTGTCCATACTCGGTTCCTACGTAGAAAGGAGGGTACGATATGCCGGATTTGGGTCTTGAAGTTATATTTAAAGGAAAGAATGCTATAAGGCTTCTTGGTGGACTTGGTATAGCACTTAGAATCAGCTTGATATCTGTGCTTATCAGTATTCCTTTGGGGATTTTAGTCGGTATTTTGATGACTTTCAAAAATCCGATAATAAAAGGTGTACTTAGAGTATATCTTGAATTTATAAGAATAATGCCACAGCTTGTACTTTTATTTATAGTATTTTTCGGAAGTACAAGAGTACTGGGAATAGATATTTCCGATGAGCTTTCAGCCATTATAGTATTCAGTCTTTGGGGAATTGCAGAGATGGGAGATTTGGTAAGAGGTGCTATTACAAGTATTCCAAAGCACCAGTATGAGAGCAGTGAGGCACTGGGTCTTAATAAGAAACAGACCTTTATTTATATCATTATACCTCAGACAATAAAACGGCTTGTTCCGCTTTCAATAAATCTGATTACAAGAATGATAAAGACTACATCACTTGTACTTATGATAGGAGTGGTTGAGGTGATAAAGGTGGCACAGCAGATAATAGAAGCGAACAGGGCTTCAAGTCCAAATGCAGCCTTTGGAGTATATATGGCAGTATTTATGATGTATTTTATTGCTTGTACTCCAATAAGTATGCTGGCAAGATACCTTGAAAAAAGAAATTAGTGTGATGGAAGGAGAGAGTATGCCACCAGTATTAGAAATAAAAGATGTTATAAAAAGGTATGACGGTAAGAATGCGGTACTTGACGGTGTTAGCCTTGAACTGAACAAGGGAGAGGTAATAGTACTGATAGGTCCAAGCGGTTGTGGTAAGTCTACATTACTTAGATGTATAAATGGTCTGGAAGAAATACAGGGTGGAAGTATAAGCCTTGATGGAGAGGTTATTGACTATAGTAAAAAGGATTTGACAAAGCTTAGGCAAAAAATAGGTATGGTTTTTCAAAGCTATGAGCTTTTTCCACATATGACAATACTTGAAAATATCATTCTGGCACCTACAAAGGTAGTCGGAGTAGATAAAAAGAGTGCAAAGAAGGAAGCAAGAGAGCTACTTGAAAGAGTAGGACTTGCCCACAAAGCAGATGCCTATCCAAGAGAACTCTCAGGCGGTCAAAAGCAGAGAGTTGCAATAGTAAGGGCACTTGCAATGCACCCTGAGATATTATTATTTGATGAGGTTACGGCGGCTCTTGATCCGGAGATGGTAAGAGAAGTACTTGATGTAATGCTTGATTTGGCAAAGCATGGCTCGACTATGATAATAGTAACTCATGAGATGCAATTTGCAGATGCGGTTGCAGACAGAGTATATTTCCTTGACAAGGGAAATATAGTGGAAACAGGCAGACCGAAGAGCTTTTTCACTTCACCGAAGACTGAAAGAGCCAGACAATTTTTGAATATTTTTGAATTTGAATCCATTAAGGATGATAATGAAGAATATAATATATAGATTTTAATATAGGAGGAATATAAAATGAAAAAAGGTAAATTAATAGGATTAGTAGGTGTTTTGGTTGCAGGAGCTTTGGCACTCAGTGCATGTGGTTCATCTTCAAAGAGTGCAGCTAAGAATAAATTTAGAACTTTAGATGAAATCAAAAGTACAGGAACTATAAATATAGGTGTTTTTTCTGATAAACATCCTTTTGGATATGTTGATGAGAATGGTGAATATCAAGGATATGATATTTACTTTGGAAACAGGCTTGCCAAGGACCTTGGTGTTAAAATAAATTATGTAAGTACTGAGGCTGCAAATAGAGTGGAATATCTTGAGACGGGAAAGGTGGATATTATACTTGCAAACTTTACTGTTACACCTGAAAGAGCGGAGGCGGTAGATTTTGCACTTCCATATATGAATGTAGGACTTGGAGTTGTTTCATCTGATAAAGATCCTGTAATAACCTTGGAGGATTGGGTGGCTGGAGATGAGATGATAGTTATTTCAGGAACAACAGCTGAGACTTATATGATTAAGAATTATCCTGATATCAAGCTTCAAAAGTATGACACATATGCAAATGCAAAGAACGCACTTTTAAACGGTTCAGGTAAGGCATGGGTCAATGACAACACAGAAGTTATTGCATTTGCAAAGAGCAATCCGGGATATACAGTAGGTATTGATAATCTTGGTGCAAATGATACTATAGCACCGGCTGTAACAAAGGGAAATACTACATTACTTGATTGGATTAATACAGAGATTGAAGAACTTGGAAAAGAGAACTTCTTTCATAAGGATTATGAAGAGACACTTACAGATACTTATGGCAGTGAATATGCAGATACTCTTGTAATAGAGGGTGGAAAAACAGAATAAAAACATTGCTTACTAATACAAATAGTATATAGTTTATTTTATATAAATATGATAAAATATACAGGAAGTATTAGTCTCACAAAGGAGTAATGTATGAAAAAGAGATTGCTATTTGGTACAGCTTTGACATTGGGCACATTGTTGATGTCAATACCGACATTCGCAGCCGGGGGTAATTGGAAAAATGAAGGTACAGGTTGGAGGTATCAGTTCACCGATGGTTCTTATGCACGATTATCATGGTTACATGAAAATGATAAGTGGTATTATATGGATTCTTCAGGCTATATGTATAAAGGTTGGTTAAAGGATGGAGAGGATTGGTACTATTTGGATCCTGAAAGTGGAGATATGAAGGAGGATTGGACAAATATCGGTGATAATTGGTATTATTTTAGTCCGATACTTGGCGGAAGATTGGTTACAAATGGCTATGTATCAGGTGGTTATTATGTTGATGCAGGCGGAGCGTATCAGCCAGATGGCAAACAGCCAAAGGAAAATGCCACCGGCGTATCTACAAAGGCATTTGAGGATAAAGTTATTGAGCTTGTGAATATCGAGAGAGCAAAATACGGAATTCCAAAGCTAAGTACAGACAGCATGTTTAGAGATAGTGCAAATCTGAGAGCCAAAGAGATTGCTACATCTTTTTCACATACCAGGCCGGATGGTTCAAGTTATTTGTATGCTTTACCACCAGGACTTGGATATTGGGGAGAGAATATAGCTATGGGACAGACAAGCCCGGAAAAGGTAATGGAGGCTTGGATGAACTCCGAAGTACATAGAGCAAATATATTGAGTAAAGACTTTATTACAATAGGTGTAGGATACTTCATAAAGGACGGAGTTATTTATTGGGTTCAGGATTTTGGTACAAGGATGTAAATACCATTTGAAGGAATTTATGAATCATAGTTAAAACAAATCAGATATATTTATAGGGAAGGTAAAACGAGCAGCTACTCTTGAGAATACAAATATTTGTATAGAGTAGCTGTTATTTCTTTAGGACTTTGGATAGGTTGTTAAATTCAACTCACCATTGACATACTCACCCAAAAAGATATCCTGTATATGTTCTATACCCTGACTGTTTACTGATGAAATCAACCATTTTTCATCATGTCCGATAACTTCCAATATATCCTGATTTATCTTACCATTTGAAATAATAGGAAACTTTGGAGTGGCGGATTGCATATCTATAATAGTAAGTTTGCCATTTGTTTCCATAATAGCGGATTTGACTTCTTTTGTAGAAAAAAGTCCTTCCATACGTATATGTAGCATAAGTTGATCTGCTGAAATACCTACCTTGGCACAATTTTCTACATTGACTTTGCCATTCTTTATAAGTATAACAGGTTTTCCTACCACCAATGATTTTATAAAAGTGATATTAACCAGCAGCTTTACAATAATTACTACCAAAGACCAAACCAGTATAAATATCAGAAATGTCAGTATAGAAATAGATGTATTGTAAATTACGCCACCTATGATGCCACCGAGTACATAGTTTTGAATCTGATTCAGTGGAGTGTTGATAGAGAACTCATATTTTCCAAGTATATGTATTTGTAAAATCATTACCATAATACCTAAAATAAATTTGATACCGACTAATAAATATATGTTCATAAATTATCTCTCTCCATTAATATATACATTGTGATCTATTACATGTGTACGCTCTAGAGTATAGGAGTTGTTATCATCATTTAGATCTAGCGTATAATCTTCCTCATTGTAGCGAATAATAATACCGTCTTTTAGAGTAGTGGAGTTTACCATAACTTCATTCGGAGAAATATGGGCATCTGTAGCTACACTATCTATAAATTTCACAAGTACATGTGACTGTGAGAAATCTCTATGATTTTGTGTATACTGTTCCACTTGAATACCTAAAAGTATAAATATAAAAACCATAATACCTATAGAGATATCTCTAAGTCTGGTTTTGATTCTGTCTTTCAAGAATTTAATGGAAGTAAGTATAACTACAGCGAGTAGCAAAATAATAAAAGCAGACCTGATAATTAAATCTGTGGACTGGTGTTTGATAATATATTCTAAAGTATAAAAATTCATAGAAAAAGTTACGCTCCTTTCAATAATATCTGTATTTTATATCATAAATATTTTTAAGATTCAAGATGCTTTGAATATTATATAAATAATTAAATCACAACAAGCAGAAACATACAATATACTAGTATATATTGGATGCTTCTATCAATGCTTTCGTATATTCATTTGAAGGTCTGTGTATTCCCGTCTTCCGTCGAAGTACTATGAAATTTCCGACGTTTCAAATTTTTAGCAAACTATTTAATTTTATACAATTCTTTTAAACCCTTTATTTTAAAGGCTTTTCTTACATAAAAAATAATTTGAAAAAATTGAAAAAATTTTTACAGCATGTTATAATCATAGTACTTCATAGTACTTTACTTTTAGAGGTGTTTATGGCTTATTTTTTGAGAAAAGAAAAGAAGAAAAAAGGTACTTATCTTCAGATGTATGAATCATTTTGGGATAAGGATAAAAAGCAACCAAGAACAAGAAATGTAAAATCTTTTGGTTACGTTGAAGATCTGACTTCAGATGAGATTCCGGATCCGATTAAATTTTATAGCGATTATGTAAAAGAGCAAAATGAGAATAGAACAAAAGTTCTTTCTGAAGAATCCCGTCCTCGTGCATTTTCCACTCCTGTTGAACTTAATATAGGACACTTCTTGCTCTACTCATTGATTGATGAGCTTGATGTTAAGGAAACTATTGATATACTTGCTTCTCAAATGCGTTTTCAGTTCTCTGTATTTGACTTAATTACACAACTTATTTATGCAAGGGTTATATCACCATGCTCTAAGTCAAAGACAGCCTCTCATGTCTTTCCATACATTTACGGCAGCTCTACAATCTCTGAAGACCAAGTATATGACGGGTGTTCTTTCATAGGAGAGTCTTATAAGAAGTACATTGATTTGTTTAATCACTCTTATGAAAAGTATTTTAAAAGAGATTTAAGCAATGTATTTTTCGATTGTACTAATTATTACTTTGAAATTGATCTTCCTAGCGATGACAAGCAAAAGGGACCTTCAAAAGAGAATAGGCACTCTCCGATAATAGGGCAGGCTTTACTTTTAGATGCTGATCTAGTACCTGTCTCCATGCAAATGTATCCCGGAAATGAATCGGAAAAGCCATATATTAGAAAAGTTATTGAAGAAATGAAGCAACGACACAGCGTATCAGGCAAGACAATTCAGGTGGCTGATAAAGGCCTTAATTGTGCAAGAAATATTTATGCTGCAGTTAAAGAAGCTAGTGACGGCTATATATTTTCAAAATCAATACATGGTAAGAATCTAAGTGAAAAGGAAAAGAAATGGGTTCTACTTGAGAATGATACAAATGTCTTTTCTAATTACACTGATGAAAGAGGTAATATATCTTTTCGTCTTAAATCCTGTATTGACAGCTTTGATTACAGTTTTAAAGAGATTGATCCGGAAACAGGAAAAGAGTGTGTTACAAGGTTTTCTGTAAAAGAAAAGCGTATCGTCTCTTATAATCCTAACCTTGCAAAGAAACAAAGGCTTGAAATAATGAAAATGGTCGATAAAGCTTCAAAGTTTTCTACATACAAAAATATCGCTAAAGATGAACTTGGAGATTGTGCTAAATATGTAGACATTATAACTAAAGATAGTACAGGCAAGACAATAAAGCCTATAATAGATTTAAATAAATCTAAGATTGATGAAGATCTTAAATATGCAGGATATAATCTTTTAGTGACATCCGAAATAGATATGGAGCCATTACAGGTATATAAAACATACCATAGCCTATGGAAGATCGAAGAATCTTTTAGACTTACAAAATCATACCTGGATGCAAGACCCGTTTATTTACAGAAAAAAGAAACAATCTATGGGCATTTTTTGATATGCTACCTTAGCTTGTTTCTTTTAAGAGTATTAGAAATCAAGTGTTTCAAGAATAAAATAAACTCTTATGACTTGATCAACTTTATGCGTGATTTTAGGGTGGTAAATAAAGGTGATGATACATATATCAATATATCAAGAAACCAGGCCGTTAACGAAAAGGTTAAAAAACTGGTTGGTTTTAGTAACCTTGATGCCCTCTATTTAACCAAAGCTGAAGTCGACAATTTCTTTCAAAACTGCATGCTCTTGTATACCTAGAGTACTAGGTTTTGAGAGAAACGACGGAAGTCAGGTATTATATAAATAATTAAATCACAACAAGCAGAAACATACAATATACTAGTATATATTGGATGCTTCTATCAATGCTTTCGTATATTCATTTGAAGGTCTGTGTATTATTCTGCTTGTAACATCTTTTTCCACGATATGTCCATCCTTCATTACAGCTACATCATCACACATATGGTGAACCAGAGATATATCATGGCAGATAAATAGTATTGCCATGCTCATTTCCTCTTTCAGGTCATTTAATAGAGATATTATTTTTCTTTGTACTATAAGATCAAGTGCTGAGGTTGCTTCATCACATATAAGCAGCTTAGGAGAGCAGGCAATGGCCCTTGCAATAGCAGCTCTTTGACATTCACCCCCACTAACTTCACTTGGATATTTATTATAGAAAGATTCATTTAGCCCGCAGCGGTCAAGGAGGGTAATCGCCTGTTTTTTGCAATCCCCCTTAAAACCGAAATTTTTTAGGTTTACCAGGATACTTTCGCCAAGGCTTCGTACAGGATTGAAACTTTCTCTTGGAAGCTGAAATATCATTTGCAAGTCTTTGTAAATCTTTCTGTAATTAGCAGGTGAAAATTTGCTGATACATTTACCATCAAAGGTTATTTCACCTTCTGTTATAGTAATCAATCCGGTAACAGCTCTTGCCAGTGTGCTTTTACCGGAGCCGCTTTCACCTACTATACCCAGACATCGACCAGCTTTTAAATTAAGATTAATATTTTCTATACTTGGTTTTGTCTCTCCTTCGAATTGCTTGGTAAGGTTTTTTATAATCAAAATATCATTCATATATACTCCAAAATCAAGTAACAGATGAAAGTATCAACTCTTTTGTAAAATCACTTTTGGGGGAGGAGAGTACTTCGGTTGTTTTTCCATAGTCAACTACTTTCCCGTCATTTAATATCAAAATATTGTCAGTGATACTTCTGGCTATTTTTATATTGTGTGTTACAAGAATAATTGCTGTATTATATTTTTCACGCAGTGATTTCAATTCATTTACTATTTGGACTGCAACTATTGGATCAAGTGCACTGGTAGGTTCATCTGCCAAAATGATTGAGGGATTATTCAACATAGCCAGTGCAATGCCAACCCTCTGATTCATACCGCCTGAGAGCTCAAAGGGATATGCCTTTAATATTCTTTTAGGTTCCGGTAGAGACAAACTCTCAAATATATCTAAAGCTATGCCTAGGGAATCTTCTTTTGAAATCTGTTTGTGGGCTTTCATACTTTCAAAAACAGTGTCACCGATAGTTTTTAAGGGGTTAGTATGAATACCGGATTCCTGAAATACCATACTGATACGATTGCCTCTGATATTTCTCATATCACGACTGTTTATTGCCAGTAAATCACTGTCTTCAAAGTATATATTTCCACTTAGTACTTTGGGACCGGCAAGTCCCAAAATACTTTTTAGCAATGTGGATTTTCCGCAGCCGCTATTACCCACTATGCCTAGAATTTCTCCATAGTCAAGTGAAAATGATACATCATATAGAACCTGCCTTTTTTCATATGAAATATTTATATCTTCAAATTTCAAAAGTTCTTTCATTATTCTATTACCAGATCTTTACTGAATTCATAATAATCACATGGCATTGGAATAAGTCCCTTAATATTTTTCTTACTTACAAGACTCATCTGTAAATGTGAAACAAATATAAAACCGCAATCATCTACCAAAATATCACTCATTTTTTGTGCTATTTCCTCACGCTTTTCACTTTCAAATGTGGTAGCTAGAGTTTTTGCAAGCTCATCAAGTTCGGAATTTGAGTAATGTCCTCTATTTTTTGAGGCATCAGTTAAGGCGGTCATATCAAAGAAATAAGCCTTGTTACCGGTAGGATTTGTGACCATGGCACTTGCAAATATATCCCAACTGTTACTATCTTTTAGTACTTCAAGATAGTTCTCAGTACTGTTTATATTCAACTTTATGCCTACATCCTTTAGATTGGACTGTACACTTTGTGCCAGTATAGGAAGCTCACTTCTTCCCGGATATGTAAGGTAGTTTAGTTCAAAGTTTTTGCCATCCTTGTCAACATATCCATCATTATCACTGTCAGTCCACCCTGAATTTGCAAGAAGTTCTTTTGACTTTTCAGGTGAAAAGCTATAGTTTGTTGCCTCAGAGTCCTTCATAGGGAATGGTCCGTTTGCCACTTTTCCATGTCCGCCAAGCAATACATTGACAAATCCGTTCTTGTCAACTGCCATAGCTATAGCTGATCTTATATTTTTATCTTTAAGCAGCTCATTGTCAAAATTTAACTGCATAAAGAATGCCCTGCTGGTAGCAACAGAATTTATACTGTAATTGTCATTTTCAAACAGTGGATAGCTTGCATATGGAAGGCCATAGGTAGCATCCAACTCTCCTGATTGTAGTCCCATAGTAAGGGTATCACCGTCAGTAATAGACTTTACCAATATATTTTTCTTTGAAACTTCACCGCCCCAGTAGTCATCTCTGGCTTCAAGACTTATTTCACTGTCTGAAACGTCAGTTGCTTTATAAGGTCCTGTTCCTGATACATTTCTACTTGTATCTACGCCAACATGCATATCTATAAGAGCGGTATATGGCTCTGCCAGAAAGTTTAACAGTGCAGGATTAGGTTCAGTAGTTGTGAATGTTAAGTTTTGACCATCTGCTTTTATTTCCTGTATTTTCATATCATTTGGTGCTCTGTCATGCACTTTTAATAAATCTTCAAAGCATTCTTTTGCAGCAGCAGCGTCCAGTTTTCTACCTGATGAGAAATTGATTCCATCTTTTATAACAACTTCCAGAGTATTGTTATCTAAGAATTTGTAGGATTCGGCAAGCCAGGGTACTAATTCCAGATTCTCATTCAATTTAAATAATGTCTCGCCTACACCATATCTTACACAACTCCAACCTGAATAGTCTTCATGAGGATTGAGTCCGGCATCAGACATTCCAACACCATAGCTGCTGGTACCATAAACCATAGTTTTTGCAGTATTTGTAGAGGCGGAAGTATTTTCGGTATTTGTTGTAGTGTTGTTTGTTTGCTTACCGGAAGCACCACAGGCTCCCATAAGTAAAGTTGTAGTAATTGCAATAGAAAGAAGTTTTATTTGTTTTTTCATTAGATATTCTCCTTTAAAATTATATATTTGTTATGCGTTGTAGTAATCTCTAAGTGACTCTCCGAATACATTAAATATGGAGACTGTGATAAATATCGCAATTCCCGGAGAGAGTGTGATCCAGGGTGTAAGTTGAAGCAGACTTCTACTTTCACTTATCATACTCCCCCATTCAGGAGTGGGTGGAGTAGCACCAAGCCCCAGAAAAGAAAGTGCTGATATTTCCATAAGACTTGTACCTATATCAAGGCTTGCAGTTACTATAATTGGACCAACGATATTGGGCAATATTTCAGTAAATACTATTTGAACAGTATTACAGCCACTGAGTCTGGCAGCACTTATATAGGTTGATGTTTTAGTAGAGAGTACCAGACCTCTTGAAAGTCTTGCATACCTTGGCCAACCCACAGATACAAGAGCAATTATTGCTCCAAATATGCCATTGTGGAAAAGACCGGAGGTTGCAATAGCAAGTACAATGCCGGGGAATGCCAGGAATATATCAGATACTCTCATAAGTATAGTGTCGGCTATACCGCCAAGATATCCACAAAAAGTTCCTATGATCACGCCTATGCTCGCCATCAAAAGCACTACAGCCAGAGCAGAGAATATACTTATCCTACTTGCAGCAATAACTCTTGAGAACATATCTCTACCATATATATCTGTTCCCATTATATGATTGAAGGAAGGGGGGGCCTTTGCTATCATAAGGTTTTGATTGGATATACTATAAGGGGTAAGCATAGGTGATAAAAATGCAAATATCAACAATGCTGCAACTATGATGGAAGGAAGTAATATTTTTTTAGTTCGCATGTTTACCACCTCCCAGTCTAAGCCTTGGATCCAGGAAATAATAGGAAATATCTGCCAGTAAATTTACAAAAACATAGATAAGCGCCATCCAAAGCACATATGCCAGAATCATAGGATAGTCACGCAGATTTATAGATTCTATGGCAAGTTTTCCTATACCGTCCCACATAAAAATACTTTCAACTATAGAGCTGCCACCAAGCAGGCTTCCAAAACTAAGGGTCATAAGAGTGATAAGAGTAAGAGATGTAAGTCTAAGTACATTAAAAAATATAATGATATTTTCCTTGATACCTCTAGCTCTTGCTCCACTTACATAAGGTTTTGAGAGTTCTGCTATTATAAGTGAACGGATTTGTCTGATATACTTGGCACTCATTGCGAGTGAAAGTGTAAGTGTAGGCAGTATAAGGCTTTTTAAGCTTGTACCCTGTGATATTACAGGCAAAAGTTTCATTTTTAATGCGAAAATATATGAAAGCACAAGTGCCACAAAAAAATTGGGGAGTGAATTGCCTATGAATGACATAGTCCTTATAATATTGTCAAAAATGCCATTCTTTTTTACTGCTGAAAGTATGCCAAGTGGCAGTGAGATAAACATAGTTGTAAACAATGCGCTGAGAGAAAGAAGCAATGTATTTGGCAGTTTGCTCATAATATAGCTAAAAACAGGCTTGCCTGATACATAGCTGATTCCCATATCTCCCTGTATTACTCCAAGCAACCAAGTGAAATATTGAACCATAAAGGGACGATTTAATCCAAGCTCTTCTCTTTTTTGGTTTAGAAGCTCAGGAGAAAGAACTCCTCCTATAGCCTCATATCTGACTGCAACAGCATCTCCTCCTGTAAAGTAGATAAGAGCAAAAGATATGAAGCTGATACCTATAAGTATAGGTATTAATGATAATAATCTTTTTAAAATATATTTATACAAATTTTCCATCCCAAAGGTAAAATTTATTTGTTTAAGCAAAAGCTTCAAATATGATAATAGAATATAAAAGCAAAGAGAATATGTCAAGAGAAAATGAAAATGAGTTTCATATTGTATTTTTTATAATTTTTAAAATAAGCTATATAGGTTTCAAAAACAATAAAAAATAATAGTGAAATAGACTTTGTTAAGTTTTTTATGGTGAAAAATTATAATAAGTTTGTTTATATTTTGTGATTTGAAAATTTTAAAAGTATTTTTGGTGAAATTCCTACATAAAGTTTTTTTACATTATGTTGTAAAATACGCATTGACCATACACTATATATTGTGTATACTATGAAAACGTGAATGTCAAGCCTTGGAGTTTTTAAGGATTTGGCAGAGATAGAGACGGGAAACATATAGTAATAAATTTGAGGAAGGATTCAGATATGAGAATCATAAAGAGAAGTGGTGCAGAGGTTGATTTTGATATTTCAAAGATTATGGCAGCCATTTATAAGGCAAATGCTGTAGTGGGTGAAGATGATAAATTAAAGAAGCCACAGGTAGACCGTATTGCCAAAACTGTAGAGAATCAATGTATGAGCATGAATCGTGCTATGAGCGTGGAAGAGATACAAGATATGGTTGAGGATGGCATCATGAGAGAGAATGCTTTTGAGGTTGCCAGAAGATATATTACATATAGATATGTTCAGAGTATAAAGAGAAAACACAACACAACAGATGATAAAATATTGGCACTTATTGAATGTGACAATGAGGAAGTAAAGCAGGAGAATTCCAATAAAAATCCTACCGTTGCTTCAGTGCAAAGAGATTATATGGCTGGAGAGGTTTCAAAGGATCTCACAGAAAGAATACTTCTTGATCCTGAGATAGTGGAAGCACATAAGGCGGGAATACTTCATTTTCATGATGCGGATTACTTTGCACAGCATATGCACAACTGTGATCTTGTAAACCTGGAAGATATGCTTCAAAACGGTACTGTAATTTCAGGTACATTTATAGAGAAGCCACACAGTTTTTCAACAGCTTGCAATATTGCCACACAGATTATTGCCCAAGTAGCATCCAGTCAATATGGTGGACAGAGTATTTCACTCACACATCTTGCTCCTTTTGTGGATGTCAGCAGACAGAAGATTCGCGATGAGGTTGAAGCTGAGATGTACGGTCTAAATGTTTCTAAGGAAAGAAAGGAAGAGATCGTTGAAAACAGACTTCGTAAGGAGATTACAAAGGGAATACAGACTATCCAGTATCAGGTGGTTACTTTGATGACCACAAATGGTCAGGCTCCATTCATTACAGTATTTATGTATTTGAATGAAGCAAAGAATGATAGAGAAAAAGAGGATCTGGCACTTATTATTGAGGAAATGATAAGACAGAGATATCAGGGTGTAAAGAATGAGAACGGCGTTTGGGTAACACCGGCATTCCCTAAGCTTATATATGTGCTTGAAGAGGACAATGTTCGTCCGGGAAGCAGATATTATCATCTTACAAAGCTTGCAGCAAAATGTACTGCAAAGAGGCTTGTACCTGACTATGTTTCTGAGAAGAAGATGTTCGAGCTAAAGGTAGATAAGAATGGCAACGGAAATTGTTATACTCCTATGGGATGCAGAAGTTTCCTTACACCATATGTGGATGAGAATGGTAAGGCAAAATACTACGGAAGATTTAATCAGGGAGTTGTCACTATTAATCTTGTAGACGTTGCACTGTCTTCAGGTGGAGATACTACAAAGTTCTGGAAAATATTTGAAGAGAGACTTGAGCTTTGTCATCGTGCATTGAGAGCAAGACATAAGAGATTGTTGGGAACACCTTCAGATGTTGCACCTATACTCTGGCAGTATGGGGCTCTTGGAAGATTGAAGAAAGGCGAACCGATAGATAAGCTTTTATATGGCGGATATTCTACTATAAGTCTTGGATATGCCGGACTTTATGAGTGTGTAAAGTATATGACCGGAAAGAGCCATACTGATGATGCGGCAAAGCCATTTGCACTTAGTGTAATGCAAAAGATGAATGATAAATGTAATGAGTGGAAGCAGGCTGAGAATATTGACTATTCTCCATATGGTACACCGCTTGAATCCACAACGTATAAGTTTGCAAAGGCTCTTCAAAAGAGGTTTGGAATCATAGAAGGTATTACAGATAAGAACTATATTACAAATAGCTACCATGTTCATGTCGCAGAGGATATAGATGCATTTACAAAGCTTAAGTTTGAGAGTGAATTCCAAAAACTTTCGCCTGGTGGTGCAATAAGTTATGTAGAAGTACCGAATATGCAGGACAATCTTGAAGCGGTAATGAGTCTGCTTGGATTTATATATGACAATATAATGTATGCTGAGCTAAATACCAAGTCTGATTATTGTCAGGAATGTGGATTTGACGGGGAAATTAAGATAGTTGAGGACGAGGGTAAGCTTGTATGGAAATGTCCGAAATGTGGAAATACAGATCAGAATAAACTTAATGTAGCAAGAAGAACCTGTGGATATATAGGAACACAGTTCTGGAATCAAGGTAGGACTCAAGAGATTGCGGATAGAGTACTGCACTTATAAAATTAAAGGCTGTTGCACTAAAATGCAGCAGCTTTTTAATGAAAAAGGAAGTACAAAAAATATACTTCCTTAAATAAATTTATTCTGATTTAACTTTGCAGAAATTCTTCTTACCTCTCTTAACAAGAAGTCCTTCACCTGAAAAATCCTCTTTTGTGAAAATTTTTTTTACATCATTTATAACTTCACCTTCTATAGAAACACCACCCTGTTCTATGTTTCTTCTGGCTTCAGATCTGGTCTTTGAAAGTCCGCTTACTACAAGTACACCTGAAAGATCAATAGTACCGTCTCTGTAATCTTCATCCTGTAGAATATAAGTAGGAACATTGCTCATATCACCACCGCCTACAAAGAGTGATTTGCTGGCAGCATTAGCCTTATCTGCCTCTTCCTTGCCATGTACAAGTTCAGTAAGATGCATTGCAAGAATTTCCTTAGCTTCATTGAGCTGTACTCCTTCCCATGAAGACATTTCTTCTATCTGCTCAAGCGGAAGGAAGGTAAGCATCCTAAGGCAAGTGAGAACATCCGCATCAGGAAGATTTCTCCAGTACTGATAGAAGTCAAATGGAGAGGTCTTATTTGGATCAAGCCAAACTGCACCGCCAACGGTCTTACCCATCTTCTTACCTTCTGAGTTTAGTAGAAGAGTAATGGTCATAGCGTGTGCATCCTTGCCAAGCTTTCGTCTAATAAGCTCGGTACCTCCAAGCATATTTGACCACTGATCATCACCACCGAACTGCATATTGCATCCATAGTCAAGGAAAAGTCTGTAGAAGTCGTAGCTTTGGAGTATCATATAGTTAAACTCAAGAAATGAGAGTCCGTTTGCCATACGATTTTCATAGCATTTAGCTCTAAGCATATTGTTGACAGAAAAATGTGGACCTATATCACGAATGAAATCCATATAGTTGAGATCTCTTAGCCAATCTGCATTATTTACCATTTTTGCTTTGTTTTCACCGAATTCAATAAAGCGACTCATTTGCTTTTTAAAGCATTCACAGTTGTGATCAATATTTTCTATAGTAAGTACCTGTCTAAGGTCGCTTCTACCTGAAGGATCCCCTATCATACCTGTACCGCCGCCTACTAAAGCAATAGGTTTGTTTCCAGCCATTTGAAGTCTCTTCATAAGGCAAAGTGCCATAAAATGTCCTACATGGAGGCTGTCTGCAGTGGGATCAAATCCTATATAAAATGTAGCCTCACCATTGTTTATCATTTTGCTGATTTCTTCTTCATTTGTAACCTGGGCAATAAGTCCTCTTGCCTTTAATTCATCATAACAATTCATACATATCCATCCTTTATTTATTGCAGCTTCGGCTGATAAAATTTCATAAAAAGAAGTATAACAAAGTAATGAAAAAGGGTCAAGCTCACACTTTGAAAGTTTAAAACTTTAAAGTGATAAAGACTTGATAATTTTTTCTGATTATTTTATACTGTTAAAATATTATATACGACAATGTTGTATGACTATAAAATGACACATTAAGTAAAGCTTTGGATAATTTGAATTCAGAACACATATAAATGAAAGAGGAAATTATGGGAATAAAATATATTAACAATCTACCTTCACCTGAGGAAATCATAGATAAATATCCTTTAAGTAAAGAACTAAGGGAGAAAAAGCTGGAATTCGACCGTGAAATTTCTGATGTTATCACCGGTAAAAGCAAAAAGTTTTTGGCTGTAATAGGGCCATGTTCTGCAGACAATGAAGATTCTGTACTTGACTATGCAAGCAGACTTGTAAAGGTGGCTGAACAGATAAAGGATAAGATAATAGTTATACCAAGAGTATATACCAATAAACCAAGAACAAATGGAGATGGATACAAGGGGCTTTTGCACCAGCCAAATCCTGAGAAAAAACCTAATGTACATGAGGGTATTGTTGCAATAAGAAAGATGCATCTTAGAGTAATAGAGGAGACAGGACTTTTTACAGCGGATGAGATGCTCTACCCGGATAATCTTGGATATTTGGATGACTTGATGAGCTATATTGCTGTGGGTGCAAGATCGGTTGAGAATCAGCAACATAGACTTACATCTTCAGGTGTTGATGTACCGGTAGGTATGAAGAACCCAACAAGTGGAGATATGTCAGTTATGTTGAACGCAATATATGCAGCACAGCAATCTCATGAGTTTATTTACAGAAATTTTGAGATAAAGACAGATGGAAATCCGCTTGCACATGCAATACTTCGTGGTGCAGTCAATAAGCATGGACAGTGCCTACCAAACTATCACTATGAGGATTTGAAACTTTTATTGGATCTATATATGGAAAGAGATATACTAAATCCTGCTGTTATAGTGGATGCCAACCACTCAAACTCCAATAAGAAATACAAGGAGCAGGTTCGTATAGTAAAAGAAGTATTGCATTCTATGAGATATTCTGATGAGATAGCAGGTTTTGTAAAGGGTGTAATGATAGAGAGCTATATTGAAGAAGGTAATCAGAAGATAGAAGAGCATATATATGGAAAGTCTATCACCGATCCATGCTTGGGCTTTGAGGATTCAAAGAAACTTCTTTTAGAAATGGCAGATATGCTATAATGAATTATGCAAATATAAAGTATGACGATATAGCCAATGGTCCCGGAGTCAGAACCTCTCTATTTGTATCCGGATGTACACATGCATGTAAGGGTTGTTTTAATGAGATGGCATGGGATTTTAAATATGGGGATATATTAACAGAAGAAATCATGGAAAATATATTGGCATCTTTACAGCATGACTATGTATCCGGAATGACTATATTGGGTGGAGAGCCTATGGAAAAGGTAAATCAGATAGGAATTCTACCATTGATAGAGGCGTTTAAAAAGAGATATCCAAAGAAGAATCTTTGGATATACTCAGGATATACATATGATGTTGATTTGATAGAGGGGGGTAGAGCATACTGTGAGGCTACGCCAAAAATCTTAGAACATTGTGATGTCATAGTTGACGGTAAATTTGTACAGGAACTTTATGATATTACATTAAGGTTTAGAGGAAGCTCTAACCAAAGAATTATAGATGTGAAAAGGAGTCGCAAAGAAGGAAGAGTAGTACTCTGGGAAGACGACAGGACTTTTGCCACTCATAGTATGTAGTTTTATGGAGAATGATTTACTTATACAAAATGGTAGTGAGTTCTATACCGGTGGAAATCAGGGATGGTTTTTTAAGGATCATAGAGATATAGCGGAATATGGTTGTGGAATAATTGCAATATGCAATTTTTTGATGTGCTTTTGGAAGTCCAGGTTTAAAAGTAATACAGTAATAAGTAAAGAAAGTTTTATTGCCTTTGTTATGTTATTATATAAGAAGTATTTATTCATCTTAAATATGCCATTCATAAAGGGTATGACAGGTTTTTCACTGTCAAAAGGTTTAAATAGATATTTTAAAGATAACAGTATTTCTATGAAAGCTAAATGGGGGTATGGCTGTAATATACTCCCAAAGGTAAATAAAAGTCTGAAAGCAGGGTTGCCGGTTATTCTGGGAGTAGGTCCTGATGTCTTAGGATTTTTAAAAAAGAATAAAGGTGTAAAGGCAGTAGATATAGAAAATGGAAATGTAGTAGATATATATGCACACTATGTACTGATATATGAATGTAAGGAAGAAACAGAAGATACATGTTTTTGTATCTCATCTTGGGGTAGAAAGTATAAAATATATTATAGTGAATTTATCAAATACCAAAAGAGTACTATTTTAGGTTTTTTATTATCAAATATATTGGAGATCCAAAATATATTTTAAAAAATTTAACTGTATAAGCCTAAAAATACTTGTTAAAAAATATAAAACATAGTACACTTTTATATGGTAGTGTATTCGATAATATACTCTATTAAATAGGGTGTATTTTTTGAGGGACAACATTATTAAAGTGATTATTTATTTAAATATATTGGAGGATAATATGAGTAAAATAGTAGTAGTAGGTGCAAATCATGCCGGTACTTGTGCGATCAATACAATCACAGGATTTAATGAGGGAGATGAAGTAGTAGTATTTGATCAAAATTCAAATATCAGCTTTTTGGGCTGTGGTATGGCACTTTGGATAGGTGGACAAATCTCAAAACCGGACGGACTTTTCTATTCAAATAAGGAGAAGCTTGAGTCTCAGGGAGCAAAGGTTAATATGAACAGCAAGGTTGAGAGAATAGATTTTGATAAAAAGTTTGTTTGTGCAACTTTGGAAGACGGTCAGAAGGTAGAAGAGAGCTATGACAAGCTTATACTTGCTACAGGTTCACTACCTATAGTACCACCAATACCTGGTAGAGATTTGGAGAATGTTCAGCTCGTTAAGCTTTTCCAGAATGCCGAAGAAGTAATAAATAAGCTTGAAAACCCTGATATAAAGACTATTGCCGTAGTAGGTGCAGGATACATAGGTGTAGAGCTTGCAGAAGCTTTTGAAAGACATAATAAAAAAGTGATTATGGTTGATATTGCCAATACTTCACTCTCAAGTTATTATGATCCTGAGTTTAGTGCTTTGATGGACAAGAATCTTTCAGATCATGGAATTCAGCTTGCCTTCGGTGAGACCGTAAAGGAAATAAAGGGAAATGGCAAGGTAGAGGCTATAGTTACTGATAAGAATGAATATCAGTGTGATATGGTTATACTTGCTATAGGATTTAGACCAAATACTGAGCTTGGAAAAGAATATCTTGAGACTATGCCAAATGGTGCATACATAGTTGATGAAACTCAACAAACAAGCATGAAGGACGTATATGCTATTGGCGACTGTGCTACTGTATACTTTAATGCGACAGGGGAAAGGTCTTATATCGCTCTTGCAACCAATGCAGTTCGTTCAGGAATTATAGCTGCACATAATGCATGTGGTAAGAAACTTGAGACTATCGGTGTTCAAGGGTCAAATGCGATTTCAATATATGATTTGAAGTTGGTATCCACAGGACTTAGCGAGCAAAGAGCAAAGCAACTTGGTATGGATGTACTTTCCACTTCATTTGAGGATTTACAAAAGGCAACATTTATTGAGACAACAAATCCTAAAGTAAATATAAAGATAGTATATGATGCAAAGACAAGAGCGATAGTAGGTGC
The DNA here is from genome assembly GCF_003589745.1 of Lachnoanaerobaculum umeaense. GTDB lineage: Bacteria > Bacillota > Clostridia > Lachnospirales > Lachnospiraceae > Lachnoanaerobaculum > Lachnoanaerobaculum umeaense. The sequence goes on along the minus strand of NZ_CP032364.1, from coordinate 2,551,746 downwards.
TCAAATGGCATCAACATATGATATGTCAATGGGTATACACATGTTCTCACTTGCAATACAGGAAAAGGTAACTATAGATAAGCTGAAATTGCTTGATATATTCTTCCTTCCACATTTCAATCAACCATATAATTATATAACAATGGCTGCATTATCAGCAAAATAATAAAAATATAGGGTACTGCATTTTGCAGTACCCTATTATTTATCTCTTAGCAAGTTTTTTAAATTCGTCTGCTACGAATTGAACCTTTGTACCAATAATAACTTGTACAGAAGTCTTTGAAGGTCTGATAACACCTGCAACACCTGCAGATTTGATCTTCTTTTCATCAACCTTGGTATAATCCTTGATTTCAAGACGAAGTCTTGTAATACAGTTGTCGATAGAAGTGAGGTTTTGTGGACCGCCGACACCTTCTAATATAATACTTGCAACTGCAGTATAGTCATCATTAGATAAAACTGCCTTTTTCTCTTCTTCCTCATCATCTTCTCTACCGGGAGTCTTTAAGTTAAACTGTGTAATAACAAAGCGGAAGATTCCGTAGTATATAGCACCGTAAATAACACCTATAGGTATAAGGAATAAAGGATTTTCAGCAAATGGAGCTTTGAAACTTAGCACCCAGTCAACAAGACCGGCACTGAAGTTAAATCCTGCTCTTATAGGAAGTAGTGCAACTATAGTAAGTGAAATACCTGTTAAAATAGCATGTATTAAATAAAGCACCGGTGCAAGGAACATAAATGCAAACTCAAGTGGTTCTGTAACTCCTGTAAAGAATGAAGATAGAGAGGCAGCTAATAAAAGACCGTAAGCAGCTTTCTTTCTTGAATCCTTGGCGGTGTGATACATTGCAAGTGCAGCACCGGGAAGACCGAACATCATTACAGGGAAGAATCCTGACATGTACATACCTGTCTGTCCAAGGATACCACCTTCAGCACTTCCCCAGAATTTTCCAATATCATTGATACCTGCTACATCAAACCAGAATACTGAGTTAAGTGCATGGTGAAGCCCGAATGGAATCAGAAGTCTGTTAAAGAAACCATATATTCCTGCACCCAAAGCACCTGTACTCATGATTGCCTCACCAAATCCTACCAAAGCACCGTAAACTACAGGCCAAACAAAGAATAAGATAATAGATGCAATAAGTGAGAAGCCGGCAGTAACTATAGCTACACTTCTCTTGCCACTAAAGAAAGAGAGTGCATCAGGAAGCTTAGTTGTTTTGAATTTATTATAACAAATAGCACCTATAAGGCCACAAACTATTCCGATAAATTGAGTTTGTGTCTTACCGAAAGCTGCAGGAACAGCATCAGCATCAACACCTGTAAACATTGCAACAGCTCCCTTTGATAAAAGAGTTGTAACTACAAGCCATGAAACAAGACCTGCAAGTGCGGCTGCACCGTCACCATCATCACTCATACCGACAGCAACACCTATGGCAAACAAAATAGCCATATTGTCAATGATTGCACCACCTGCCTTTAAAAGGAAGGCTGCAACTATATTATTACCACCCCAACCGGTAGGATCAATCCAATAACCAATACCCATCAAAATTGCTGCCACAGGAAGGCAGGCTACAGGAAGCATCAAAGACTTCCCAAGTCGTTGTAAATACTTCATAAAATTTCTCCTTAATTAAGATTATCCCTTTGCTGGCCACTCAAAGAGAAAAGTTTATTATTATGGTATTACTACCAATATTTCACTATCATTGGTCACAGGTATATTTGTGACACTTTCAACGGATTTAAATTCAGTACTGTTGCAAATGAGCATTATAGTAATAGGATTAAATCCGGCTGACTTTATTTTTTCTAAATCAGCCTTTATAAGTGGATCTTTAGGTTTTACGGTATCACCTACTTTCACATAGGAAGAAAAACCGTCACCATTCATCTTTACAGTATCAAGTCCGATATGAATAAGAATCTCTTCTCCGGTATCTGCCAGTATACTTATAGCATGTAATGTTTCAAAAATCATACTTACTTTTCCGGATGTGGGAGAGGTGACAAGACCATCACTTGGAATAATGGCAACACCCTTACCAAGCATTTCAGATGAAAAAGTTTCATCAGGTACCTCTTTTATAGATACACTTTTTCCTGTCATAGGACTTAAAAAACTATTTTTCTTTTTTTTAAATAAACCAAACATATTTTACTCCTCTGCCATAGTTACTCTTTTTATGTGAATGGCTAAATAAGTCATTTCCATTCTCGTTATTTTTGAATGAGTTTCATTTTCAATATACCTAGCCACCTTTTTTCCACAGGCAAATTCTTTTGGATACTTTTCTTTCATCATATCCTCAAAAACAGTATCATCATCATGAAGCATTTCATGTTTATAAAGTCTTTGAATAAGAAACTTTACATGAGTTAAAAATCTTTCATAATGAATAGAATTCTCATTCAATTCAACATTCAATTCACTTTTTACAATGTCCATAATATCTCGCATAATATGAGGTAGGCTTAGAGTTTCCTTCATATGTGTACTGTATTGTGCATTTACAAAGTGAAGTGCAATAAAACCGGCTTCTGAATCCGGAAGAGAAAGTTCCATTCTATCCTGTATGAGCCTCAGTGTATGTAGTCCAATTGCATATTCTTGTGGATAAAATCTTTTGATCTCCCACATAAGAGCGTTTTCAGGGGTCATATCTTCTTTGAATCTTTCGATAGAAAAATTAATATGATCCACCAGAGTAATATAGATACTTTGACTTAGCTTTAATTTTTCAACATCTATTGCATAAGAAATAATATCATCTGTAAGTCTTACTATTTCGAGAGGAATGTCGGCGATCATATCCTGAAATTTGAGAAGTAATTCATTTTCTTTGATTTTAAAAATCTTCTCTATTTCTTTTTCAGATATGACATCACCTTTTTTTCTTCCAAAACCAATGCCCTTACCCATGGCAATGATCTCTCTATTTTTATGGTCATGGGTCAAGACAATGTTATTATTGATTATTTTTTCAATGATCATTACACCACCATAAAGTAATAAAAAAGACCAAATAAACCATATTGCTATAGTAAATTCGGTCTTGCCTGCGTATCAGTAACAATCCTAAAATATTAGAATTTATGTAAGTATTATTTCATATTTCTTAAGATAAATCAATTGACAAAATGTAGAAAATAAAAAGATAAAATTAGTAAAAATAAATAAAGCTTTTTCTTTTTTGTAAAGTACTTGTAGAAAGTGTTTTCATTTCTACTATTTGGATGCGCTAGAGTACAGGTATGAGGTAAAATATGAGTTCATATATTTGGGATTAGGTATAATACATTTAAAGTGCGGATTATAAGTTGTAGTATAATAAAAGTACAAATATTAGTGCAAGTGATATAATATTATAATATATTATATAAATAAAATATAAATACAAAATATATTAAGCATAATATATGCAATAGTTGTTAAATAATTATTTTAATAAGAAAATAGAATTAAAATATATACATTTTTAATACAACTTATATTAATAAAAAAGATGTATTATATTGTTAAAGAAAAGGAATTGTTCTAATATAAAAACATCATATAAAATATCGTATATTTGAGGAGGAACAAATTAAGAAGATATTTAAAAAGGTTGTAGCACTGGGGTTGGTAGCAGCTATGGCTATGCCATTAGTTGCATGTGGCAATAAGGGTGAAACCGGTAGTAGTGTAGATGGTGAAACAAAAGAGGTTAAGGCAATAGACAATAAGGTATATTTGGCACAGTTCTTTAGAGTAATAGATAAGGAAAAGAGCGCTGATATATACAAGTTGGCAACTGATTCACCATATTATATCGGAGCTGTACATGAGAATGAGCCTGAAAATGGTGAGAAACTTGTCAATATTTTGTGGCTGTATTTGCAGACAGAAAATCTATACAGGTTATAAAATAGATTTAGAAAAGGAGCAATATGAAAAAAGTATATTTTATAGTAGGAAGTCAGGATTTATATGGTAGAGAATGCCTTGATACTGTTGCAAAAGATAGTGCCAAGATGGCAGAATTTTTGAATGAAAAGCTTGCAAATGTGATAGATATAAAGCTGCTGCCAATTGTGGAAACTTCTGAAATCTGTATAGAAAATTTCAAGAAAGTTATGATAGATGAGGATTGTGTGGGAGTAATCACCTGGATGCATACATTTTCACCTGCTAAAATGTGGATAAAGGGACTGTCATTATTAAATAAGCCTTTATTACATCTACATACACAGTATAATGAGAAGTTGCCATATGACAGTATTGACATGGATTTTATGAATTTGAATCAGTCAGCACATGGTGACAGAGAGTATGGATTTATACTTGCAAGAATGGGTATAGTACATGAGGTTGTGGCAGGATACTATAAGCATAACAAAGTCATTTCACAAATAAAAAGATTCTTGGAAGTGGCAAAGGCTATTGATTTTTCAAGACATTTGAGGGTGGCAAGTTTTGGAAACAATATGCGTGAGGTTGCAGTTACTGATGGAGATAGAGTAGAGAGTCAAATAAAGTATGGCTGGGAGTGCAATTACTATGCACTGGGAGATTTGGTAAAGATAGTAGATGCCGTAAGTGATGCTGAGATAGATAAAAAGGTGGAAGAGTATCTGGAAAAGTATATTCTAAAAACCGATAATATTAAAGCGGTAAGGGAGCAGGCAAAGTATGAAGTAGGACTTGATAAGTTCCTTGAGGAAAATAGAATTGGAGCATTTACAGATACTTTCCAGGATTTACATGGTCTTAAGCAGCTACCGGGTATATCAGCACAAAATCTTATGGCAAGAGGTATAGGCTTTGCACCTGAAGGAGACTATAAAACGAGTGCATTTTCAGCTGTACTTATGAAGATGGCTGAGGGCAGAGATGGAGCAACCGGATTTATAGAGGATTATACATATGACTTAACGGAGAATGAGGAACTTGAACTTGCAAGTCATATGCTGGAAGTACCCACTTCATTTGCAGCAACAAAGCCTGAGATACAGGTATTACCACTTGGAATTGGTGGCAAGGATGATCCGGCAAGACTGGTTTTTGATGGGGTGACAGGAGACGGAATACAGGTTACAATGGTAGATATGGGTGATAGATTCAGAATCATTTGTGCAGATATTGAACTTGTTAAGCAGCCATATCCTATGCCAAAATTGCCGGTTGCAAGAATTATGTACAGACATAAGCCAAATTTTGAGATAGGAACTGCTGCATGGTGTTATGCGGGTGGTGCCCATCACTCTATTGTATCTACTGCACTTACCAGAGAAGATATTGCAATGTTTGCAAAATTGACAGGTAGTGAGCTTATTACAATAGGAGATGATACAAGGAGAGAGGATTTATCACGCCTGTAATAGGAGGGTTATGTTAGAAGAATTAAAAAAAGAGGTATATGAGGCAAATATGCTTTTGCCAAAATATGGTCTGGTGACATTTACATGGGGAAATGTATCGGGCATTGATGAAAGCAGAAAATACTTTGTAATAAAACCAAGTGGAATAGAGTATGACAAACTTACACCTGATGATATGGTAGTAATGGACCTTGCCGGAAATCGTGTAGAAGGAAAATATAATCCGTCATCCGATACAAAGACACACCTTATACTATATCAAAACTTTAAGGATATAGGTGGAGTTGTACATACTCATTCCCCATATGCAACAGGATTTGCACAGGCAGGAGTGGATATTGCCTGTATGGGTACTACACAATGTGACTATTTCTATGGGGATATTCCATGTATAAGACATCTCACAAAAGAAGAGCTGGATGAGGATTATGAGCTGAATACAGGCAAGGTAATAGTAGAAACCTTCAAAGAAAGAAATATTGATTATTTATATATACCGGGATGTATATGTCATAGCCATGGTCCTTTTGCATGGGGGAAGGATGCATATGCGGCAGTACATAATGCAGTGGTAATGGAAGAAGTTGCGAAAATAAATTTGTTTGCTTTAAGCATAAATCCGGATGCAGAGAAAGCACCGAAATATTTACAGGATAAGCATTTTTTGAGAAAGCATGGTAAGAATGCTTACTATGGTAACTAGGAGGTGAATATGGAAGCAAAAAAGGTAATAGAAAGTGGAGATATATTCTTAGGAATTGAGTTTGGATCTACAAGAATAAAAGCTGTTTTGACTGATGAAAATGGAGAGGTACTGGGAATAGGGATCCATGACTGGGAAAATAGCTTTACAGACGGTATTTGGACATATCCTCTTGATGAGATACTTTCAGGACTTTCAAGCTGTTATGCAAGTATAAAGTTCGATATAAAAGAAAAGTATGGAGTGACTATAAAGCAGATAAAACACATGGGTATTAGTGCTATGATGCATGGATACATGGCATTTGATAAGGATATGAATTTGCTTACTCCTTTTCAAACTTGGAGAAATTCAAATACTGAAGAAGCTGCAAAAAAGTTAAGTGAAAGCTTTAAGTTTAATATTCCGCTTAGATGGACAATAGCACATCTATATCAGAGAATACTTGATAAAGAAGAGCATGTAGAGAAGCTTAATTTTGTTACAACATTGTCATCATATATTCACTATATGCTTACAGGTGAAAAGAATATAGGTATAGGTGATGCTTCAGGTATATTCCCGATAGATTCTTCTACTATGGATTATGACGCATCAATGCTTAATATATTTGAAGAAAAGATTAAAAAGTACAAATTTCCATGGGAGATAAGAGAGATATTGCCAAAGGTAATGGTGGCAGGGCAGAGAGCCGGAGTACTCACAAAATTGGGTGCAAGCCTTTTAGATAAAGATGGAGACTTAAAAGAGGGCAGTATACTTTGCCCACCTGAGGGTGATGCAGGTACCGGAATGGTAGCAACCAACTCTATAAAAAAAGGCACAGGAAATATGTCTGCAGGCACAAGTATGTTTGCAATGCTTGTACTTGATAAGAAACTTAATGATTACTATGAGGAAATAGATATGGTGACTACGCCGGACGGATATCCGGTAGCTATGTCACATGCAAATAACGGGACAAGTGATTTGAATGCCTGGGTTGGCTTATTTAGAGAGTTTGCAAAGCTTTTTGGTATAAATATTTCAGATAGAGAATTGTTTGAAAAACTCTATACAAATTCATTAAATGGTAGTGTTGACTGTGGCAATCTGATGTCATTTGGATATCTTTCGGGAGAGGGTATCACGAAGCTAAATGAAGGAAGACCGATGTTTTTAAGAAGCCCTAAGAGTGAGTTCAATCTGGCAAATTTTATGAGAGCACATTTATACAGTTCACTTACAGCAGTTAAGGTGGGACTTGATATCTTAACAGAGAAAGAGAATGTAAAGATAAAGAAAATGATGGGGCATGGAGGACTGTTCAAAACTAAAGGAGTTGGACAAAGGTATCTTTCTGCCGCAATCAATGCTCCCGTAGAAGTGCTTGATACTGCAAGTGAAGGTGGTGCATGGGGAATAGCATTGCTGGCATTATATGTCAGTCAGGCGGATAAGTACAGCTTAGATGAGTTCCTATCTAAGAAGATTTTTGACAAAAATACAGGAAGTGAGATTATGGCTGATGAAATAGATGTGAAAGGATTTAAAACTTTTACACAGAGGTATCTAAAAGCCATAGATATTGAAAGGTTGAGTGTAGAAAAATTTGCTGAGTGATAAAAATGCCAATCTCAAATACATGAAGATATATAATTGGGGTAAGACTATTATTATAAGCGGTGTTTTAAAATATGGTGCCAAATTTCCAAGTGAAAATGTACTTACAAGAAAGTTTGGATTTTCGAGAGAAACCGTCAGGGGTGCTTTGGAATATCTTGAAGATGAAGGATTGATAGAGAGAGTACGAGGAAGTGGAACCTATGTTTCATATAAGATGGAGGAAACTTCAAAAAAGAAAGTTGGTTTGATTCTCAGCTATTTTTCAGACTACTTCTTTCCCAGATTATATGATGGTATAAAGTCTATTATGGATGAGGAAAATATACAGATTGAATTGGCTATCACAAAGAATAATTTAAATGAAGAAGCCAATTACCTTAAGAAGTTCTTGAATATGAATATATCAGGAATAATAGTAGAGGGTACAAAGTCTTCTTTTCCCAACCCTAATGTTAAGCTGTATGAAGGTTTAGCAAAGAGGAATATTCCTATTATATTTATTCACAATCATTATTCAAATATGGATTTTGACAGTATAGAGATGAGTGATGCAAAATGCAGTTATGAACTCACAAAACTATTGTTAGAAAATGGACATAGAAAAATCTGCGGTATTTTCAAATATGATGATATACAGGGAATAGAGAGATATCGAGGCTTTATGGAATGTATGACAGAGCATGATATTATTATAAATGATGATTATATCAGATGGTATTCGACTAAGGATTTTGATTTTAAATTTTCAAAGTCAAGTCTCAATTCATTTTATAAAAGAACAAAGAACTGTACTGCTATGATTGTATATAATGATGAGATTGCATACAAGTATGCCGAATTTCTTGGTACAAAATCGGAAAAGTTCTTGAAGAATTTTTCAATGGTGTCATTTGATGATGCGGTTTTGGGAGACAGGGATTTTAAGATAATTTCGGGTGTACACCCAAAAGAAAAGCTTGGGAGGATGGCCGCAAGAAATATAATAAGGATGCTAAAGGATAAAGATTGGATAAGCAATAATTATTCGTATAGATTTCCGGTATCTATCAGTGGAGGGAATTCAGTAAAAATAATAGAGGAATAAATAACTTTAAGAGAGGGACTGTCGCAATGCGATGGTCCTTTTTGTTTCTATAAACAAGCATTGGGGCGGGTTTATTTTATTTATGTAGACATCTTGAAGTGAAATCATATATTATACAACTTATAAATAATAAATATAAAGAAAATTTATCAAATTAAGTTGAGGAAAAATGAAAATAAGTATTATAAGAAAATCTGTTTTTATTGGAATATTGTGTTTGCTTTTGAGCCTTATACTAACCGTTTTATTTCAAATACAAATGACAAAAGAAAACAGACTAAAAATGGATAGGATATATCATAGTTTGGAGTCAGAAACTTATGAAACATTGCAGGTACAAATGGGAAAGTTGCGAGTTATGGAAGGTCATTTGATTGAAACCGGAGGAGGTTTTCAAAGCTTTGAACCTATTGCAGATAGAATGCTTAATGACGGGATTGTAAGAAGCTTTTTGTTTGCTCCTGACGGTATTGTTAAAGGAGTGTTTCCAATGTATGGGAATGAATCTGTATATGATTTGGATATGAATACTCCGGGGGCTGGAAACTTGGAGGCACAGAGTGCAGTTTCAAAGGGAACTTTACTATTGGCTGGTCCATTTGATTTAGTAGAAGGTGGTATAGGTATATGTGGAAGGATGCCAATATATCTTCTAGATGGTAGCGGTGAAAAAAAATACTGGGGTATTGTGGCTGTAACACTGAACTATCCGCAGATTTTTAAAAATAGTTCGATAGATTTGATTAATGATGAAGGCTTTGCATGTAGAATATGGAGAGTTAATCCGGATGATAACAGTAATCAGACAATACTTGAAACGAAAATAATGGTTAGGGGAAATTCAGAAAATGTACAATATAATGCAGATTTTTTTAATACAGAATGGAAATTTACATTGGAGCCACTTGTTCCTGTATATAAAAGGAAAAGTCTTTGGAGTAGTTTAGCAATAAGTATTTTGATTGGTTTGGTTACCGGATATGAGTTTTATAGAACAAAAAAGCTTAAAGAAATGCAGGATGAAGCCGCAAAACTTATAATAAAAAATTTGCAACAGAAATTAGAGCAGGAAGAGAGTAAGCAACTATTAACACAGATCAGGTCACATTTTTTTTATCATACACTTAATACTTTGCAAGGGCTTATTATTATGAAACCGGAAATGGCAGTTAAAATGGTAGAGGATTTTGCAAGATATTTGAGATTTAATGTTAATACAAGTGTAAATGCAGAAGAATTGGTACTTTTTAAGGAGGAAATCAGAGCTACAAGAGCATATGCAAAGATAAATGAGGCACAGCTTGAAGGAAGACTTAGAGTGGATTTTGATATTCCAGATGTTAATTTTATGATTCCGGCTTTAACAATAGAACCTATTGTTGAGAACGCTATTTTACATGGAATAAAACCTAAAGCAGAGGGAGGAAGCATAAGGGTTAGTCTAAATGATGATGAAAACTTTTGGTATGTAAAAGTAGAAGATGATGGTGTTGGATTTGATATAGAGGAGTTGAATAAAGCACATTCTATAGGACTGAAAAATGTAAAAAAAAGAATGTCACATTTTGAAGGCTGTGGTATGGATATGGAGAGTATCGTAGGTATAGGAACAAAAGTAATAATATATTTTTCTAAAAATGGATTGAAATACAAGTAATGAATATACGGAAGTCGAACGGTCATATTGTTATAATATCTTTAGAATTATGGTTGAACGGACTATTTGTATATTGTGAGGAGATGATAAATGAAAACGATCCTTGTGGATGATATGATTTTAGATTTGAAACTCTTTGAATTAAAATGTGCAGATTTGTCAGAGTTTGAAATTGTAGGGAAGTTTACTGATCCTGAAAAGGCTGTAGAATATGCCAAATCTAATGTGGTTGATTTTGCAGTTCTTGATATAGATATGCCTTGTATGAACGGAATGGAACTGGCACAACAATTGCGTGAAATACGTGGAGATATGATTATTGTATTTGCTACTGCCCATATGCAATATGCCGTAGATGCCATGAAGATGAAAGCGGATTATATAATTTTTAAGCCATTTGACAGGTATGATATTGAAGATGTTTTAGAGAGAGCAAAATTGCTTAAACAAAGGCAGAAAAAGAAGTACTACTTCCACACGTTTGGACTTTTTGATTTGAGAATTCACGGAGAACCGGTATATTTTAGATCAGGAAAGGCTAAGGAATTGCTGGCTCTTTGTGTATATAGAGAAGGACAGATTGTAACTATATATGAACTTGTTGAGAAGTTGTGGGGCGAGGAACAGGCTGATTATCCTGAAAAGACAGGATATAGGAGAGTTATTAAAGAATTAAGTGATACATTAAAATTGTATGGTGCAGAAGAAATTTTGATAAGAGAGAGGGGAAGTCTTAGAATAAAAAAGGATATTGTGGATTGCGATTACTATGAGGCATGCTCAGGTGATAGAGGTATGTGCCTATCTTTTCAAGGCGAGTTTATGAAACAGTATTCATGGGCAGAAGAAGCAGTATTTGGTTTATATGAAAAGAAAAGATTGATAATGGCAAGTATGTAGATAATAGCTTCATTAAAGTACTGATAGTGTAATATTTTAATATAAAAATGCCTAGAAGGAGGATCAATAAATTGAGTGTATTTTTACAAATGGAACATATAAGTAAGAGGTTTGGAAATTTTTATGCAAATAGAGATATATCTCTTACTGTAAATAAGGGTGAAGTGCTAACATTACTCGGAGAAAATGGTGCAGGTAAATCAACCTTGATGAATATTTTAATTGGACTTTATCAACCTACCGAGGGAAAGATTTTTATTAATGGAAATGAAGTGAAAATAGATTCTCCAAGTCAGGCAGTTAAACAAGGTATAGGAATGGTACATCAGCATTTTATGTTGGTGGAAGCTATGACGGTATTTGAAAATATTATACTCGGTGATAAGAACTCAAAAGGGATCTTCATAGATAAAGCGGCAAGAAAAAAGGAGATACTTGAGCTATCAATCAGGTATGGACTAAATGTACAATTAGATGCATTTGTAAAAGATATATCTGTAGGTGAACAGCAAAGAGTAGAGATATTAAAGGCTCTTTACCATGGAGCTAAGTTATTGATTTTAGATGAGCCAACAGCAACACTTACCGATATTGAGACTGAGGGACTGTTTAAAATTATAGAATCCTTGATAAATGAAGATAAAAGTGTTATCTTCATCAGTCATAAGATGAGAGAAGTATTAAGAATATCTACAAGAATTGCAATACTTCGGCTTGGGGAATTGGTTGGAACTTTAGATATAGATGGTGCAGATGGACAGTCACTTGCAAATCTTATGATTGGAAAAGAGCTTCATGAAACAAAGTATGACAAGAAGATTTCTGAAGGTGATGAGGTTCTCAAATTAAGTCATGTAAAGTATCATCCGAATATGAAGCACAATGGATTAAATGATGTAAGCATGACTATAAAGAGAGGAGAAATTGTAGGTATAGCCGGAGTGGATGGAAATGGACAAACACAGCTTGCCCAGATGGTCACCGGAGTCATAGCACCGGAGGAGGGTGATATTTATGTAGATAATAGTAAAGTTGGAAGGTATGATCCCGAGTACTTTATTTTACATGGTGTTGCACATGTGCCTGAGGATAGAAATCTTCAGGGACTTATAGGTGATATGTCAATAGCGGATAATCTCGTTTTAAAGAATATTGAATCTGAAAGATTTAGCAAAGGAAAGGGAGCTTTATTAAAGAAAAAGACAATAATTGATTATGGAGAGAGTGCAGCTAGAAAGTATGATATCCGTTGTACAAGTGTAGATCAGGACGTGAGGAGTTTGTCAGGTGGAAATCAGCAGAAGGTAATCCTTGCCAGAGAATTAGAGTCAAGTCCGGAAGTATTGGTAGTGGTTCATCCAACAAGAGGCTTGGATATAGGAGCAACAAATTTTGTACATGAGCGTATAATTGAAGCAAGGGATAATGGTGTTGGAATAATACTGATAAGTGCAGATCTGGATGAGATATTAAAAATGTCAGATCGTATTTTGGTTATGTTTGAAGGCCAGATTATGGGAGAATTTTCAGGAAATAATCCTTCAGTAGAGAAGATAAGCATGGCAATGACAGGAAACAATGAGGTGAATAATAATGAATAAAACGATGAAGATTATGGAAAAATTTATCATTCCACTTGTTTCGATTATTATAGCATTTATTGTCGGAATGATTATTATGCTTGCATTGGGAGTTAATCCGGTTTTGGCTTTGACAGCGTTATTTAAAGGAGCATTTGGAACAAGTGCAAGTATTGGAACTACTTTAAATAAATCAACACCCTTAATTTTTACATCTCTTTGTGCCTGCTTTGCATATAAATGTGGTGTTTATAATCTTGGTGGAGAAGGGCAGTTTTTATTTGGAGCAACAATTGCATTTTGTGCTGTACACTTAAGTGGAATACATGGAATACCAGGAATCATTTTAGCATTACTTATTGGAACTGTTGCCGGAGGAATATGGGGACTGCTTCCGGGAATATTTAAAATAACAAGAGGGCTTAATGAAATGATAATATCTATAATGCTCAACTATATTGCAACTCTTTTTATGGGAGTAATTTATACAAGTTGGATTAGAGATACAAATATGCCACAGACACCTTCTATCGACAATTCATTAATGTTATCAAAGGTGATACCAAGTATGAGATTTACATGGTCATTTGTAATTGCGATTGTAATAGGACTGGTTATGTACTATGGATTATATTGGACATCTAAGGGATTTAAGTTAAGAGCTGTAGGGCTTAATATGACAGCAGCCAAATTTAATGGCTTATCTGTAAAAAGATATATACTTTTTAGCTTTATCATATCAGGTGCTGTTGCAGGACTTGGTGGTAGTGCGGACTTGCTTGGAACTCAGTATCGTCTTATTAACGGATATGGTAGTGGATATGGTTTTGATGGAGTTGCCATAGCATTGATTGCACAATTACATCCAATAGCAGCTATTATAGTATCTATTTTCTTTGCAGCACTCCGAGTAGGATCTACATCTATGCAAGTGGCAACAGGAGTTCCAACAAGCGTATCGGATATTATGCAGGCACTTGTAATAGTGTTCTCTGTTGCAGGAATGGCTATGACGAAGCTTCCGGAATTTGAAATGTTTAGATTAAAATATTTAACAAAAAAAGTGGAGGGTAAAGCATGAATACAACATTAATTTTAAGTATTGTATCCGCATCTGTCAGGATGGCAGTTCCGTTATTGCTAATTGCACTGGCTGAGCTTTACTCAGAAAAAGCGGGTATGGTGAATATTGGCTTGGAAGGCCTGGCAGCAATTGGTGCACTTGTAGGTTTTATGGTTACTTATTATACCGGAAATACTTGGCTGGGAATATTGGGTGCAGCTGTTGCAGGTATATTGATAAATTTAATTTATGCTTTTTCAACCATATCACTTTGTGCTAATCATATTGTATATGGTATGGCTATGAATATTTTGGCACCTGCCCTTGCCTCATTTATATATAGAATTTCATTTGGTGTAGGAAATTCATTGACACAGATTGAACTTATGAAGCCCATAGAGATACCGATACTGAGTAAGATACCGTATATAGGTGAATTAGTTTTCCATCAGACACCTATGGTTTATTTGGCATTTTTAATGGTACCTTTAACAAGTGTTTTTTTTCAAAAGACAAAGATGGGACTTAATTATAAATCAGTAGGAGAATACCCTAAAGCTTCAGCAACATTGGGAATTAATGTTATAGGAATTAAATATATATCTTGTATTATATGCGGTGCTCTTGCAGCAATAGGAGGGGCGTACCTGACAACATGCTATTCTACAACTTATACAGAGGGGATAGTATCAGGTAGAGGATTTATTGCATTGGCTGCGGTTATATTTGGAAGATGGATGGGAACAGGAGTTATGTGGGCATGCTTGTTCTTTGGACTATGTGATGCAATTCAGATAAGATTACAAGTTAGTAGCATAGGATTACAATATCAGTTTTTCCAAATGATTCCATATATAGCAACAGTATCAGTATTGGCTATAATAGGTTCTAATAAAGCCGGACCAAAAGCGAATGGACTTCCTTATTGTAAGGAACAGAGATAAACAATAAATTATTTTAAAGGAGGATGTTTTTATGATGAAATTTAAGAAGGTAATATCTATGTTAATGGCTGCAACTATGATATTTACTCTTGGTGCATGTGGAGGAGGTGCAAAGACAAACGAGAGTGTTACTACAAGTGATACACAAAAAAGTGGGAAATATAAGGTGGCATTTATTTTAAACTGTAGCATTAATGATGGAGGATGGGGTACCGCATGTTACAGTGAGTTGGTTTCAGCTTGTGAAAAAAATTCAGATTGGACAATGGAGTATACAGATAATTTGTCACAAGATGGATATTATGATGCAATGGTTGCATACTGTAATGCCGGATTTAATTTAATATATGCTCCGGGTGGTGAATATACAGATGCTGTGTTACAGGTGGCTAATGAATATCCCGACATTGCTTTTGCCATATTAAACGGAGACACAGATGTGCCTGAAAAAGCAACCAATAAAAATGTAACATCACTTCTTCCTAATGCACAACAAATTGGTTGGATAGCAGGTGCATTGGCAGGACTTATGTCTGAAACAGGCAACATAGCGTTTATAGGTGGGATGGAGCTGACAACAACTGTGGCAAAGTATAAAGGATATGCGGAAGCAGCAAAGTATGTTGCCGAAAAAGATGGAAAGAGTATCAATGTTTTGGATGCCGTTTATGCAAACTCCTTTGATGATTCTTCAAAAGGAATAGAATTTGCAAATGCAATGATGGAGCAGAATGCAGATGTATTTTTCGGAGATGCTTCAGCAGTTGACTCAGGTGCAAGACAGGCTATTGATGAACATAATTCAGCAAAAGGCAAAGTTGAAGTATATGACATAGGACAACCGGCTGATATTTTAGGTCAAAATGAATGTGTGATAGGATCACAGATCACAGATAATTCTTCACTTATAGAATTAAGCTTTAAGGCCATTGAAGAAGGAAAATTTGGAGGTGAAGTATTGTATGGTGATTTACAAAATGGTGTTTTATCAGTAGGAAAACTTAGTGATTTGGTTCCGGCTGAAAAGCAAAGCCTGTACAATGAATATATTGAACAGATGAAAGCTGATAAATTTATGAAGTAATAATAAAGGGGAAAATATGGAGTATCAAAAGCACGAATATTACTTGAGAAGATGTATTGAGGTTTCAAAAAATGCAAGAAAAAATGGAAATACGCCGTTTGGAGCTATATTGGTTGATGAGCAAGGAAATATTCTTTTAGAGCAGGAGAATGTAGAAATTACTGAAGGAATATGTACGGGACATGCCGAAACAACATTGGCTGCTAAAGCGTCTCATTTATATAGTAAGGATTTTCTTTGGAAATGCACTTTGTATACGACTGCTGAACCATGCTCTATGTGTACCGGTGCAATATACTGGGCAAATATAGGAAGAGTAGTATTTGGGATGACTGAAAGAAAGCTTTTAGAACTCACAGGTAGTAATGAGAAAAACCCAACTTTTGATATGCCATGTAGAAAAATACTTGCAGCAGGTCAAAAGAAGATTGAAGTTATAGGTCCAATTTCGGATGTTGAGGAAGAAGCAGCAAAGGTACATGAGGGATATTGGGATTAGAAAATTGTAGAAAATAGAAAAGTATTTGTGGGATGATGTATTTATCACATTTCTATTTTTCATTTGTTTGGACGAGCTGGAATTTGGCTCGTCCTTTTTATAAAATTATTAATGTAATATCTCAATTGGAATAATTAGAACATAATATATAAAAATATCTATTTAAAATATATTAAAGATTCACAAAATAAATAAATTATAAAAGAACAATATGTAATATAATATAATAAAACTCATATATTCAACCAAAGATACAATTTATAAACAAAGTATATTGAAATACAGAAAAATATATAATATACTACATTTAATAAGTACGGCGAACGAACTAAATCCACCGTGAATTATAGGGGGAGTAATGACACATCAACAAGTTATAAAGAATAAAAACAAGAAGAATTTATACAATATAATATCTAACAATGAGGGAATATCTAGAGCAAGACTTGCAAGTAAAACCAAACTTAGTAAATCGACTGTATCATTGTTGGTAGATGAATTGATAAATGAAAAAATGCTTGTAGACATTGGTACAGTAGAGAGTGGAATGCAAGGACGTAGACCTAATGGACTAGTGGTAAACAAAGATAGATTTATATTAGTAGTTAATATAATGAAAAAAAGTGTAGAAATAGATTTGGTAACGCTGTCGTATGAGGTGCGAGAAAACTATAACTATGCATATAAAGGGAAAATATATGTAAAGTATTTATCGGATATTATAAAAGAAAGTTTGAACAAGTACTCATCAGAAATATTAGGTGTATGTATAGTATTACCGGCAATAATAGATAATACTAATAGGAATATAATCACTATGGTTCTGGATATGGAAAAGAATGATACATTTATAGATGATTTAAGAGATAATATTCCACAACAATATGGACTAGCCTTTTTTAATGATACTACGAGTTTAGCATATGCAGAAAATACTTTTGGCTGTGTGGAGAGTGCAAACTATGCATATATAAATATAAATGAAGGTGTAGGAGCAAGTTTTATACATGATTCAAAAATACTTAGAGGAACTACGGGATTAGCTATGCAGTTGGGGCATATGTCAATTAAAAAGGACGGAGCACTATGCAGTTGTGGGAATAGGGGGTGCTTAGAAAATTATATAGGAGAGTTATCTCTTAGAAATAGAGCTATTGAGTATGGTCTTATAGATAAAGATTTTGATATTGATTTCTTGTTTAGGGATCTTGAAGAGCTGTCGTCTAAGGGGAATGAAAAAGCAGATGCTTTAATATATGAATTAGCAGATGAGTTGAGTGATGCTTTAGGGAAAATTATTGTGATTTTAAATCCGGAAATAATTGTAATAGGAGGAATTGGTAGGAAACTGGGAGAGAAGTATTTGAGTAGGATACAGACAAATATAAAAATTAATGGGTTTACACAGTTTTGTAAGAATATAAACATAAAGTATACAAAACTGAAAGATTCGGCAATATTTATAGGAGCCGCAAAGTATTATATTGATAAGCATTTTGATTTTAGCAGGAATGCAGAGGGAGATTTGTTTTTGAGTTAGGAAAAAGAGCGTATGGAAAGAATTATAGCTGTAAATACAAACACATATCATGGTTTTGGTATAGAGGAAACACTTTATGAAATAAAAAAATCAGGATTTAAATATATAGAACTGACGGCAACTAAGGGATGGACGGAACATGTATATAAAGATATGAGTTTTGAATATCTACAAAGCATAAAGGACTTAATGCATAGATTAAATCTGGAATGTGTAGGATTTAGTGGACATTCTAATCTTTTGGATGAGGACAGGTTGAAAGATTTTATATGTAATATACATCTTGCTAAATTTTTTGGAGCTAAATACATAGTATCCTCTGTAGGTGAGGCACATTTGAAAGATAAAGAGTGTGAAGATGCAGATTTAATAAAAAATATAAAAGAACTAATAGAAATATTAGAGTTAGAAGATGTAAAACTTGTACTGGAAACTCATGGAGAGCATTCAAATGCCAGAGTGTTAAAAGACATAATAGATAAAGTGGATAGCAAGTATGTAGGTATTAATTATGATACTGCAAATGTTATTTTTTACAGTAATGTAAGGCCGGAAGTCGATATAGATTCTTGTATAAAGGATGTATTATATATGCACCTTAAGGATAAGGCAGGAAAGAATAATGAGTGGAATTTTCCGGCATTAGGAAAAGGGAATATAGACTTTGATATAATATTTAAGAAGTTAGGGCTGGAAAATAATAATTGTCCTTTCAGCATAGAGATAGAGTTTACAGAAAAAGGTGTAAAGGACATAGAGGATGTAACTAAGGCTGTTATAGATTCAGCAGCTTATTTAAAGAAAAAAGGTTTTTCATTTTAGGAGGGAAATATGAGAAAAAGTAAATTATTGGTTGCACTTGGTTGTATGGTATTAGGTATTGGTTTAGCTGCATGTGCTAAAGATAGTGGTAATGTAGGAGATGACAAGCAACAAGCTACAGAGAAGGCTGAAACAAAAGATGAATATACTTTCGGATATATTGCTTATGATATGAAGGATATATGGAATGAATATTCTGCCAAGGCTTTTGAATATGCGGCTACAAAACAAGATGTAAAGGTGAAAACGGTAATTCTTGACTCACAAAATAGTTTGGAAGAGTCGGTTGCAGCGATGGAGTCATTAATACAGCAGGGTGTAGATGGTATTTCTATATTTCCTATATCCACGGAACAAGGAAGTACATTGGTAAAAATGGCGAATGAAGCAGGAATACCTGTAACGGTGGAAAACTTTGAGATGAATAATGATTCAGGTGACTACATTGCAAGTATAGCCTGCAAATATGATGATATAGGATATGCGGCTATAAAGTATATTGCAGAGACAAAACCTAATGCAAAAGTATTCTTCTGTGCAGGACAAGAGGGTGCAGGAGTGTATGAAAAGTATCAGGAAGGTGTAGATAGAGCGTTAAAAGAATTTGGCGATAAGGTAAGTGTGGTTTCTACCTTACATGGAGATTGGCAAACAGAAAAGGCATATAATATTACTACAGACTTAATATCATCAGGTAAAGAATTTGATTATATATTTGCAAATAATGGACTGATGGCTCAGGGATGTTATAAGGCAGTAAAGGATGCCGGTTTAGATAATATTCCTATAGTATCAACAGGTGGATCACCGGATGATTACAAAATGCTGCAGGATGGTATAGAAAGTGCAAATATGACAGCTCCGGTAAGTATACAAGGTATAACAACATTCCAGAATCTTTATGACAGTGTCGTTTTAAATAAGGAAGTAGAGAAATTTAAAGCTCTTCCAATAATACCGGTCAGTGCGGATAAATTAGATGATTTTATAGCATGGGATGATTATGATGCCGCATATAATTATGTATATACTAAGTAATGGAAAGAATAATGAGTGATGAAAAGTTATTGGAAATCAAGGAATTAAAAAAGAGCTTTTCAGGAATATATGCTTTATCAGATATTAATTTTAATCTTATAAAGGGAGAGATACATTGTCTGGTTGGAGAGAACGGTGCAGGTAAATCAACTTTTATGAAAATACTATCAGGAGCATATATTCCTGATAGTGGAGATATAAATATTCTGGGAGAAAATTATACAAAGCTAAATCCTAATTTGTCTAAAAGTCTAGGCATAAGTATAATCTATCAAGAGAATGATTTGGTACAGAATATGTCTATAGCTGAAAATATATTTATAGGAAATGAGATAAAGAAAAACGTTATTTTTTATGATAGTAGGGCGGCTATAAATAAGACATCCGAGTTTATAAGAGATTTAGGAATAAACTTAAATCCTTTAGATAAGGTTGCTGATATATCGGTGGCAGATAAACAGTTTGTAAAAATATTAAAAGCTCTTGTAACTAATCCTAAAATACTTATTATGGACGAACCTACTTCGATGTTTAATATTAAAGATGCAAAAAAAGTATTAAACTTGGTTAAGAGAATATCTGATAAAGGTGTTGGTATAATATATATTTCTCATTTTCTGGAGGAAGTTAGAGAAATAGCGGATAGGATAAGTGTTATAAGAGATGGCAAATCAATTAGTACTTATGAAAATTCGAGTAAAAACATAGACTTAAGAGTAATCACTAAAGATATGGTAGGAAGATCTATAGACAGTTTTTATACTAGAGAGAAAAATCAGATAGGTGATGTAGTACTTGAAGTAAAAGATTTAAAGATATATGAAGAGTTTGAACCTATAAGTTTTTCTTTAAAAAGAGGTGAAATACTTGGATTCTCCGGAATGGTTGGTTCCGGTAGGACGGAGATAGTTAGAGCAATAACCGGAGCGGACAGTTTTTATAGTGGTGAAGTCTATGTTAATGGTAGTTTGGTGAAAATAAAATCGCCTAAGGATAGTATAAAAGAGGGATTTGCACATATAACAGAAGACAGACAGGCACTTGGACTTGGTTTGAGGGCAAGCGTTCTGGATAATATCAGTTTGGTAGCTATAGGTAAAATATTTAAAGGGATATTTAATAATGTAAAGAAACAAAAAGAGGCTATTTCTCCTTTGGTAAATAACTTGCATATAAAAGTTCCAGGTGTAAATACAGAAGTTATATATTTATCAGGTGGAAACCAGCAAAAAGTGGTATTAGCTAAATGGCTATTGATGGACCAAAATATTTATATTTTTGATGAACCAACGAGAGGTATAGATATTGGTGCCAAGTCGGAGTTTTACAGCCAGATGTCAAAACTTTGTAAAGAGGGAAAAAGTATAATAATGATAAGTTCAGATATGCCGGAGCTTATTTCTATGAGTGATAGAGTATTAGTTATCAGAGACCATAAAATAGAAACAGAGCTGATAGGTGATGAGATAAATGAAGAAAATATCATAGAAAAAGCTTTAGGAGTAAATTAATTATGAAAGAGAATAAGATTATACTTAAAGATCAAAGGATACTTTTGCTATTTGTGATATTTGCAATAATAGCTTGTGTTACAGTTATAAATCCTAAATTTATAACTATAAAGAATATAGTTACTATTTTGGGTCAAATATCTGTAATAGGTGTACTTACTATGGCTATGAGCATGTTGCTTATAAGTGGTGGAATAGATCTCTCTCTTGGAAATATAATGGCACTTTCGTCAGTTGTAATGGCTGCATTATTAGCAATGGGACAGAATATTATTATAGTGATATTTGGTGGCATCATTACAGGCTTGATTTGTGGATTATTAAATGGATTTATAATAGCAAAATCAAAATGTATTCCACTCATAATAACTTTAGGAACAAGTCAAATATTTTATGGTCTATCCCTTACAATATCTAAGGGAAGAATAATGAGTTTTTCAGGTGTGTTTGATGTTTTAAGCAAAACAAAATTTTTTGGAGTTTTTCCCGCAATGCTTATAGTGCTGATTCTTATGATTATTTTAGCTTATATTCTAATGAATAAAACTATTGTTGGAAAGCGGCTTATGGCCATTGGTGGAAATGAGAAAAATGCCTATTTATGTGGAATAGAAATAGACAAGTACAAGATACTGATATATTCACTATCAGGAATATTCTGCTCTGTGGCAGCTATAGTTTTTTCAGCCCGAATAGATTCTGTAACAGCAAATGCAGGTTTGGGTTACGAAACAAGTGCGTTGACTGCAGCGATTATAGGTGGAGTTACATTTGAAGGTGGAAAGGGAAGCATAGCAGGTGCTTTTTTAGGATGTATTTTGATGGGAGTTATAAGTAATGCTATGAATATTTTACAGGTAGAAACTTATATACAAACAATTATAACAGGCATTATTATTGCAGCAGCAGTGGTTTTTAGTAATGTAGCGAGTATAAGAGGAAGAAAATGTTAAGGGTATTAATTATCGGTGCAGGGTTTATGGGACAAACTCATGCATCCATATATAATAGTATGGATGAAGTTGAGCTTGTCAGTATTGTAGATAAGGATAAGGAAAAAGGGGAAAAGTTTGCCAAGGAATATAATTGTCTTTACAGTGAAGATTTATTAGATAATTTTAATTCAGAAACTATAGATTTTGTGGATATATGCCTTCCGACATTTTTGCATGAAGAGTATATTATAAAAGCAAGTGAACACGTAAGGTATATAATATGTGAAAAGCCAATAACTCTAAGTATAAATTCATTAGAGAATATATTTCAGGTACTGGAAAAAAATAATACAAAACTGTATTTAGGTCAAGTATTAAGATTTTGGGAAGAATATGTAAACGCTAAGAATATATATGAAACAGGTCGTCTAGGTAAATTAAGGTATATAGAAGCTGATAGACTGTCTGAACCACCAAGTTGGAGCTCATGGTATAAAAAAGCCAGTAAAAGTGGAGGTGGATTATTTGATTTGCATTTACATGATATAGATTTTCTGGTGTATTTATTTGGAAAACCTGTCACTGTATATGCAAATGGTATTAAGGACGAAAATGATGCTTGGAATTTTGTTAATACAAGTATGACTTTTAACGGAAATGTAATTGCGAGTATCCATGGAATAATAAGCATGAGTGAAAATTATCCATTTACTATGAAACTATGTATGGTTGGAGATGATGCCAGTTACGAATATGAGATGAAAGCCGGTAAAAATCTTGAAAATAGAGAAAGTGCAGTAAGGCGTGCTAGTGTTTATAGTAAGAACGGTATAGAAGAAATCGTCACATATGGTGTTGACGCATATAAATCAGAGTTAAAGCATTTTGTAGAATGTATTAATGAGAATAGAGATTCAGAAATAGTAAGTTTAAAGAGTATTAAAAATACAATGCAAGTTATGGAGGCTATAAAGGAGTCTTTAGAAATGGGTAGAATAGTCACACTTGGAGCTGGTATATGAAATTAGGATATAGTATGTTCTCTTTTTCTGAAAACATAGATTTAAAGGATATTTTTTCTAATGTAAGCCTGATGAAATATGATGGTGTTGAACCGGTACTCAGCGAGGAAGGTTATCTAAATCCAAGTATGAGAGAAGGCGAAGTGTTAGAAATCAAAAAAATGGCAAATGCAAATGGTCTGGAGATACCGAGCGTTGGCGTTTGGTCTTTGTGGGATAATAATCCTGTTTCCAATGATTTAAGTATTAGAAAAAAAGCTGTAGATATTATAGAAAGACAATTAGAGTTTGCAAGTATACTTGGTGCTGATACTATTTTAGTAATTCCCGGATATACTCATTGTAGTTTTGCTAAAAATCCTGAAAAAGTAGCATATAATGTAGCATATGATAGAGCGTATGAATTATTTTTCAAATTGGAAAAAGTAGCAAGAGAGTATAAAGTATCTATAGGTATAGAGAATGTATGGAATAAGTTTTTGCTGTCTCCACTAGAAATAAGAAAATTTTTGGATGATATAAACTCTGAATATGTAGGTTCCTATTTTGATGTTGGAAATATTATG
The DNA here is from genome assembly GCF_003589745.1 of Lachnoanaerobaculum umeaense. Lineage (GTDB taxonomy): Bacteria > Bacillota > Clostridia > Lachnospirales > Lachnospiraceae > Lachnoanaerobaculum > Lachnoanaerobaculum umeaense. Next base: position 2,527,802 of record NZ_CP032364.1, on the reverse strand, counting down.
TACATAGGTGATCCAAGTGATTATATAGAAATATTAGGCAGACATATTAAAAAGATCCACATAAGTGATTATAGAGTAGAACAAAGTGGATTGGGGGCATTTGTGGATATATTTGCAGGGGATGTAGACTTTTTTGAAGTTATTAAATCTCTAAAGAAAATAGGATATGATGATTATCTGATGTTGGAAATGCTTCCAAATTATAAAAGACTTCCTGAATTATCAATATATTCAAATAAGCCTGCAATGGATAGACTGAAATATATGTATGAAACATTGTAAATTTACTATTAACTTAATACTAATATTAGTTTTTATACAGCCGTGTTAAAAGCATGGTTGTATTTATTTTTGGGTAATACTTGCTGTTTGCTAATACTGAGTTTTTGATATAGAATATATAAAAAGTATTAAATTTACACCAAAATAGAATTTGGAGAAAAAGGCCTAATACAAAAGGAATTGTCTGACCACATTTGTGGAGTTTGATTTGCTAGGATGATTGAGGAAAAGTAAGGAAAGAATAGCTATAGAACGGCTGGTACAAGAGGCAAACTTAGTGTTATAAAACAGCTGAAATTTGGAAAAGATATTGCAAGGACTATATGGACTTGACAAAGAGAATGAATATAAAGTGAGGTAGTATATGCTGAAGTTTAATTATTATTCACCTACAAGAATTATTTTTGGTGAGGGCACAGTAGGAGAAGTTGGTAATCTTATAAATGAATACGGGGCAAAAAAAGGTTGCTGTTATCTATGGTGGTAACAGTGCAAAGAAAAGTGGATTACTTGATTTAGTAGAGAATAAGCTGAAAGACGAGGATATGGAGGTAATTTTACTAGGAGGTGTAGTACCAAATCCTCTATTAAGTAAGGCTAAGGAAATGACTACAAAAGCCTGTGAATTCGGAGCAGATTTTATTCTGGCAGTAGGTGGAGGCAGTGTTATAGATACTGCGAAGTTTGTAGCAATGGGTGTGGCAAATCCGGATACTGATATAGAAGAGTTTTTCTTTCAGAGAAAAAAAGTGGAAAGATCCATGCCTATAGGTACTATTTTGACTATAGCTGCAGCAGGTTCTGAGACAAGTGACTCTGCTGTACTCACAGATGATATTACAGGAACTCATATAAAGAAGGGAATTACTACAGATTACAATAGATGTAAGTTTGCTATAATGGATCCTGAGCTAACATATACTTTGCCAAAGTATCAGATTGGGGCAGGAGTAGCTGATATTTTTATGCATACTTCAGAGAGATATTTTACAAATATTTTGGGTAATCATCTGACTGATGAGATGGCAGAAGGACTGTTTAGAGATATTATAAAGTTTGGACCGAAGGCAATAGAAAATCCTACAGATTATGAGGCTATGAGTGAAGTGATGTGGTGTGGTAGCATATCACATATTGGTTTGACAGGACTTGGTGCAAAGGGTGATACAGCTAGAGATGGAGATTGGTCCTGTCATCAGCTTGGAATGGCTATATCATCACTATTTGATTCCACACATGGGGCCACTTTAAGTGCTCTTTGGTCTGCTTGGGCAAAATATGTAAAGGACGAAAATATATCCAGATTTGCAAGCTTTGCAAGAAATGTTTATGGAATAGATGAAGTAGATGATTGTAAAGCTGCTGATATAGGTATTGAAAAAACAGACGAGTTTTTTGTATCCATAGGCATGCCTATAAATTTACATGATCTACTTGCAAGAGAAATTAGTGATAAGGATATAGAAGATTTGGCATTAAACTGCTCATACAATAAGTCAAGAAGTATAGGATGTTTCAAAGTTTTGGATTATCAGGATATGTATAATATATACAATATGGCAAGGTAGTATTGTTGTCTGTTGGAGAATATGAAGTTTTAAATTAGGGAGAGTATGACTTGATTTGAGCCATATTCTCCCTGATTTTTTCTTGATTAATTTACAAACCTAAAAAGTCCTGGACTTGAATGTATAGATTTATTTTATGAGTCCATGACTAAAATTTAGGTTTTTAGATAGACCATTTTCAATATCTCCATTTAAGTAAACCATATTTAGATATATACGAATTATGGTACCGATTATCCTCTGTTACATCCTCGCCGAACCATTTTGGCGGAGTAAAATTACTTGCTTCTTCTACTGATTTAAACTCTACTTCAACCAAGACCAAACCTGAAAGATCACTTTTAAAAATATCCAGTTCCGCTACAAGGCTGTTTTCAAGCGGTATTTTATATCTGCTTTTTGATATAATTATACCGTCACATTTTTTAAGTAAATGATTAAAGGACTCTTTATCAAGAGGAAGATTGTATTCGCTGTGGGATAGCAGGCCGCTTCCCTTATAGGTGAGAACATAATCATCATTTTCTTTTCTTATCCTAACTACCGGATTTGTATTTAAATATCCCTGTATCATATCGATTCTTTCATAGACATCCAAATCACTGGGGATCTCATTTATAAGAAACTTCCTTTCTATCTCTATATTTTCCATACTACTCCTTTATATTAAAAACAAGTTTTATATTGTAAAATATCTTATGGATAAATTATAAGTCGATTTTAGTTGATTTTCCAGTGGCAATTTAATAAATATATGTAATCTATAAATTGATTTTATGATCATGACAGTAAAAATTTGGATGCTTGAATATAAGCGATATATAAATATGTCAAGCATAAATGATTATGTCCCAAAATAATTAATTTATAAGCCCCCACAAAAGGGCTTTTATTATGCACTTTTTATGTCTTCTTCAATTCTGTGTGGCTGTGAGTGTGCGAATTTATTAAAGGCATCCAATCTCCAAGGATGGTTCATAGGCGGTATATAAGGCTTTCTAGGCTTTGGCTGTTTGTAGTCAGCGTCCAAGTCCTTAGATTTATGTTCATGAGCCGGTATTTCTTCCAGTGCATAAATATCTTTGTCATTTACGCACGCAAACATAGACCTATCAAATGCCTTGATAAGCATAACCTTGGTACCTTTTCGATAATGGATCTGCACTCCCTTGTGATCTATCATCTTATAAAATTTTTTCTCAAATTGAATCGCATGTCCGGCATCAACAGTTCTCTCAGTTAAAACCGCCAAAGTAAGATTTATTTTTTCTTTAGACGGTTGCGTTTCAAAGACAGATTTGATACCATAAAGTGGAAGTGAGAACTTCTCATTGAATTCTTTTATGTAGGAGTGAAGGAATTCATTGGCTTTATGGATATCGGTTACGCCTGCGAGCCTTAGCTCAATAGGCAGGCGTGACTGTAAGGTTTGATTCAATCGTTCTATACGTCCTTTAGCTTGTGGTATACTGCTTGATTCAAGCTGTGTGCCAAGTTGCTTACAGGCGTATGCAAACTGTGTATAGGTGTCTTTGTCGTCAGATAAGGCACCTTTTTTCTTGTAAGTAAATACAGTTCGTTTATCGGTAAGAAACTTATAGGGAATACCATAATCAGTAAGAATCTGCTCAAATACATGGTAGTATCCATTAAGAGTCTCCTGAGTATCAAACCAGGCACCTGTGACAACACCTGAGGCATCATCAATAGCCAAATGTAGATGCCATATCTGTCCCGGCACCCATTCATAAGGGGTAGCATCCATCTGTAGCAATTCACCAAAATAAGCACATCTTGGACGACGACTGTGAGCATCTTCAACTGCTACTAAGTTAGCTTGTATCTGTGATAATTCCCTTTTTGATGTTGCAGCTTCCTTCTTAGCTCTGAGAGTTTGCTTAATGCGTCTACGCTTAGCTTTTGTAGCCTTTGGAGATAGAATATATTCTGACTCCAAAATACTCATTACAGAGGAAGAAGAGATACTTATGCCTTCATGCTTTTTTAGAAGCTCTGTAAAGTGTTCAAAGTTAGCTTCGTAGTATTTGGTTCTGTATAGATCAAGGACTTGACTTCTGACATCAGGACAGATAGTGGTAGCCGGCTTCTTACCTCTGTTACCATGAATAAAGAATGCTTTACCATCTTTAATATAACCCTGTATCATACGGTTTATATGTCTTTTGGTGCATCCTAGGATAAGAGCAGCTCTATCCTTATTAGCTGTATCGGGGTGATCTACCAGACCTTTGATAACTTCATACTTTCTTTGTTCATCCATTGATAAAATAACCTTTCTGATAAGTCAGTTCCTCCTAGTGTTAGAATATACAAAATAGTATTCTACCATAAGTGGGACATTTTTATTTGTGGTATACTAGGACTTTATCATTTATGGCTTATAATGCTTGAATATAAGCGATATATAAATATTGTAGGATTAATCTATATTTGTTATAATATCTCTGCCTTTAATATATAAAGTGTAAAGAATTATTTTGGAGGAATTATGGATAGGACATTTATTATCATTACAGTAGTAGTAGTGGTTTGGGCAGTGCTTTTTGCTATTATGATGAGCCTTAATAAAAAGAGGCAGGAGAAAGCTAAGGAGTTTGCAAATGAGAATCAGAATAGGGCTATTGTTCATTTGTATGGAAAGAATTTAAAAATTGATGAACAGGACATTTCACAGTTTGATGCTACTACAGGAGAGAACTTAGAAAAGGTGGTAGCGCTCAATGGTGGAAAGCATAGTTTTGAAGGCGTTTTTGAAACTACAGCGGTAGGTATTGCAGGCAAAAATATAAATATAAAGACAGATAAATTAGAATTTGATGTGGAATTAAAAAGTGGACATAGTTATTCTATAGGAATATATGATTATTCACCTGAAGATAGAGAACGCTATGTAAAGGAGTATGGCAGCAGGGTAGAGGACATTCTTGTAATGCCTTTAAGTCTTTATAAAGAGAGTGTTTATGCCGGAGGTTGTTTGGTAGTTAGCTGCGATAAATAATATTTAAAGAATTACGAAAATAAGCTTGAAACTTTTTAATCACTGTTGTATGAGATTTAGCTTTGTGCTATAATGATTAATTAGATGTGCCTCTTTAAGGCATTTATGAAACAAGGAGAAACTTTAATGAGCGTAGAAGTACAAAAATTAGAAAAAAACATGGCAAAGCTTACAGTCACAGTAGAAGCTAAAGAATTTGATAAGTCTATAGCTGAATCCTTTAAGAAAAATAAAAATAAATTCAATGTTCCGGGATTTAGAAAGGGACATGTTACACAGGAAGTTTTTGAGAAGATGTACGGATCAGAGAATTTGATTCCGGATGCTATTGACTTTATTCTTGATGCAACATATCCAAATGCAGCAAGAGAGAGCGGACTGGAGATCGTTTCAAGACCTGAGATAGATATCAAGAATGCTAAGAAAGGCGAAGACTTCGTATATGAGGCTTTGATCGCAGTTAGACCTGAAGTAAATCTTGGAGAGTATAAAGGTATTGAAGTAGCTAAGGCTGATGAAGTTGTAAACGATGAAGATATTGCAAGTGCATTAAAGAGCGAGCAGGAAAAGAATGCAAGACTTATTACTGTAGAGGGAAGAGCTGTAGAAAATGGTGACAATATCACTCTTGACTTCGAGGGAAGAATTGACGGCGTTGCTTTTGATGGTGGTAAGGGCGAGGATTATCCTCTCGTTATCGGTTCAGGCACATTTATACCGGGATTTGAGGATCAGATCATTGGACATAATGCAGGTGAGGCTTTTGATGTAAATATTACATTCCCTGAGAACTATCAGATGAAGGATATTGCAGGTAAGGCAGCAGTATTTGCTTGTACTGTAAAGGAAATCAAAAAGAAAGAACTTCCTGAGCTTGATGATGACTTTGCAAGTGAGATTAGTGAGTTTGATACAATGGCTGAGTACAAGGAAGATTTGAAGAAGCAGCTTTCAGAGGCTAAGGCTAAGAGAGCAGCTACAGAGAATGAGAATGCTATAGTGGATAAGTTGATTGAGACTTCTACTATGGATATTCCGGATCCTATGGTAGATGCACAGGTTGAGGGACTTGTAGCAGATTATAGTAGAAGAATGCAGAGCCAGGGAATAACACTTGATCAGTATCTTCAGATTACAGGTATGACAAGAGCAGATTTGAATAATCAGTTCAAGCCACAGGCTTTAAAGCAGATCAAGACAAGACTTGTTCTTGAGGAAGTTGCAAAGGCTGAAAATATCACTGTAAGTGAAGATGAGATAAATGAGGAGCTACAAAAGATAGCAGATTCTTACAAGATGGAATTGGAGAAGATTAAAGGATTCTTTGGTGAGAATGAGAGAAAGCAGATGAGTGATGATCTTGCTGTTCAAAAAGCTATTGACTTTTTAGTAGAAAATGCTAAATTAGTATAAATTATTAAAAAATAAGTCAGCCTTAAGGCTGGCTTATTGGAGTATTAAAGGATTTTAAAATCCTTAAAGATAGGAGAGTTATGAGTTTAGTACCTACAGTCATTGAGTCTACAAGTAGAGGCGAGAGGGCCTTTGATATATACTCAAGACTATTAAAGGATAGAATAATATTCTTAGGAGAAGAGGTAAATGATGTTACTGCGAGTTTAGTGGTGGCACAGATACTTTTCTTAGAGTCAGAAGATCCTACAAAGGATATCAATCTTTATATAAACAGTCCGGGTGGAAGTGTTGTGGCAGGTATGGCTATATATGACACTATGCAATATGTAAAATGTGATGTGTCAACCATATGTATGGGTATGGCTGCAAGTATGGGCGCATTCCTTTTGGCAGGTGGAACAAAGGGAAAGAGATACGCACTTCCAAATGCCGAGATAATGATTCATCAGCCTTCAGGCGGTGCTCAGGGTCAGGCCAGTGATATAAAGATAGTTGCAGAGCAAATATTAAAAACAAAACAGAAATTAAATAAAATATTGGCAGAGAATACAAATCAGCCAATAGAGGTCATAGAAAGAGATACTGAGAGAGACAATTATATGTCTGCCGAAGAAGCCCTTTCTTATGGAATCATAGATAAGGTTATAGAACACCACTAAGGAGGTATTATGGCCAATAAGGACAAAATATGTTGTTCATTTTGTGGAAAAACATCCAATCAGGTTAGAAGACTTCTTTCAGGTCCAAATGGAGTATATATTTGTGATGAATGTATAGAGTTATGTTCAGAGATACTTGAAGAGGAGCTTGAGGGAGCTGCAGACTATTATGATACTTCAAATGATATAAATCTTTTAAAGCCAAAGGAAATCAAAAATTTCCTGGATGATTATGTTATCGGACAGAATGATGCCAAGAAGGTATTGTCTGTAGCAGTATATAACCATTATAAGAGAATAAAGTCTAAGAAGAATTCGGAAGTTGAAATACAAAAAAGTAATATTTTGATGCTTGGACCTACTGGTTCAGGAAAAACATATTTGGCACAGACTCTTGCAAAAATTTTGAATGTACCATTTGCTATTGCAGATGCTACTACACTTACAGAGGCAGGGTACGTGGGAGAAGATGTTGAAAATATTCTCTTGAAGCTTATTCAGGCAGCTGACGGTGATGTAAAGAGAGCTGAATATGGAATTATCTATATAGACGAGATAGATAAGATAACAAAGAAGTCTGAGAATGTATCTATCACCAGAGATGTATCAGGTGAGGGTGTACAGCAGGCATTGCTGAAGATACTGGAAGGAAGTATAGCTTCAGTGCCTCCACAGGGAGGAAGAAAACATCCACAACAGGAGCTTATACAGATAGACACCACCAATATATTATTCATATGTGGCGGAGCTTTTGATGGCTTAGAGAGAATTGTGGAGAACAGACTTTCAAAGGGAAGTATTGGATTTAATTCAGATGTAGTTGAGAAGAATTCCAAGTCGGTAGATGAATTGTTTAAGATGGTACTTCCTGGAGATTTGACCAAATTTGGTCTTATACCTGAGTTTATAGGTCGTGTACCGGTGACAGTATCTTTAGATTTGTTGGATAAGGACACACTTGTAGAGATAATGACAAAACCCAAAAATGCTATTACAAAGCAGTATCAGAAGCTATTTGAGCTTGATGATGTAAAGCTTGAGTTTGAGGATAAGGCTATTGAAGAGGTGGCGAATCTGGCACTTGAAAGAAAGATTGGTGCAAGAGGCTTAAGATCAATACTTGAAGGTGTGATGACAGATGTTATGTATGAGATACCTTCAGATCCGAATATCGGTATTTGCACTATTACAAAGGAAACAATAGATGGTGGAGAGCCGGATATTGTATACAGAGACAAAACTGTAAGATCAAAAAAGAAGAAGACAACAGACGAAAATAGCGAAATTGCTTAGAATTAATACTTACCCTCGGATAGAAGCCGGGGGTATTGTATATATTAGGGAATAAATGAACAAATTGAAAACAATATTGATTAAAGGACAGGTGATTTTTCCTGGAGAAATTATCGGATTCTCAGCTTCTGACAGAGAAAAACTGAAAGTACAATTGGAAGCTTATGAAAATAATGAAGAACTTCTTTTACTAAGATTCAAATCAGATGATGAGTTGGAAAGAAAGGATAGTGCATTCACTGAGATTAATGGTGTTATAGCCAAGGTCGAGAGTGTTAAGACTAGAGACAATGGTATTATAGAGGTGGCAATAAGAGCTTTGAGAAGAGCTAAGCTTAAATCACTGGATAATTATGCCGAAAATGAATATGAGGCTGAAGTGGAGGAATATATACAGTCTGAAGAGGGCTTTGACAGGATGTTAAAAAGTCTGCAGTTAACTATGAGAGGCTATAGTGATACAGATGCAAGATTTAAAAATAATTTTCTGAATGAACTACTTTCTATAGATAATTTACCTGAGCTTTTAGATAGGCTGAGGTTAACCTTGAATTTGGATTATGATAAAAGAAAAAGTATAAATGCTGCAAAGACTCCGGTTGAAGAGTCTATGCTTCTTATGGAAATTATGAGTGAAGCCATAGACAGGAAGGAGATCGCAGAAAAGATAAAATCAGAGGTTGATAAGGATATTTCCAAAAATCAGAGAGATTATATTCTTAGAGAACATCTGAAAGTAATTCAGAATGAAATGGCAAAAAATAGCGGTTATGAGACAGTTTCAGATGAATACGAAGAAAAATTAAAGAAAGTTAAACTGGATGATGAACATAAGGAAAAGCTGAAAAAGGATATTTCAAGATTGAACACCGCAAGCAATAATGGTGCAGAAGGTAATGTTATAAGAACATATCTGGATACAGTATTTGAGATGCCTTTTGGTATATACAGTGAAGACAATAATGATATAATTCATGCAAAAAAGATTTTGGATGAGGATCATTATGGTCTGGAAAAGGTTAAAGACAGAATACTTGAGTATTTGTCTGTTAGAATATTGAATCCTACAGGAAATTCTCCAATACTCTGTCTTGTAGGACCTCCGGGAACCGGAAAAACTTCTATAGCTAAGAGTGTTGCAAAGGCACTCGGCAGAAAATATGTGAGAATAAGCCTTGGTGGTGTAGGTGATGAGGCAGAGATCAGAGGACATAGAAGAACATACGTAGGAGCTATGCCGGGAAGAATAGTAGAAGCTATAAAAAATGCAAAAGTTTCCAATCCATTGATCCTCTTAGATGAAATAGATAAGAGTTCTAGAGATTATAAGGGAGATGTGTCATCAGCACTTTTAGAGGTACTTGATGGAGAGCAAAATAAGACCTTTAGGGACAGATATCTTGAAATACCGCTTGATTTATCTAAAGTCTTATTTATAGCCACAGCAAATACTCTTGATACTATTCCAAGACCACTTTTGGATAGAATGGATATTATAGAGATAAGTTCGTATACTGAAAATGAGAAATATCATATAGCTAAGAAGTATCTTGCACCTAAGGAGATAAGGGAAAATGGACTGAAGAATAAGGTCATCAATTTCAGTGATAAGGCTATAAAGAAGATAATCCACAACTATACCAGAGAGTCGGGAGTCAGAAATCTTTCAAGAAGAATAGGAGATATCTGTAGAAAATGTGCCAGAGAGTTGTTGGAGGGGAAAAAGAGCTTCAAAATCACAGAGAAAAATGTACGCAAGTATCTTGGAAAAGAAAAAGTAAGATATGATGAGATAGAAAAAGAACCGCAGGTAGGAATGGTTACAGGACTGGCATGGACCAGCGTAGGTGGAGATACTCTCAGCATTGAAGTAAATGTAATGCCGGGAAAAGGAGTGCTGACGCTTACTGGAAATATGGGCGATGTAATGAAGGAGAGTGCCGGTATTGCAAAGAGTCTTGTAAGAAGCATGGCCAAGGAATATGGTATAGAGGACGAATTCTTTGAAAAGCATGATATACATTTACATATACCTGAGGGTGCTGTACCTAAGGATGGTCCAAGTGCTGGAGTAACAATGACCACAGCACTTATTTCTGCAATTTCAGAGAAGAAGGTTAGAGCAGATGTGGCAATGACCGGGGAGATAACACTAAGGGGAAAGGTACTTCCTATAGGTGGTTTAAAAGAAAAGCTTTTGGCTGCCAGGCTTGCAGGAGTAAAGAGAGTATGTGTACCGAAGGAAAATGAAGTGGATATTTTTGAATTGTCAGCAGAGATTACAGATGGATTAGAGATAGTATATGTACAGGATATAAAAGAAGTCCTAAAGGTAGCATTGATAGATTAAAAACCATATTGAATTGATTATAAGAAAGTATAAATGAGGTACTTATGATAATAAAAAAAGCGGAGCTGGAGACTGTATGTGGTATTACCAGTACATTTCCTGAAAATACAGATCCGGAAATAGTCTTTGCAGGTAAGTCAAATGTGGGAAAATCATCATTGATAAATTCTCTCATGAATAGGAAATCTTTGGCAAGGATATCCAGTCAGCCCGGAAAGACACAGACCATAAATTATTATAAAGTAAATGATGATCTATATTTTGTTGATCTACCCGGGTATGGTTATGCCAATGCAAACCTTGCCACAAAGGAAAAATGGGGTAAGATGATAGAAAAGTACCTCCATACTTCAAAGCAGATAAGATGTATATTTTTGCTGATAGATATAAGGCATGAGCCGGGTAAAAATGATAAGCAGATGTACGACTGGATTGTATATAACGGATATCAGCCTGTAATTATAGCTACAAAGCTTGATAAGTTAAAAAGAAGTCAAGTGGATAAATGTGTTAAGATTGTGAGAGAAGGACTTGGATTACCAAAAGAAGGTGTACTTATACCTTTCTCATCACAGACCAAACAGGGCAGAGAAGAAGTATATGAATTTATAGAAAATCTTTTGGCAGAGGAACAGGTTTAATAGTATTAGAAAGAGGCTGTATGGATATTTTAAGAGATTTGATGGATTTTTTGGATTCATCAGTGACAATGTTTCATGCAATAAATGAATGCGAAAAAGTTTTACAAAAATCAGGTTTTATTTATTTGCCTGAAAATGAGAAATGGGATATAAACAAAGGAAAGTATTATACAAAAAGGAATTCATCAAGTCTTATAGCTTTTGATATAGCTGAGGGAGATTATCATTTTCAGATAAGTGCCGCACATTCCGATTCACCCACATTTAAGCTTAAGGATAAACCTATAATAGAAGCGAATGGCTACTTGAAGCTGAATGTGGAAGGCTATGGTGGTATGATTAATGCTACATGGCTTGATAAACCTCTGACATTGTCAGGAAGAGTTATGGTAAATACTGATACCGGTATTGAAACAAGACTTCTTCATATAAACAGAGATTTATTTATTATTCCTAATGTACCTATACATTTTAACAGGGAGATAAATAAGGGATTTGCTTTCAACAATCAAGTTGATATGCTTCCAATATTCAGTGCAGGCAATCTTAAAGAATCTGACTTTGACAATATGATTGCAAAGGAATTGGGTATAGAGTCTGGGGATATACTTGCAAAAGATCTATATCTGGTAAATAGACAAAAGGCGGCGATTATCGGATTTGACAATGAACTTATATCAAGTGGAAGACTTGACGATTTGGAGTGTGTTTACACATCACTTAGAGGATTTGTCGAGGCTGAAAATAAAAACCATATAAATGTCTTTGCGGTATTTGACAATGAAGAGGTGGGTTCTGTTACAAAGCAGGGTGCTATGTCTACATTCCTTGCAAGCACACTTGACAGAGTAAATACTGCACTTAGAAAATCAAAGGAAGAGTATTATACAGCTATAGCAAAGAGTATGCTGATTAGCTGTGATAATGCACATGCTATTCATCCAAATCATCCGGAGCTGTTTGATGTAAAGAACAGACCTGTTTTAAATCAAGGAATCGCAATTAAAGAAAGTGCAAATCAAAAATATACAACAGATGCATTTAGCAGATCAATACTGAGAAAGATTCTTGAGAAGAAAAATATACCATATCAGACTTTTGCAAATAGAAGTGATATAGCAGGTGGCTCAACTCTTGGAAACCTCTCAAATACTGCTGTAAGTATGAATGCTGTAGATATTGGATTACCGCAGTTGGCAATGCATTCTGCATATGAAACTGCAGGCACCAAGGATGTGGGATATGCTTTTGATACATTAAAAGCATTTTTTGAAACCAATATTGATATAAAAGATGATAGTGTTATTTTAGAGGTTTAAAATGAAATATAATAAGAATGAACGATATTTTAAATTGGGATTGACTGCAGTTGTAGTTATAATAATAGCACTTGTTATATCTTTGGTTTTCAATAATCTTGGAATTATAGCTTCAGCTATAAGAATTATAATATCTACTATTTCATCAGTACTTTATGGTGTGGTGATGGCATTTTTGATGGCACCGGTATATGATCGCATAAGTAGATGGATAGGAGAGATACTTTCATCACTGTTCCCAAAGTGGAAAAAGTATGAGAGATATTCAAAAATGTTGGCTACTTTGGCATGTCTTATTATTTTAATTTTTATAGTATTTGCATTGATAATGATGATTATACCTGAGTTAGTAAACAGTATTACAAATGTTATAAGCTATGCACCTTCGGGAGCAGCAAATCTGGAAAATTGGCTTAAAGATATACTCAATAAGAATCCTGATTTTGAGAAACTGATAATAGGTAATTATCAGGATATTAGTGAAAGACTAAGCGATATAGCAACGACCAGTATTTTGCCCAATGTAAATACTTATATAAAAAATCTATCAAGTGGTGTAATAAATGCATTGGGTGTAGTTGTAAATATTATTATCGGTTTGATGGTAATGATGTATCTTCTAAATATGAAGACCATATTAGCATCTCAGGCAAAGAAAATAGTATATGCTATTGTCGGAGTAAAGATAGGCAATGAAATAGTTACAGAAGCTAGATATATAAAGAATATGTTTGAAAAGTTTATTGTCGGTAAGATAATTGACTCAATAATCATCGGAATTATAAACTATTTCTTTATGTCTTTTATACATATGCCATATGTTTTACTTATAAGTGTGGTAGTAGGTGTTACCAATGTAATACCTTTCTTTGGACCTTTTATAGGTGCGATTCCAAGTATAGTATTGCTATTACTTGTTTCACCTATTACAGCACTTCAGTTTGCAGTTTGGATTTTGGTATTACAACAGATAGATGGAAATATTATTGGTCCTAAGATACTTGGACAGACTACAGGACTTCCAAGTTTTTGGGTACTGTTTTCGATACTGCTCTTTGGCGGACTCTTCGGTATTGTGGGTATGATAATAGCTGTGCCTACTTGGGCGATAATATACAGGACTATAGGCAGACTTTCGGAGCATTTCTTAAAGAAAAAGGGATTGGAGACTGACAGCAAACATTACATGGACCTTGATCATATAGATGAAGAAACAAAGAAATATATAAAATTAGAATAATTTATTTGCCCCTCATTTGATAAAAATAATGAGGGGTGTTTTTTAGGAGGAAAAATGACAAAAGAAAACTTAAAGTATATAGAAAATGTAAAAGCCAGGGATATACCTTGGCACAGAATAACCACAACTTATAAAAGGGCTACCGACTTTCCCGAGTGCTTTGAAATATTAAATGAAATGAAGGATAAAAAGTCTATAGAGACGGCAGGAGAGGAGATAGCTATGGGAATTGAACATCAGTCCACACTGTGGCATGCAACACCTTTTGCCTGTATATTCCTATACAGAATCTTTAAAAAAGCTTTGGAGGACAGATATAAAAATTCGGTAGCAGACTATCTTGTACCGGAGCTTGCGGAATTGTTCGGATATATAGCTGAAGCGGTAAATATTGTCGAAAATATGGAGCATGTAGATCCTTTACCGAACTTCAAAGATATGATTGATGAAAAGTATCTTTGGTCCGAAGTTTATGATGAGGAAGAGGATGAAATGAGATGGGATGAAGGTAATGTATTTCCTGATGATTTGTATTACAGCTTTTATTATTATTCAAAACAGGTGCTGCTTCTTTTAAAACCTTTTTTAAAACAGTCGGATGATGAATGGTCTAAGAAATTGTATGAGCTTATATAAAAGTATGGGAGACGGGAAGACATTAACCTGATAAACAGCCTGTTAAGAATGGGAACTCTTGGAGAAGGATATACATGGATGATGAGGATAGTACAGAGCAGTTACAGGCCTAAGGCGCTGCCAAGCAGTCTGTATGATGCAATGATTTTTGTATACCAAGGTGAGCCTATAGAGATAGTGGAATAATATTGTATTAAAATTCACATAGAAACTTGTTTTTTAAGAACAAAGTGATATACTTCTAGTTAGTAATATCTAACTAGGAGGTTTTATGGATAAAGTAAATATAATTATAATAGTAATATTGGCAGCAATAGTGTTTTTTGGTTTGAAGAGTTATATAAAAAAGTTGAAGAAAGGTGGAGATTGTTGTCCGGAACATGAGGAAGCGATCAAGTCTGTAAAAATAAAGGATAGGGATAAGTCACATTATCCATATGAAGTAAAGCTTGCAATTGATGGTATGAGCTGTGGTAATTGTGTTAGAAATGTAGAGAATGCTCTGAACTCACTTGACGGAACTTGGGCAAGTGTGAGTCTTGAAGATAATATGGCAACAGTCCTTTTAAAAAATCCGCCTGATATTGAAAAGCTTTCAAAGGCAGTAGATGATGCAGGATATATGGTATTGAAGAGGAAGTCATCATACTAAAGCTATTGTTGTAAAATCTCAAGACAAGGGCAAGTATTATTTAAAGTCTAAAGGTAGCCTTAATAATTGGTATATGTTATAATAAATACTACAATATATGAAATCACCAGATATAACGTGAATAGAAAGGAAATTTATGTCAAAGAAGATTAAAGTATTTTATGATTACACCTGTCCATTTTGTTATAAAGGTTTGAGGGAACTTAGCGATATTTTACCGGATTATAAGAATGTGGAGATTGAGTGGTCACCATGTGAGGCGCATCCAAGACCTGAGCCGGCCAGAGTGCATTCAGATTTGGCTGCACAGGTTGGTTTTTATCTGGCAGAGAATGGATACGATATTAAAAAATATAATGATTTAGTATTTGAAGCACATTTTGAGATCCAACAGAGAATAGATGATATAGAGTTATTGGCAGATCTGGCAGAGGCGGCAGGAGCAAATAGAGAAGATATTATAGTTTTACTTAATGATAACAGAAATGCAAAGAAAGTTGAGGATTCCAATATTGAGGTTTGGCAAACTTTGGAAATTCAGGCTGTACCTTCTTATGTATGTAGTGATAGGATGGCTGCCTCCGGAGGTGGATTACTTGTTCCTATAGAAAAAGTTGTAGAATTGTTCAAGTTTGCCTCAAGAGCTTAATATTTTTATTAAAGAAATGCTTGAAATATTTAACAAAAATTTATATAAAGCAAAAACAAAGTCATGTTATAGTATATAATAAATATATTATAACATGGTTTTTTTTATACATATAGAATGAAAAAAATACTGTGAAAAGTAGAATTTACTCCTTTGCAAAAAGATTGCAACATTTTCTTATTGACATTTAACATTTATGTAATATAATTAAATCATCCCGACGAACAAAAGATTCGTTCTTTGCAAGAAAGGAAGTAAATGAAAAACAAATTTAAAAAGGTTATAATGGTTGCATCTGTTTTTTCTGCACTTATGGCAGGAAGTGCATATGCGGCTACACAGGAAGAGGTAGATTCGGTTACCGGTCCGGCATTCGGTCTTAATGCAGATCAGTACGAGACAACGCTTGACTCATATAAGCAACAGCAGGAAGCTGAACTTGTAGCAAAGGAGGATGAAGAGATAGCTGCTCTTAGAGAAGTAGCTAAAGGAAGATCTATAGGTAAGTTTAAAGCATATGCTTACTCTGTGGACTGTGATCCTTCAAATATGACAAGATCCGGTAATAGACCGGTTGTAGGAAGAACTATAGCAGCAGATTGGTCAGTACTTCCGGCAGGTACAAGAGTGCGTATTGGTGACAGTGATAATATCTATGTAGTTGAGGATACAGGCGGAAATATCAAGGGAAGAACTATTGATATTTACATGCATAATGATGCTGAGACAAGTGCACATGGTATCAGATATCCGGAACTTTATATAGTAGAAGGTGATGCGAAAGAAGCACAGCAAAAGATTGATGCAATCTTAGCTAGGAGAGCTGAAAGACAGGCTGGTCAGAACAATAATTAGACAAATTTAGATAATAGCAAATAAGTTAATATAGAGGAATAGTTAGAGGTAGTTACATTCAGGTAACATAGACGATGTGTCTAATGAACTTCTTAATAGGAGAAATAAATTAATACATTTGCAAAAGGGATATTAGAGAGAAAATCATTTAGGTTTTCTCTTTTTTATATTTATAAAAGGCCTCAAATCTCAACGAGATTTAAGACCTTAAAACTACTGTGCAAACTGTCTTGGAGGAGTGCTCATTCCAAGTAATTCAAATCTGTATCCATCTGATTTAAGCCTTTCAATGATGGTTGGCATTGCATCATGTACAAAAGCGGTGGATGGCATATCATGCATAAGCAAAATAGAGTGTTTATTTGCATTTACCTGTTTGATAGTTTGATCAATAAGTTCTTGACCTTTCTTACCTTCTACATCACCATCAAAGGAATTCCAGTCAAAGTATACTATTCCTCTATCTCTTACAGCCTGCAAAAGCTCTGTTCTGATAGCCTTATTATATCCGGTATTGCTTCCTCCAGGGAAACGCAAAAGCTTTGTACGCTCTCCGGTAGCTTTTAATATAATATCGTCCATAGCATCATAGTCTGCCAGGAAAGCGTCTACAGAGGCATATATTTTCTTATAATCATGAGTTAAACTGTGTACTCCGATATTATGTCCTCTATCTTTGATTTGCTTTAACATATCAACAAGTGCATCATTCTCCATATACTGTGCTGTTACAAAAAAACATGCCTTAACATCGTATGCATCAAGGATATCCAAAAGTCTTGGTGTACCTGTCCATGGACCATCATCAAATGTAAGATAAACTATCTTTTCATCTGGAGAGGGAGTGGTCTCAGGCGCAGTTGTGGTTTCTGTCTCATTCTCCGAGATAGCTTCGATTTGTCCTTCAGTAGTAGTTTCACTTTGGTTAATCTCTACAGTTTCATCGGCAGTATTTGCTTTAGCTATCTTTGATTTTTTTTGCTTTTCTTGCCAACCACGAGCAACCATTGCTGTGAAAACGCAACAAAAAATCAATACTAAAATCGGTATGAAGATTTTTCTTTTCTTTTTTCTACTTCTCTTTCTCATTTCTACCTTCCTTAGATAAATTGAATGCTCTGGGTGATGTTGAATCTACGATAGATAACATGGAGTGTAGATGACAAACAGAGTATCCATACAATTACCTAGTATAACAGATAATACAGAGTTTGTGTGGATAAAATTCTTAAATACTTTTAAAGGAATATGGAATAGCTTTTTAAATAGTTTTTTGTATAAATATATGTGAATATAGGCGCAAAATGCAAATTATAATTATATATATAATAGATGATTTTATGTCAAGCATAAATGATTATGTCCCAAAATAATTAATTTATAAGCCCCCACAAAGGGGCTTTTATTATGCACTTTTTATGTCTTCTTCAATTCTGTGTGGCTGTGAGTGTGCGAATTTATTAAAGGCATCCAATCTCCAAGGATGGTTCATTGGAGGTATATAAGGCTTTCTAGGCTTTGGCTGTTTGTAGTCAGCGTCCAAGTCCTTAGATTTATGCTCATGAGCCGGTATTTCTTCTAGTGCATAAATATCTTTGTCATTTACGCACGCAAACATAGACTTATCAAATGCCTTGATAAGCATAACCTTGGTACCTTTTCGATAATGGGTCTGCAATCCTTTATTATCTATCATCTTATAAAATTTCTTCTCGAATTGAATCGCATGTCCGGCATCAACAGTTCTCTCAGTTAAAACCGCCAAAGTAAGATTTATTTTTTCTTTAGATGGTTGCGTTTCAAAGACAGATTTGATACCATAAAGTGGAAGTGCGAACTTCTCATTGAATTCTTTTATGTAGTGGTAAATGAATTCATTGGCTTTATGGATATCGGTTACGCCTGCGAGTCTAAACTCAATAGGCAGGCGTGACTGTAAAGTCTGATTCAATCGTTCTATACGTCCTTTAGCCTGTGGTACGCTGCTTGATTCAAGCTGTGTGCCAAGTTGCTTACAGGCGTATGCAAACTGTGTATAGGTGTCTTTGTCGTCAGATAAGGCACCTTTTTTCTTGTAAGTAAATACAGTTCGTTTATCAGTAAGAAACTTATAAGGAATACCATAATCAGTAAGAATCTGCTCAAATACATGGTAGTATCCATTAAGAGTCTCCTGAGTGTCAAACCAGGCACCTGTGACAACACCTGAGGCATCATCAATAGCCAAATGTAGATGCCATATCTGCCCCGGCACCCATTCATAAGGGGTAGCATCCATCTGAAGCAATTCACCAAAATAAGCACATCTTGGACGACGACTGTGAGCATCTTCAACTGCTACTAAGTTAGCTTGTATCTGTGATAATTCCCTTTTTGATGTTGCAGCTTCCTTCTTAGCTCTGAGAGTTTGCTTAATGCGTCTACGCTTAGCTTTTGTAGCCTTTGGAGATAGAATGTACTCTGACTCCAAAATACTCATTACAGAGGAAGAAGAGATGCTTATGCCTTCATGCTTTTTTAGAAGCTCTGTATAGTGTTCAAAGTTAGCCTCGTAGTATTTAGTTCTGTATAGATCAAGAACCTGACTTCTGATATCAGGACAGATAGTGGTAGCCGGCTTTTTGCCTCTGTTACCATGAATAAAGAATGCCTTACCATATTTAATATAACCCTGTATCATACGGTTTATATGCCTTTTGGTGCATCCTAGGATAAGAGCGGCTCTATCCTTATTGGCTGTATCTGGGTGATCCACCAGACCTTTGATAACATCATACTTTCTTTGTTCATCCATTGATAAAATAACCTTTCTGATAAGTCAGTTCCTCCTAGTGTTAGAATATACAAAATAGTATTCTACCATAAGTGGGACATTTTTATTTGTGGTATACTAGGACTTTATCATTTATGGCTTATATAATTATATATATAATAGATGATTTTATTGACATTTTTTCAATATATAGATATTATGTCAGTGTTCAATATAAATTTGTAAAGGAATATTTTTATGGTATATATTTGGCTGATAATAGGCTTTATATGTCTTGTAGGTGGAGCTAATTTCTTTGTAGAAGGAGCTTCAGGGGTAGCAAGAAAATTGAATGTGCCATCGGTGGTTATAGGGCTTACTGTAGTGGCATTTGGAACAAGTGCACCGGAGGCTGCTGTAAGTATCGATGCGGCATTAAAGGGTAGCAATGCTATAGCTTTAAATAATGTTATAGGTTCAAATATCTTCAATCTTTTGGCAGTTGTAGGTATATGTGGAATAATACATGCTATGCCTGTAGATAAGTCACTATTAAAGTTTGACTATATTGTAAATATAGTCATAACTATAATAACTCTGGGATTTATATTTTTTGTAAGCGGTATAAATAGAATAGCAGGTGCAGTTTTATTGTTTATATTTATAGTATATATGGTATATACTATAAAAGCAGCTCTAAAGGGAAATAATGAAGGCAATGATGAGAATAAAAGGCAAATACCGATACCTCTGGCAATAGTTTATATTATTGGCGGTTTGGCTTTAGTAGTATTTGGAGGAGATAAGGTAGTTGAGTCCGCTTCTGAAATAGCCTTGATGTTTGGAATGAGTGAAACACTGGTAGGTCTAACTATAGTGGCTATAGGAACTTCATTGCCAGAGCTTGTAACAAGTATTGTAGCATCAAGCAAGGGTGAGAACGGTTTGGCACTTGGTAATGTTATAGGATCAAATATATTTAATATATTATTTATACTGGCATTTTCTTCTGTACTACATCCTATAGATGCAGATGTGGTTGCAGTGTATGATATGTTCTTTTTATTATGTGCAAGCTTAATGGTGTATATTTTAGCAAAAAATGATGGTGAAATTTCTAAGAAAGAAGGATTGGCTATGGTCATAGCATATGTGGCTTATACAGTCTTTATAATTTTGAGATAAATAAAACCACAGGTTCATTTTGGAACCTGTGGTTTTTGGTTTAAGCCATGAAAGGTACAAGGAATAGGAAGCCACATCCTATTATAATTCCGGTTACGATAAGAACTATAGCACAATAACCCATAATATCTCTGGCACCAAGTCCGGCTATACCAAGAGCAGGTAGAGCCCAGAATGGTTGAAGCATATTTGTCCATGCATCACCCCAGGCAATAGCCATGGCGGATACAGCAGGAGAAACTCCAAGAGAGTTTCCGGCAGGCATTACTATAGGTGCCTGTACAGCCCACTGTCCACCACCTGAAGGTACAAAGAAGTTTACAATACCTGCTGATAGGAATGTAAATACCGGGAAAGTGGTTTGATTTGATATATTTACAAAGAAGTCACTTATAGCACCTGCAAGAGATTGACCTGTTGGGCCTGTAGCAGTCATAATACCCATGATACCCGCGTAGAATGGGAACTGTAATATAATACCGCCGGCACTTTTTGCAGCATCAGTAATAGCGTTTACATAACTTATAGGTGTTCCATGGAATATAATTCCAAGTGTAAGGAAAATCAAATTTACAACATTAAGTGAAAGAGTAATGCTTCCCTTGGTTTTATAGGTGTATATTAAATATATTATAGCAAATAATGCTGTAAGAATTGAAAGTAGAGGACAGCTCTCAAGCCATTCTGCCGGTGTCTTTGTAGAAGGTTTTGTTGTGTTCACCTCAGGTTCTACTAAAAGCTTAGGATCTACACTAACTGTATCCTCAGGTGATGGATGCATCTGTGCATTGACAAATGCTATAACTACAATTATAGCTATAACAATTATAAGATTCCAAGCTGAAAATATAGTCTGTGAAGTTGGAATAGATTCGCTTACAGCACCTGCAGTTTGTTTACCTATATCTTCAGTGTATGATGCAAGTTGAAGAGGTATCGAACCTGAAAATCCTGCATGCCAGATTACGAAACCGGAGTATGCTGATGCAATAAGAAGTCTGTAGTCAACTTTTTTAACTTTTTTCGCGATTTCCTTTGCAAGAATTGCACCAACTACAAGACCGAAGCCCCAGTTTAGCCAGCAGGCGATCATAGAAACTATAGTAATGAAAACTATTGCAGATGTTGGGGTTTTTGGAACTCCGGCAGCTGAATTTATGGCTTTTTTTACTAATGGGGCTGTAGCAAGAGCTGTACCAAGAACAAGTACTAAAGCCATCTGCATTGAGAATCCAAGCAAAGACCACATGCTTGAACCCCAGGCATTGGCTATTTCAAATGGATCCATTCCGCTGACAGACATTGCCGTAGCAAAAACCAGAATAGTAAGTACGATGCAAAAAATAAATGCGTCAGGTAAAAGCTTTTGGACAACATTTACACATGCGTTTGTGAATTTCTTAAACATTTTTCTGCCTCCTTTAACAAATTGTTTAATTATTAACATTATTATATCAATTTTAGGGCATACTTTCCAGTCTTAAAAACAATGAAAATCAACAAAGTTATTATATATATCCTACAAAAATATTACAAAAAAAGAAAGAGAGATATAACTTATATGGTCATATCTCTCTTTTGGCATTAAAAGAGTGTACTATATATGTATTATAAATTTAAAGATCAAATAGATATGTAACTCCTTCAAAGTGAGTAAAATAATATTAGAATGTCTTCAAATCATCAGCGATCTTTAGAGGAGCTTCTGTCTTTGCTATAACTTCTTCTACACTTACACCCTCAGCCACTTCGGCAAGCAATAAACCATCATCAGTAACTTTTATTACAGCTAATTCTGTAACAATCTCATCTACAGCATGAATAGCAGTGGCAGGAAGTGTAATCTCTTTTAAAATCTTAGGAGCACCGTCTTTTGCAGTATGTGTCATAGCCACAACTACCTTCTTAGAACCGGTAACGAGGTCCATAGCACCGCCCATACCGGGGATCATTACTCCGGGAATTATATGGCTTGCAAGATTTCCGTTTGAATCTACTTGTAATGCACCCAAAACAGTCATATCTACATGACCACCACGAATGATTACAAATGAGAAAGCACTGTCAAAATATGAAGCACCTGGAAGTATAGTAACATGTTTACCACCGGAATTTGTCAAATTTTTATCTAATGACTTTTCATCAGCTAAAGGTCCCATACCGAGGATACCATTCTCTGATTGAAGTGTAATATCTATACCTTCCGGAACATAGTCCGCTACCATAGTAGGAAGTCCAATACCTAAGTTTACTACATCGCCATCATTCAAATCTCTGGCAACTCGTCTAGCAATCTTTTCTTTTGACATTATGACTCACCTCCTACAAGATAATCTACAAATATAGCAGGTACTGTAACATGGTCAGGCTGAATTTCCCCTACAGGAACAATACGCTCTGCACCTACGATAACCACATCAGCAGCTGTAGCCATAACTGTACTAAAGTTTTTGGTTGTAGCAGCTAAATAAAGATTCCCCTTCTCGTCAGCTATTGTAGCACCGATAATAGCAAAATCAGCTTTTAGAGCCTTCTCTAAAATATAGTCCTTACCGTCAATATTTAGAACCTGCTTGCCATTAGCAACCTCTGTACCAATACCTGTAGGTGTAAGTACTCCACCAAGTCCGGCACCACCGGAACGGATTCTCTCGACTAGAGTACCTTGAGGAGAAAGCTCTACCTCTATACTGCCGTCTTGCATCTTTTGTCCTGTTATAGGGTTTGTACCTATATGTGTTGAAATAACTCTCTTTACCTGGTTATTTGCAACCAACTTTCCAACACCTGTAGTAGGAGTAGCAGTATCATTACAGATAATTGTTAAATCCTTTACCCCTTTTTCAACTAATGCATCAATGATTGGTTCAGGTGTACCACATGCCAGGAAACCTCCTACCATGATAGAAGCACCATCATTAATGCCGGAAATAGCATCTTTGATTGAAACTATTTTCAATTTGTCCCCCTTTCTACGATAATTGCAGTACCCATTCCACCTCCTATACATAGTGAAGCGAGTCCGCATTTAACGTCTCTTTTTTCCATCTCAAAAAGTAAAGTAGTAAGTATTCTTGCACCGGATGCTCCAATAGGATGCCCAAGTGCAATAGCACCACCGTTTACATTTGTGATTTCTCTCTTAAATCCAAGCTCATCACATACTGCGATAGCCTGTGCTGCAAAGGCCTCATTTGCTTCTACAAGATCAATATCTGCTGCTGTTATACCGGCTTTTTCCATAGCCTTTTTTGAAGCAGGGATTACACCAAGTCCCATTACACTTGGATCCACACCACCTGAAGCATAGCTCTTTATAGTAGCCATTATAGGGAGATTGAGTTCAAGTGCTTTTTCCTTAGATGCTATGATAAACATTGCAGCACCATCGTTTATACCTGATGCATTACCTGCTGTAACTGTACCGTCTTTTTTGAAAGCCGGTCTTAATTTTGCAAGATTTTCGATTGTAGTATTGAACTTAGGATATTCATCTGTATCAAATACCTTAGGATCACCTTTTCTTTGTGGGATAAGTACAGGAACTATTTCATCTTTGAATCTACCTGTCTCTATAGCAACTTGTGCTCTTCTTTGGCTCTCAACTGCGAATACATCCTGGTCTTCTCTGGTGATACCCTTTTGCTCAGCAACATTCTCAGCTGTCACACCCATGTGATAGTTGTTGAAAGCATCCCAAAGACCATCTGTAATCATCTCATCTACCAATGTCTGATTACCCATTTTAACACCGAACCTTGCTCCCTTAACTACATATGGAGCATTGGACATACTCTCTGTACCACCTGCCAGAATGATATCTGCATCACCTGCTTTTATTGCCTGAGCTGCCAGTCCTACAGTTCTCATACCTGAACCACATACTTTATTTACTGATAATGCAGGAACAGTATTTGGAATACCCGCACCAAGTGTTATTTGTCTTGCAATATTCTGTCCAAGGCCTGCACTAAGTACATTTCCTATTATTACTTCATCTATAAGAGCAACATCAACACCTGCACGCTCAATGGCACCCTTTGCTGCTGTTACACCAAGATCGACTGCACTTACTCCAGCTAATGAACCACCAAAACTACCCATAGCTGTTCTTGCAGCACTAACGATAACTACTTCTCTCATTTTTTATACCTCAATTCTATAAAGATAAAGTGGACAATATAGGTGGAGTTAATATCCGCCTTATAATGTCAGCAACATGTGTCTCTTATAGGATAACACAAGTGGAATTAATTATCCACCACTTTGTTATTGAAAATAACTATAAAAAAAATGATAAATTTTTATATATATCTTCTTTAAACAATATGTTATAATGAATAAAATTTGAGTTTGTAAAAAATTATCTAGAGTGACGCAAATTTATTCCTTTTGAATAATAAAAAAGTCAATAAAATAATTTTATTCAATATAATTTATAAAAACTTATATTTTTGGCAATTAGATGCTTTAATATGTTAAAATATACTTATGCAAAATATATAGAATGATTAGTAAAAAAAACTAATTGATTGTAGTATACATATATGTTATATTTTTGTCATATGGAATTTTCATGCCAAACAATATGCAACATTGACGAGGAGGTGTTTTATGAATTTTGTAAAGTTTGATACAGAAGGTGCTGTTGGAGTTGTTACAATAGAGAGACCTAAGGCACTCAATGCTTTGAATTCAGAAGTATTGGCAGAGCTTGAAGCTTGTTTCGACAGTATTGATACTGATGTGATAAGAGCAGTTATATTGACAGGCTCAGGCGACAAATCGTTTGTAGCAGGTGCAGATATCGCCGAGATGAGTAAGCTAAATCCTGCAGAGGGTGAGGCGTTTGGAAAGAAGGGAAATGATGTATTCAGAAAGATTGAAACCTTCCCAATACCTGTTATAGCAGCTGTAAACGGATTTGCACTTGGTGGTGGATGCGAGATTGCAATGAGCTGTGATATTCGTATTTGCTCAGACAATGCAATGTTTGGTCAGCCTGAGGTTGGACTTGGTATTACACCGGGATTTGGTGGAACACAAAGACTTGCCAGATTGATTGGCGCAGGCATGGCAAAGCAGTTGATTTATACAGCTAGAAATATAAAAGCTGATGAGGCATTTAGAATAGGATTGGTTAATGCGATATATCCACAAGAGGAGCTTATGCCGGCAGCAAAGAAGATGGCTGCGGCTATAGCACAGAATGCACCTATTGCAGTTCGTGCATGTAAGAAGGCTATCAATGACGGACTTGATGTAAATATGGATGACGCTATAGTTATTGAAGAGAAGCTGTTTGGAAGTTGCTTTGAGACACATGATCAGATAGAGGGTATGAGTGCTTTCCTTGAGAAGAGAAAGGAAAAGAATTTCACCAATTCATAAGTTATAAAAACCTATAAGTGGTTTATTAAAAATTTAAAATTGTTTTTTATTTTAGAAAGGATAAAAATATGAAAGTTGGTATTATTGGTGCAGGTACAATGGGCTCAGGTATAGCTCAAGCTTTTGCAATGACACAGGGGTATGAGGTAAGACTTTGTGATATTAAAGAAGAGTATGCACAGGCAGGTTTTGCTAAGATTCAAAAGAATATTAATTTCCTCGTTAGCAAAGAGAAGCTTTCAAAAGAAGCAGGTGATGCAATCATTTCAAAGATTAAGGTTGGACTTAATGATATATGCAGCGATTGTGATTTAGTAGTTGAAGTGGCGCTTGAGAAGATGGAAATCAAACAGCAAATTTTCAAGGAGCTTCAGAATATAGTTCCTAAGGATTGTATCTTTGCTTCAAATACCTCATCACTTTCTATTACAAAAATAGGAGAGGCACTTGACAGACCTGTAGTAGGTATGCACTTCTTCAACCCTGCAGATAGAATGAAACTCGTTGAGGTAATTGGTGGAGAAAAGACACCTTCAGATTTAGTTGAAAAGATTAAGAATATATCAATAGAAATCGGAAAGACACCTGTTCAGGTTAATGAAGCACCTGGATTTGTAGTAAATCGTATACTTGTTCCAATGATAAATGAGGCTATCAATGTATGGGCAGCAGGCACAGCTGATGCTGAGGGCGTAGATACAGCTATGATTCTTGGTTGTGCACATCCAATGGGACCTCTTCATTTGGCAGACCTTATCGGTCTTGACATTTGTCTGGCTATTATGGAAGTTATTCACAATGAGACAGGGGATGACAAGTATTTACCGGCACCTAGGTTAAGAGAGCTTGTAGCTGCAGGCAAACTTGGTAAGAAGACAGGAGAAGGAATATTCTCTTATAAGTAATTAATATCCCCCTTTTTACAAGCAGTAAGAAGGGGGGTAAATGCATATAGATACAAAATGTGAATTTGCATTTTATATAGATGAAAGAAAACTAAGAAAGGATAACGCAAACAAAGACTTTCACTATTTATGTTTGCACTTGGATTTATTCAAGTAGGGTATGATTCATGGATTTTACTTTAGACAAGAAACATGAGATGGCAAGAGCCCTCTTTAGGGAGTTTGCTGAAAAGGAAGTAAAACCTCTTGCGGTAGAGGTAGATGAAACAGAAGTATTTCCAAGAGAAACTGTAACTAAGCTTGCAAAGTACGGTTTTCTTGGTATTCCTGTAGCAAAGGAGTATGGAGGACAGGGAGCTGATCCATTAGCTTACATTATGTGCGTAGAAGAGCTGTCAAAGGTTTGTGCTACAACAGGTGTTATCGTTTCAGCACATACATCACTTTGTGCAGATCCTATTTTCATGTATGGAACACCTGAACAGAAGGAAAAATACCTTGTACCATTGGCAAAGGGTGAGAAGCTTGGAGCTTTTGCACTTACAGAGCCTAACGCAGGTACAGATGCACAGGGTGCGGTTACAAAGGCTGTACTTGATGGTGATGAGTATGTACTTAATGGCTCAAAGATTTTTATCACAAATGGTAAAGAAGCAGATATCTATGTTGTAATAGCATGTACAGAGATAAAGGTAGATGCAAAGGGAAGACAAAAGAAGATTTTCTCTGCATTTATAGTTGAGAAGGATACACCGGGATTTAGCTTTGGAACAAAAGAAAAGAAGATGGGTATCAGAGGTTCATCAACCTATGAACTTATATTTACTGATTGTAGAGTTCCAAAGGAGAACATGCTTGGACCTGCAGGTAAGGGGTTTGGTATAGCAATGCATACTCTTGATGGTGGTCGTATCGGTATTGCTGCACAGGCACTAGGTATAGCAGAGGGAGCACTTGAGAGAACAGTTGCATATGTAAAAGAGAGAAAGCAGTTTGGAAGATCTATCGGTGCATTCCAAAATACACAGTTTGAGTTAGCGAATATGGCAACCAAAGTAAAAGCGGCACAGATGCTTGTATATAGAGCAGCTATGGCTAAAGCAACCCAGAAGAATTATTCAGAGGAAGCAGCTATGGCTAAGTTGTTTGCGGCAGAAGTAGCTATGGAAGTTACTACAAAGGCAGTACAGCTTCACGGTGGATATGGATATACAAGAGAATATGAGATTGAAAGAATGATGCGTGATGCTAAGATTACAGAAGTGTACGAGGGAACAAGCGAAGTACAAAGAATGGTAATTTCAGGCGGATTGCTTAAATAATTGTGCTATTACGAATGGAGGATGTCATGAAGATAGTTGTTTGTATTAAACAAGTGCCTGATACAAAGGGCGGAGTTGTTTTCAACCCTGACGGCACATTAAATAGAGGAGCTATGCTTACAATTATGAACCCGGATGATAAGGCGGGTCTTGAGGCAGCTCTTAGACTTAAAGATAAATATGGTGCAGAAGTTACAGTTGTTACTATGGGACTTCCAAAGGCTGATGAAGTACTTAGAGAAGCGTTGGCAATGGGAGCAGACAATGCTGTACTTATAACAGACAGAGTACTTGGTGGAGCAGATACATGGGCTACATCACAGACTATAGCAGGAGCGCTTAGAAAATTAGAGTATGATCTTATTATAACAGGTCGTCAGGCTATAGATGGAGATACAGCACAAGTAGGTCCACAGATATCAGAGCATTTAGATATACCTGTTATCAGCTATGCACAGAAGATAGAGATAGATGGCGACAGTGTAGTGGTAGAGCGTCAGTTTGATGACAGATATCATGTATTGAAAGCAAAGATGCCGGTACTTGTTACAGCATTATCAGAGCTGAATGAGCCAAGATATATGACTCCTGGCGGTATTTTTGATGCATATGACAAAGAAGTTACTGTACTTTCAAGAGCAGACCTTATAGATGTAGATGATTCTAATATAGGACTTAAGGGATCACCAACTCAGATAGCAAAGGCATCTGACAAGGTAAGAAAGGGTGCAGGAGAGCAGGTAAACCTTGGTGCATCAGAATCTGTTGATTACATCATAGGCAAATTAAAAGAAACACATATCATCTAAAAAGGAGTCGTTTATGAGACAAAATACAGAAGAATACAGGGGAGTGTTTACATTTGCCCAGCAGGTAGACGGCAAATTGAGCAGTATTTCTCTTGAGCTTATAGGAAAAGGTAAGGATTTAGCTGCTGACCTTAATACAGAAGTAACAGCAGTACTACTGGGATCTGATGTAAAAGGTCTGGTAGATGAGCTTGCAGAGCATGGTGCAGATAAAGTAATAGTAGTGGATGATGCTAAATTAAAAGAGTATCGTACAGAGCCATATACACAGGCATTATCAGCAGTTATAAATGAGTTTAAGCCTGAGATATTCATTATTGGAGCTACAGCAATAGGAAGAGATTTGGGACCTAGAGTATCAGCAAGAGTTGGAACAGGACTTACAGCAGACTGTACACAGCTTGATATAGGCGATTATCCATTAGTAGCAGTTGCAGGAAGAGAACAGAAGCATAATCAGCTTCTTATGACAAGACCGGCATTTGGTGGAAACACAATAGCTACTATCGCATGCCCTGAGAACAGACCACAGATGGCAACAGTTCGTCCGGGTGTTATGCAAAAGAAGGAAAGAGTGGCAGGAGCAAAGACAGAGGTAATAGACTTTGATGCTAAGCTTGAAGAGAACAGCAAGTATGTAGAGATCTTAGAGATTGTAAAGAATGCAAAGACAACAGAAGATATCATGGC